>DYDV01000017.1 GCA_020404465.1 Rickettsia endosymbiont of Omalisus fontisbellaquei
CATCAACTGAAAGACTCGAAAAGCTAGAAGAATTAGCAGCCGATCCGAGTTTATGGAATGATCAGGTTAATGCTCAAAAATTACTGCGAGAAAAAAGTAATCTAGAAGAAAAACTAAATGCTTTTAATAAACTCAAATCCAATTTAAAAGATGCTTTAGAACTTGAAGAAATGGCTGAAGCTGAAAATGACTCAGAAACACTTTCGCAAGTTGAACAGGACGTTAAAAATTTAAGCGTCATTGCTGCCAAATTTGAAACTGAATGCTTATTTTCAGGTGAAGCAGACGGCAATAACTGCTTTTTAGAGATTAATGCCGGAGCCGGAGGAACTGAAAGCCATGACTGGGCATCTATCATGATGCGTATGTATTTGCGTTTTGCCGAGAGACTCGGCTTTAAAACCGAGATAATCAACATGATTAACGGCGAAGAAGCAGGGATTAAATCATGCACCATTAGAATAATAGGCAAACGAGCTTACGGCTGGTTTAAAACCGAAGCAGGAGTTCATAGGCTAGTGCGTATTTCCCCGTTTAATGCGGCAGGTAAAAGAATGACCAGCTTTGCAAGTAGCTGGGTATATCCTGAAATTGATGATAATATAGCAATTACTATCGAGGACAAGGATTTAAGAATCGATACTTTTAGAGCATCGGGAGCAGGAGGGCAGCACGTTAATACTACCGATTCAGCCGTACGTATCACCCATATACCGACCAATACGGTAACGCAATGCCAAAGTGATAGGTCACAGCATAAGAATAAAGCTCAAGCTATGAAAATGCTTCAAGCAAAACTTTATGAGCTTGAAATGCAAAAACGCACTGATAGCGTTAACGAACAGAATGCCGCTAAAACCGATAATAGCTGGGGGCATCAAATTAGATCATATGTTTTACAGCCTTATCAAATGGTGAAAGATTTACGCACTGATTACGAAACTTCCGACACTAAAGGTGTACTCGACGGTGACCTTGAGGACTTTGTCTCAGCAAGCTTATCTATGAATGCGGGTGGTAAGAGGTAAAATTTACGCAGCAAGTTGCTGCGCAAATTCTCCAACAGGCTGTTGGAGAATTTCCATGAAGTCAATGGATCAATTTTTCCGTCATTGCGAGGAGATGCATAGCATAGACGCGGCAATCCAGTTAAAAATGCTAATATTATTAGTATTTTTCATTATTTTTTCTGGATTGCTTCGTCAATTACTTTGTAATTTCCTCGCAATGACGGAAAATAGTAATACCGGTTACTAAAAGTTATTTTTCTTGATATCATGGTCAAGCTGTGATATGACATTTCCGTATTTTAATCTAATTTTTTATCACAATATGAAAAACTGCAAAAATTTTAACATAGCTATTTCTGTAATTATTATAGGAATAGTCTCAGTTCTAGGATTTCAAAATTATCAAAAATTTACTCAAGATAAACATTTTGAGCAGATAGTAACTAACCTTAATAGTTTAGAGATTGCTGATGAGCAGGTACATAAAAGTTTCATTTCAGAAATACAAAATATTTATGTAACCGAAAATCCTGAAATAGATAAAAATATAAAGTATGTGTGGGTTTTATCGGCAAGACATTCTTACAACAAAATGCCGATTAACTCCGATGCTCAGAATATCGGAGCAGAAGATAAAGAGGACGGCTATAATAGAGTGAAACTTGGCATAGAGATTGCAAAAGAGGTAGCAGCCAAGAGGCTTGATAAGCAGGAATCTAGCCTAACATATGAAGAATTACAAAAATACGGACCGATAATTTTATTTAACGGCGGAGCTTATGATAATAGCTTACTAAAAGAAGCTCTTGATAAAAATGAAATCACAGATTATCCGAAAGAAAGTTTCTATATTTTCATGTTACCGGAAAATCAAACCAATACCGGCGGACAATTTAAAACTTTATATATAGAACATGAAAAAGGTAATATTGATTTAAATAACGCTGAAATTGCAATTGTTACTCATGCTTATCATTTTCCTCGTGTTAATCGATATTTTGATAACAAGCCGGATTTTGACTTCTTCTTTAATCACAACACTAAGCCTATAATTTTCTTAGTCGATCGGAAATTTGAAGCTCCCGGTATTTATAATGATTTAAAACAAGAATTGCTCAAATTACCTAACTATATAGAGAAAGGTTTTATTTCAAAGAAATAGCGTACTAGTACATGAGGGTTAAAATTATAATACCGGATATTTTTAAAAAGCAATCTATGTCATTCCCGCGGAAGCGGGAATCCAGAAATTAAAAAATATAAATACTGTGAGTTTTTAAAATTAAAAGCTTAATTTATCTCGCTTTTTCCTGGATTCCTGCTTCTGCAGGAATGACATAGAACTATCAAAATTTAAGTCTTATACTTCCATAATTTGCTAAAAGTACGCTGACCAAAATAAAAGCTAATAATCCCTGCAAAAATAGTTTGGTCTTCAATACTCCATAATATATCTAGATACTCAACTAGCAGGGCAGAACTTTTCAACGATTTATATTGAACATATTTTACTCCTCCGTACATTCCAAAGAAGCTATAAGCAAGCACCGGTCTTACTGAACCATTTAAAGCATCAACCCAACTAACACCTGATTTATAAGTAGAGTAAAGTGAATATTGCTCTGCCATTTCTTGTGATATGGTAAGCTCTGTAAAAGTTTTAGACTGATTAAGCTTGTTATTAGTAATTTGACGGTCTAAAATATTTATCTCATGTTTTTTGTCGTTAATGTCTTTATATATTTTTAAAATTTCAGGAATTATCGAACTAATAAAGCCAGTTATTGCTGCAAGTAAAGTAATCATAAATACCTATCTATATAAATTTTAGGATAAGTATAGCAAAGATTAATTACCGCACTAAGAAAGAGGAAAGAAAAGGACAATATGGGCTGATTACTTATGTCATTCCTGCGAAAGCAGGAATCCAGTTTTTTAATCTAATTATATACTAAATTTTTATATAGTTTGCTGTGTTTTTATCATTTTTTACTGGATTCCCGCCTACGCGGGAATGACATAAACCTATCCATACAACAACGGCAATAATAGGAAAATTGATCCACTAAATAATTACTTTAAATTAGACCAAATACGGTTTTTAGCAATATAGAAAAAGATCGTAAAAACTACTAAGAACATTATAACTTTAAGACCCATCGATTTACGATGCTCCATTTCCGGCTCAGCTGCCCATTGTAAAAATACGGCGACGTCTCGGCTCATTTGCTCTACACTTGCGTTAGTACCGTCCATGTAAGTCACCTGCCCGTCTGTAAGTGGCGGCGGCATTGCTATTTGATCATTCGGGAAATACGGATTATAATGAGCACCTAACATTAATTTAAAGTCTGCCGGCGGTTCTTTGTAACCGGTGAGCAATGAGTATATATAATTAGCTCCATCATGACGTGCTTTTATTATCAAAGATAAATCAGGTGGATGCGCACCGTTATTAGCCGCTCTTGCTGCTTGTTCGTTTGGATAAGGCGATACAAAACGATCAGCAGGAATAGCAGGACGATCAAACATCTCACCATCATCATTCGGTCCATCTTTTACCGTATATCCTTTAGCAATTTCTTTTATTTCATCATCCGAAAAACCAATATCTTTAAGGTTTCGATAATACAAATTATTTAAGCCGTGGCAAACGCTACAAACTTCTTTATAGACCTGAAAACCTCTTTGTGCAGCCGTGCGGTCAACACTGCCGAATATACCGTCAAACGACCATTTCATCTTTTTCGGCGGCAATGCTTCTTCGTTTGCTAGGCTCAAGCTAGAAGTTAGTAGTATGATGATAGAGATAAGTAGTTTATGCATATTGTAAAATTATTTTATAGAATTATAAATATTAAATATGAAACCTATTAAATTGTATAAACATAATGCTAATGGCAAGAGTATCATACTAATAGTGACAAGTAAATTTTGTGTACGATATTTTATTTTAATACTCATTCGTTTATCCCACGATGTAATTTTATTTCTAATCAAGTTTTTATATCCTAAATAATAAGTAATTAAAATAATTACAGGTATACCTAAACCCAATCCTTCCAATAGGACTAGCATTTCTCTTTTAAATGCTTGCTTAAATTTAATAACATAATCCTCTGAACCCAATTTTATACCAAAAATTTTCTTTCCTAGTGTAAAACCAAAATAAGAAATAAGAATAGCATTAATTACTCCATATAAAAATAATAGTATTATTGTTGCAACAAATGCTATTATTTGCAGTATATTTATATTAGGAGTAAAAGATTCAGAAATAAAATTTAGCACAGCTTCTTGTGATATTAAATTATTTATAATAAAACTATACAATAGCATGTCGAGTACTCTTGCAGCCCATCTTCGCCAAGCATGTAAAGCAGTTATTTTTTCAGGAATTTCCCAGTTTGTAGATTGCATATGTTATATTATTATTTTTCATTCTATGTTTTTTAAGTATTCTAATGTCATTCCTGTGAAAGGTGTTGTTGGGTGAATCAGTTTTTCCACTGTCACCCCGTGGCTTGACCACGGGGTCCAGTTAAAAATACTAATATTATTAGTATTTTAAGTTTTTTTCTGGATACCGTGGTCAAGCCACGGTATGACACCAAGTGCGTTTTTTGATCCACGCAACAACGCCCCGCGGGAATGACATAAAACTACCTGCTCGCAATAACGCTCCCTTTTACAACTCCTTCGGTAGCGGCAGCGGTTTTTCATATTTACCTATTAGCGGCAGAGCTACTAGAAAATGAAAAAAGTAATAGCAAGCAGCAAAACGGCTAATGGTAATATACGGCTCTTCCGCCGGCTGCCCGCCTAAATAACCAAGCAATAAACAATCTGCCATAAATAGCCAAAAAGCAATTCGGTACATAGGTCTATAGTTTGCACTTCTAACCTTTGAGCTATCTAACCAAGGCAACAAAAATAACACAAATATACTTCCGAACATTAATAATACGCCGCCAAGTTTAGAAGGCACGGCTCTAAGAATCGCATAAAACGGTAGAAAATACCATTCAGGTACGATATGAGCAGGAGTAACCAATGGATTTGCCGGAATGTAATTATCAGGATGACCTAAATAATTAGGTTCGTAAAAAATAAAATAGGCAAATATTATAAAATAAACCCCAAAACCGACGAAATCCTTTACGGTATAATAAGGATGGAACGGAATAGTATCTTTAGGACTTTTAACATCGATACCTTTTGGATTGTTTGAACCATGCTGATGCAAGGCTACTAAATGCAGCATCACTAAAGCAACAATAATAAATGGCAATAAATAATGCAGAGAGAAAAATCTATTTAATGTAGGATTATCAACGGAAAAACCGCCCCATAGCCATGTAACTATGGATTCCCCTATTAGCGGAATAGCTGAGAATAAATTAGTAATAACCGTAGCACCCCAGTAGCTCATTTGTCCCCAAGGAAGTACATAGCCCATAAAAGCAGTAGCCATCATGGTTAGAAAAATGATTATACCAATATGCCAAAGCAGTTCTCTTGGTGCTTTATAAGAGCCGTAATACAAACCTCTTGCTATGTGTAAATATACAGCAGCAAAAAACATCGATGCACCTACTGCATGAGTATAACGCAGTAACCAGCCGTAATTCACGTTACGCATGATTCGCTCTACACTATCAAAAGCATGATCAACATGCGGCGTATAGTGCATAGCAAGTATCACTCCCGTGATTATCTGAATCACTAAAGCAATACCGGCAATAGAGCCTAAATTCCATAAATAGCTCAGGTTTTTCGGGGTCTGATAATGGCTAAAATGCTTTAGGAACGAAAAGATAGGTAGGCGATAATCTATCCACTGGACAACGGCATTAGGCTTTTTAGGGATAATCTTTTTACTCATAAATAATTACCCGATTCTAATTTTTTTGTCGCTAATAAAGGTGTAAGGCGGCACTGCTAAATTTAAAGGTGCCGGTCCTTGGCGTACTCTACCGGATGAATCATATTGCGAGCCATGGCACGGACAAAACCATCCATCATATTTTCCTTGATTAGGGAGCGGTACACAACCTAAATGCGTGCAGATCCCGATCGTCACCAACCAATTATCATGACCTACTTTCACACGTGCTTCATCAGTCTCAGGATCAATAAGCTCCGACATTTTTACCGCTCTTGCTTCGGCTATTTTGTCAGGTGTACGGTTAGTGATAAAAACCGGTTTACCTTGCCATTTAACCGTAACTGTTTGCCCTACCGCAATATTTGATAAATCAACCTCAATTGATGATAAAGCTAGCACGTCTGCAGAAGGGTTTAAAGAATCAACAAGAGGCCAAAGAGTACATGCTGCCCCAACTGCTGCAACACTACTAGCCGTTAGAACCATAAAATCACGACGCGAGGTTTGTTTGTTTTTATTATCTTCAGTATCTGACATATAATATTAAAGTGACATAAATTAACGATTATTATTACTACCGCTTTGGGTATTATTAAGATTATTTGGATTTTCTAGTTCTTCATAAGGATTTATTATAGGACGTTCAGCGTCTGCAGCACTATCTGCTTGTTTTGGCGTAAGCTTATTTATTTCATCTTCTAGCACTTTTGCTCCTGTCCCTTCTTCATGCTTATATTCTCCAGGATCACTTAAGCAATTCCAAAAGCTAACTAGATGATTCCAATCAGGACCTAGTTTTGTAGTACAATTTTGAGCAACTGCTTTAGTTGTATCTAATATCTCGATTGTAGTTTTAGTAAAATAATCTATAAATCCGATTTTTTTTAAGCCCAATACTGTATAATATAAAGTAATTAAGGAAGCAACTGCTATAATTAAATACCATTTAGTGATAATAGACCACAGAAAAAATCCCATAGGATTCGCTGCAATTAACCTTCGTAAAGCCTGCCACATATATTTTTCTCAAGAAAATTTATTATCTTATTTTACACCATTACACCAGTAAAAATAAAGCAAAATCACGTAATATTATAAATATTTTTAATTAAATAGGAACTTAAGAAGAACGAAACCGGTAAAAATACTAAATTAATTCCTATCATAATAAAAATTAATCGTAAGTTATTATCTTGTAATATTAAACCCGTCATTATAATATTTGGAATTAATAACGGCATAATAAATGTACCGACAAAATTAGCATTCTTCTTAAAATAACATTGTACGCTACCGGATAAAACTACTAAACTACTTGATAAAACTAATATCATCCATACACTAATAAAGAAAAATATTATCTCAAGCAAAGTTTGATCAAAAAAAACATAAATAATGGGTAAAACAAAAACCAGCCCTACCGTACTACTGATAAATATAGCAAAAAATTTAGCCAATATAATTTTTTCATGACTAACAATTGATAATAATAACTCTAAACTTCCGTCTTCTAAATCAGATTTAAATATAACCGAAGAAAAACCGATTAATGAAATTAATAAACAAATTACCGAAAAAATTAAACCGAATTTGGTAATATCTTTCTCGCTATTAATTAAAACAGTACTAATTAAGCAAAACAAAAAAAATATAACTAAATATTTAATCATATTATTAATACGATTCTGCACTATAAATTCATGCTTAATTAATACGAATAGATTATTCATAACTATTAAATACATTGTAAATTAAATACATAATAGCTGCGACAGTTAAACCTATTCCTATTTCAACAATAACTATAGAGATATGTTGGGCAAGCAGCTTATCATTGATAAAACTTGTTAGTGAATAATAATTTAAATAATTATCATTAAAAAATAATGATATCGTTCCTACAATTGCATATATTGATACACCTAAAACGGCAACGGAAATCAATATATTAGTTTGGAAATATTGCTTTCCATAAATCAGATCATAAGCAATGAGGCTAGACGCAAATATAACACCAGCTTGAAACCCACCGCCCGGCGAAGATTCACCGTTAAGCTGAATATATATACTATATAAAATTATATAAGGTATTATAAAACTAGTGATATATTTTATTATAGGGTATGCTTTAAGTATAATTGTGGGTTTTGTCATGCCGTGGCTTGACCACGGCATCCAGTCTTTTTTAATTTTTTGCTGGATACCGTGGTCAAGCCACGGTATGACATCTTGCGTGCGGGAATCCACTTCCTCAAATTTCTTTGAAAATACCAACAACACAGCAATTCCTGCTATTAAAATTACGCTAGTTTCACCTAAAGTGTCATAACCTCGATAACTAGCTAAAATAGCTGCAACAAGAGAGGGGACTCCAATATCTTTGCTAGTATTCTCGATATAATACTTACTTGCATACATATGAAGAGGAGCATTATCCTTGCCGTAATTCGGTAATTCTAGCCCCATATAAGCAAGAGTTACTACAAACAATAAACATATTAAACTTGCGGGAATAATATTAGTTCTCTCTATATTTTTTAAATCAGGGGGTAATTTGCGTAACAAATTCAAATATACGCATGTTGATAAGCAAGCTCCAAGAGCCGCTTCAGTCATTGCAACGTCCGGAGCATCCATAATGAGATAAGATATACCGATTAATAAACTAAAGACAGAAGCAGCAATCACTGCATTTAGTAAATCTTTAGTAAAAATTATTTTTATGGATATTAAAATCAATAAAAAAACAATTAAGTTAAGTAGGTAATTTCCAAGATCAAAATTTAAAGCTGTATTCATTAGTTTTATAAGATGTTGATATCTAATGTCATTCCCGCAGAAGCGGGAATCCAGTAGTAAATGTCATCCCGCGACTTGATCGCGGGATCCAGTCTTTTTTAATTTTTTTCTGGATTCCTGCTTCCGCAGGAATGACATAGAAAGCAAAGAGGCTTTACCGAGTGCATGAGTTGCTACCGGATTTAGTAGAAAAATCAATAAAGCCGCTAAAATTAATTTAACAGAGCTAACAATATCTGCCTTAATACATGCAAAGCCTAATAAGCAGATAGGCACTCCGAAACTTTCAATAACGCTTGCAGCATGTAATTTAGTATAAAAATCAGGAAATCTAAAAAACCCGATTATCCCTGAAAATATAGCAAATAATCCAGTAATTACCAATAAAATTCCGATATAATATAATATCATTGTTTTTAATCTTATTAATTATTTAGCATTGATAGACGAAGATCAACTTCAAAAAGAGCAAGGAATCCACAAGACGAGGAACGCAGCGTATACTTAATACGTGAGTACCGCAGTACTTGTAGGATGACGTAGCCAATTTTTGAAGTTGAACGAGTATATCACTCACCCTGAGCCAAGTTATAACCTGCCACACCGTCAAACTCAAATAAATTCTCTACTTTGATAAAATCGATATTTGCTTTGCTTAAAGCTTCAAGCAATTTAGTAATGTCTAAATGTTTAAGCTCTGAACCGCCTTTAGTCATAAAACGACAACACCAATGATCGGATATAGTCTCAAATCTTGTATCACGAGGCCACAATTTTAACCCTTTTGACGAGATTGTTTTTAACTCAAAATTACCAATATCAAGCTTATTAATTTTATCTGCTATATCATGAGCGGAAGATACATTCATATTTACAAATATATCTGTACCAACCAATTTCTTAACTTCTTTGGTATCAATTTTATAATCTATATTGCTTTCTTGTTTCTCGGCAATTAAGGGATAATCTGCTTTAGGTAATTTTGTTGGTAGCTGCCCTAGCCTTTTCACAACTTCTTCAGCAAATTCTTTTGTACCGACTTTTTTACTAGAATTCTGCTCATTATATATATCGGCTGTATGAACTCCATCCTCTATAGTTTTCTTCCAAGCATTCTCGACTAAGCTAGCAATATCACCCTGCCCTATATGTACAAGCATCATTATAGCAGCATTTAAAAGCCCTGACGGGTTAGCGATATCTTTGCCCGCAATATCGGGAGCACTGCCGTGTACTGCTTCAAACATCGCATAATGCTGCCCGATATTTGCAGAACCGGCTAAACCCACCGAGCCTGAAATTTCGGCAGCTACATCAGATATTATATCACCGTATAAGTTAGAGGTTACGATAACGTCAAATATTTCCGGCTTAGTAGCAAGCCTTGCCGTTCCGATATCGATAATATAATGCTCATTATTAATTTGCGGATATTCTTTTGCAATCTCATTAAATACTTTATGAAAAACCCCGTCGGAAAATTTCATAATATTATCTTTACTTAAACACGTGACTTTTTTGCGGTTATTTTTTACCGCATACTCAAAAGCATATCTAATAATTTTTTCACATCCTGTATGACTTATCAACTTCATTGACTCATACATATTATGAGTCTGGCGGTATTCTATACCTGCGTATAAATCTTCCTCGTTTTCACGTATAATAGTTAGGTTTAGATTTGGATGCAGAGTTTTAGTAAATGGATAAAACGAAACGGAAGGGCGAATATTAGCAAAAAGCTGTAATGTTTTACGAATCGTAACGTTTAAACTTTTATATCCTCCACCTTGTGGTGTGGTAATCGGGGCTTTAAGTATAATGCCGGTGCGTTGTATGGATTCCCAACTTTCTTCGCTTATGCCTGAAGTATAATGCTTCTTGTAAAGCTTTTCACCTACTTCAATGGTCTCTAGGCGAATACGAGCCTCAGCTTTACGTAATATATAAAGCACTGCTTCCATTATTTCAGGACCTATTCCATCCCCATATGCAATTGTAATCGGTGTAAATTCTGCCATATTAAATACTCTCTTGTTAAATACATAGTGTGGCTTGTTTATGTCATTCCTGCGTGGCATTGTTGCGTGGACCGGTAAAACCCACCGTGTCACCCCGTGGCTTGACCACGGGGTCCATAAAAACAATAAAAAACACTAATAATTTTAGTATTTTAAACTGGATCCCGCGATCAAGTCGCGGGATGACACTGGAAAAACTGGTCCACGCAACAATGCCACGCAGGAATGACATATACAACACTATCAATAGTTTATCGTTACTTCTTTTAATCTCTCATTCAACATAAAAGTTACTTCGGAAGTTATATTTAAATTGTTTTTGGCGTATAAGACCTGAGCACTTGGAATTACCAAATTAAGGCTATATTTCTCAGCCAAATCACTAATTATCGTTATAGTTATTTCATGAACTCGACTCATAGCTTCAGCGTGAGCTTGTTCAAGTTTTGTTTTCTTAATCTGAATTTCTTTTCTAACGTGACTAACTTTTGCATTAAATTCGTTTACTTTTCGTTCAAAATCATCTTCACTTAAAGAAGCCCTTGCATTTATCAGCTTTTCTTCCATAGGCTTAAATTCAGCCTCTTTTGCAGCGATATCCTCTTGAATTTTATGATTAAGCTTTTCGATTTTATTACGTAAGTCCTTAATAGCAATCGATCCTTCTAAGACGGATTGTACGTCTACAACGGCTACTCTAACTTTAAAATCACCGTCTTTATTTACTATATTTTCTATCTTTGCCATAACCGGCAAATTTATTATTAATATACATAAACATAATATCCGATATATCATCCTTGATCCTATAATTTAGACTTAAGCGTTATATTTAATGATGTCATTCCCGCGTAGGCGGGAATCCAGCATAAAGCGAGATAAATCGAGCTTTTAATTTCAAAAATTTGCTGTATTTATACCTTTTTTCTGGATCCCCGCCTACGCGGGGATGACATCG
>DYDV01000018.1 GCA_020404465.1 Rickettsia endosymbiont of Omalisus fontisbellaquei
CGAAGAGTAAAACCCTTGGTGGTTGGGGAGTTCAAAAAAACCGCTACTAACAGTTCACAATAGATTTTAAGCTTAAAGTAACCCTTAAGCTCTGGACATGTCTATCGTCATCCCCAACCATGAGCGTTGAGGATTGCATCATATAATGGCTGATGCATATACCATAATAGCAAGGGTTTTTGAAGCCCCGAAATAGCATTGCTGCTACTTCAGTTACGATTTTATACCTAACTCCCCGAAAAAGTCAACTTTTACTTAAGTTTTATTGTATCAAAAAAGTGAATTCAACTATTCTTAACAGATAATCATCTCACCGTCTTACAGTTTAAAAGATAGTTTTTCTTTTAGTAATATTACTAACTATAGACATACTAAAAGATTAAGTTTAAATTAGGTTGCTTATTAATTATTGTATAGTGATTCCATAATGAAACTTCGTCTTAGAAAAGAACATAAATACTATATGCAACAACTAACCTTATTTGATAATGAAAATCCAGAATGTTCATGGGAATCGGTTAATAGCAACAGAGAAAAACATCAAATTATCAATTGTGATACATCAAGCGAGATTACAAATAATTTAAAGCGTGTTATAGAAACTAGAAAAAACCAAGACTACAATACTACTCCTGCTTTAAGCTCTAATACAACTCCCAAAATAAAAATGTATGACACGAACATACATAACATCGAATTATTTTCCTCAATACTTGAAAATCCTCAACATTATAGAATTATTCAGGAATATCAAAAACAAGATTTCTATAAAATAAATGATTCTGTACCAAAACAAATTGGAGTATTTTTAGATACCGAAACTACAGGCTTATCTAATATCGATAAAATCCTTGAGCTTGGTATGGTAAAATTTGAATATTGTGAAAATGGCTATGTTTATAAAGTACTTGAAGAATTCAATCAGTATCAAGATCCTAGTGAGCCTATAGCAGAGCATATCACTAAGCTTACAGGTATTACTGATGAAATGGTTAAAGGTAGAAATATCGACAAAAACTTAGTTGCTAAATTTTTAGAAGATGTCGATATCATCATTGCTCATAATGCGGCATTTGATCGACCGTTCTTTGAGAAAATGTTTCCTGCCCTCCCCCCTAAAGCTTGGGGATGTTCAAGAGCCGATATTGACTGGAAAGCTGAAAGCATTGAAAGCCAAAAACTCGAATATCTTGCCTATAAATATAATTTCTTCTATGAAGGTCATAGAGCAGTTATAGATTGCCTAGCAGGCTTGCATATCCTTGCTCAAAATCTTCCTATTTCCAAAGAACCGGTATTAAAACAATTACTTACTAATTGCCATAAAACAAGCTATAAAATATGGGCAAAGAATGCTCCTTTTGAAACAAAGGATTTACTCAAAACCAGAGGTTATCGCTGGTCTATTCATCCACAAGAAAATTATAAAGCTTGGATGATTAAAATTAACGAAGACAACCTTGAACATGAGCTTAATTTCTTAAACTCTTCCATCTACCCTACCCCTTTCAATATTCCGGTAGAAACTATAACTCCTTTCAACAGATTTACTTAAAATAAAAGTAAAATATACTTCATATTTAGTAACTTAAAAGTTACAGCTTATTAAAATAATATTATCTTTTGCTTATATTAATATATGTAAACTTTAATTTATAGTTTAATTTTATACATATATCTTTTATTTATTTTTTAATAAATACTCATCTAGTTTAGCTCCCTAGTACAGTATACAAGTTAAAATCAATAACTTAGCGTTAAGTTAGTTACTTTTAGCTATATTTGTACTTATGCGGAGGATCTTCATGAAAAATCATTTCTACACAACTATATTTCATATTCATTGTAAAATAACTCTAAGTCCCAACAAGTAACTAAAAAATTGTTTAGGTTATATTGTAAAAACAAAACATATCTTGCAAAAATATTAATAATTTAGTAGTTTATTAAGATTTCTAAAGCATAGTTATTGCTTCAGAAAAATATCGTAAATTATAAAATTAAAATAAGAGTTTAATATGCCTATTAATTTAAAACACCCATTAGAAAACAAAACTCTAGAAGAACTAGATCATACCAAAAATAAAAGACAAAAAATTAGCGATAATCCTATCATAGAGGAAAAAGCTACCCCTGATAATGCTAAGATTTTTGAAGAAGCAAAAAAAGGAAATTTTGAAGGAATAAAATCATACGTAGAACAAGGAATTAGTATCGATACTACCGATCAATTTGGGATGACAATACTCCATCGAGTTATACAAAGTCAAAAAACAGAGTTAGCAACTCGAATAATAAATGAATTAAAGCCAAATGCAAATATACAAGCAAAAAA
Organism: Rickettsia endosymbiont of Omalisus fontisbellaquei; assembly: GCA_020404465.1. Classification (GTDB taxonomy): domain Bacteria; phylum Pseudomonadota; class Alphaproteobacteria; order Rickettsiales; family Rickettsiaceae; genus Rickettsia. The sequence goes on from DYDV01000018.1 coordinate 2,336, forward strand.
CGGTTGGACTCCACTTTATCTCGCTTGTGTAAAACAAGAAGTAGATTTAGCAGAATTATTACTAAAAAATAATGCTAATCCTAACTTATATTATTTCTCAACTAAAATTTCTCCTCTTTATATTGCTTCAGAGAAAACGAATATTCCTTTAATGAAATTACTTCTTAATTATGGAGCAGACGTTAATTTTGAAGGACCACGAGGCATCCCTTTACACGCAGCTGCTATGGCTGATACCAACCTACCAAAAAAAGAAGCTATAAAGCTACTAATATCATATCAGTCAAAAATAACTAAAAACTCTTTTGGCTTTACTCCCAAGGATTATTGGATGCAAGACGATAAATCATTTGGAAATATTTTTGATGAGCTTTTAGGAGATTTATCGGAAAAAGGATTAATGGAATGACAAAACGAAAAAATACATCTAACACAGCACAAGATGGAAATAAATCATATAAGGCTGAAAGTTATAATTCTCAACTAGAAATTATAAATAAATATGGTGATGTGGAAAATGAACATGGAGATGTTAAAGGTTATTTAACAGTTACAAAACCTCTTGATAATTCAGCCAATTTAACAGAAGAAAACAAAATTTTACTTCATCTTTCAAGGTTAATTGAAGGCTCTAATACTTGTAGTTCAATATGCAAATATAACAATGGTAATATATGGGTAACAAATAATAATGATGACCCTACAGTATTTGATAAGGTAAAAGAAGAGTTACGCCTTCTAGCTCTTACACCATTATCTGATTATAATAATTTAGTCATACATCCGTATATAATAAACACAGGAAACGATAGTAACGTAATGGAGGCTTTGCAATACATTAACCAGTGTAATAGTCAAATACAAAATATTAAAAATGAAACAACCACCAACGCTGATCTTTTAAAAGAATACGAAAGTGCATTAAAAGCAAATCAAGAGTATCTAGCATCTTATTTTCCATTAATAAAAGAATATCATAAAAATAATTTACTACATATAGCTTTATCTCATGGCATTTCTTACCACAAAGAAATCTTAAATACTGACTTTCAAACAAAATTTGAAGAATTTTTATATTCAGATGAGGTATCGGAAAATGATAAGAATATAATAGAATCACTTCTAGTACACGTAAATGACTATATATCAGGTGAGACTCCTTATAAAAAAAAGCAAGCTGTTGAAAATTACTCAAAAATTCTTCCTCAATTAAGCCCTGTTCTTATTACTAAGCTGAGCGATCAATATAGTTCACTTAATAATGATTTAAACACCCTAATAGATGCTATTGATAAAAATACTGTGCCAAACTTAACAAACGCTATTCTTAAGGACAAGTTACTGTTTTCTCCCTCAGGCAAAGAGTATGATGTGCCTCACGCAGAAATGCAACACCTTAACTATGTTATAGAAGACTTTGAAAACTCCAACAAAAAGGATTTTTTTATTGTAACTTCAAGGTTATGTTGTAACGCATGTCACTTATCAATACAAGCAACAAATGAATTATATAACATGAATATTGAAACTGTAGGAACTCATGGAAACACTTACATAAAATGGAATATGCCAGATGTCCCGGAAGAACTTAAGACAGCAATTATTAAGAAATTTAAAGAACAAGTACATGCCATAGAAACTAAACAAGGAGAACGTTATAGAAAGATTAAAGATCTACCCATTGCATTTAAGCCTTCTCTTATTAACTTAGCTTCTGAAAAAGAAATAACAATTGATAAATCATTACTTAATCTATCGCAAATTATAACTGCTTTTAAAAAGAACAACAACAACGTAGATATAATTGATGCGGATATAAACACATATAATGGTGAAATAACTAACAATGCTGAAGGCGTGTTTGTAGAAGCAAAGATAGGACTTAAAGCAATACTGGAAAATAGAGTTTTAGGTAAACCTAATATAAAATTAGCTATTCCTTTTAATGTACATACGTTAGACAAAAGTTTTCTTGATACTGAAGAAAGTAAAGCAAAAGAAGAAAAGGCAGTACTACACTGGGTAGGGCTTTATGTAGAAACAGATGAAATGGGCAAAACAATTAAACTAAATTATATTGATCCGATGGGTCACCCTATTAATCCTAAAATCAAAAATAGTATAGAGGAATTATTGGGTGTTGAGGTTCACCAACCTACTTTAGATAAAGCCATTCAATATGTAGAAATTAGTAATGAGAAAGTGATTGTCGGCAATGATTATGATTGCGGAATCTTTATCGCTTATTTATTAGCAATTGCAGCTAATAATGAATCATTTCCTGAAAAAATTGAGAACTTAAAGTTATCAGAAGAAAAAGGACAAGAATTACGGAAACTTTTACTGTCCACTATCAATAATCAGCATCTTACTCATGCGGAAAAAGAAAACTTTACTAATCTACTCGAAAGTAGTGATAAATACAATTTAAACGAGCATTTAGCTGCCATAAATGATAATAAAGAACTACTGAACAAATTTGATAGGGAAGCAACAATCACGGCAAATATAGGTTTTAAAGCGGTTGATGCTCAAAAATCTGCAGAAGCAGGTAAAGTAGAAATCAGAGCGGAACATAATCATTTAATCGACCACGCCGACAACACCAAAACCTTAATTTCAGAAATTCAAAATGGCAAAATTAATAAAAATACGGTAATAGCTATTGAACGTAAGCAATATGGCGAAAATCTCGGCATGAAAGACGTAATTAAAATAGCAAATATATTAGAGCATAACGAAAAAAATCCTAACGCTCCTATAAAGCTACCTGCAGAACTAGAAAATACACCTATATTACAAGACGCTCTTTTATATAAGATAGCCAAAGAAAACAAAATTAAAATTATCAGTTTAGAAGGTAAAAATCTAGAATACTTAAAAGATACACCGCTTTATAATGAGAATCGTGAACAATATATGACGGACGTAATTAATGAGATTCGTGGTAAAGGATATAATGTGATTGCAAGTGTCGGCTCCAGTCACGTAGAAAATTTAGAAAAAAACTTAAATACTACTAAACACAATAATATCGGCTTTAATAATATACCTAGAAAACTGCAAGAAGACAGTTTAAGAATTAAAAGATCAATTCCAAAGGAACTAATTAGCAGGCACTTGGCAACTCAACCTAAATCTCCAAAATCGAAAGTAGAAGCACTTTTGGAATCAAGAAAAAATAACCAAGATAAAACAGTAAAAGGTATTTAGTTGTACTAGCTGCTACTTTTAATGAATTCGATTTTATTTTCTTATTTATGATTCCCCAATTAACTCAGTTCCATAATTTTCTGCTAATCCTTCTTTTATTACTTCCGATAATGATGCAATTGGAATTTTATTTTTATTTTCATCTTCACTATTATTGAATAATTTCATTTCCAATAGAATAGAAAGCTTTAGAACAGGTTGTTCCGTTAACCATAAATCTTGTGTTCCTATATACTTTTCTAGAATAGATTTAAATGCTTTAATTACTCCCTCATTCCATAAAAGTAAATTATTCTCCATTAATTTATTTAAGTGATATAACTCATGTATATGTTTTTTAATAAGTTTTATATCTCCTTTAAATTCCTTCAATGTTGTATTAATTCTATTATTCAAAAACTCTTCTATTTCTTTTTTATGACACCATAAAGGTGATATAACAAGTAATGCCTCATTTTGAGTACTTTTAGGAATATTATTTAAAATTAAATTTTTCATGCCAAACGGATCTTTATAATTATACCTGTTAGACTCTCTTAATTTAAATTCTTCCCACATTTTAGATATAGACTTTTCGATTAAACCCCTATCTATCTCAATTTTTGTAATAATTGGTTCTAGCTTAATTTCATGAAATTCAAGCTTAACTTCCTGAAGTTCAATTTTATTAATAGCTATATTTTCTTTCATAAGATGTTTTTATTTTGTATTGAAATATTAAAGTTGATGAATGTTATATAGGTAGCGTAATTTTTAATTACCTTTGTATAACTAGCATTTATTACTTTACTACAATTACTACCCTACCCTTTTATCTTTTTTCTTAAGAATTTTTGCTTTTTTACTATAGTTTTCAATAATATACTTAATTATTTGTTTATTATGTTATAAGTGTACTTTCTTACTAGTATACTTAATTACTACAAGCTTATTTCTAAATAAAGATACAATATAGCCGAGGTGTGATAAAAGCATTATAAGAAAGAATTAATATCATATTGATATTTTCTACAAAGCGATTTAGCTTAAGTCCATTTATGCTCAATAGAATTTAAGTAAGGACTATAAGGCGATAAATATTCAAGGATAAACCCAGCTTCATGGATATAATGCTGCATATCCTTATTTTATGAAAAGTAGCATTATCTAACACAATTACACTTCTTTCCGGTAATTTTAGAATCAAATCTTGTTCCACCCAACTAGTAAAAGTTAGTGTATAAATATTATGTTCAAACAAACTAACTGTTAGAAGTTGTTTACCAAGTAAAGCTTCTATAGCATTAGTTCTGCCTCTTGCTAATCATGTTTACCATAACACCTTTTCCCCTTTAAAACATAACCATGCGTCCTTGACATATCATGGGCAAAGCCAATTTCATCAAGATATACACTAGGTATATTTATTTTTTTATATTCTAATATTTTATTTTGAAAGCACTGCCTTTCTTCTTTCTTGGCTTCCAGGTGAATTAGACTTTTTTTTATAAGTTACATTTAAACGTTTTAACGCATCTTCTACTGTTCTTATATCTACTCATAGACATTTGATTCTATCATAATGATAGCTATCGGGATATTTCCTTATATCTTCTTTTAAACCTTTTATATTTATTTTTGTTGCAGGTTTATTCCTTTCATTCTTGGTATTAAATTATTTTTCCATTTTAATAACGTGGTCTTGCTAAGTAACCAACATATAAAGTATACTTTATTATTAATATATAAGTATACTAAGTTACTAATATGTTTATTGCTAAACAGATATATAACATATTAATATGCATGGTTTCCTATCTATTATATAAGAAAACTCATATTATTTATGTGATATTATTAAGTAAACCAATATGTATTGTACACTTTGTTACTTACAATATTATATACTTTATTATTTATATACTTATATTATAAGTATACTTTATTATTTATATACTAGTATACTAATATGTTTATTGCTAACAGATATATAACACATTAATATGCATAGTTCCCTATTTATTATATAAGATAACTCATATTATTTATGTAGTATTATTAAGTAAGCCAATATGTATTGTACACTTTGTTACTTACAATATTGTATTTTTTATTATTTATGTACCTATATTATAAGTGTACTTTATTATTAATATACTAGTATACTAATATGTTTATTGCTAAACAGATATATAACACATTAATATGCATGGTTTTCTATCTATTATATAAGAAAACTCATATTATTTATGTGATATTATTAAGTAAACCAATATGTATTGTACACTTTGTTACTTACAATATTATATACTTTATTATTTATGTACTTACATTATAAGTATACTTTATTATTAGTATATAAGTATACTAAGTTACTAATATGTTTATTGCTAAACAGATATATAACACATTAATATGCATAGTTCCCTATTTATTATATAAGAAAACTCATATTATTTATGTAGTATTATTAAGTAAACCAATATGTATTGTACACTTTATTACTTACAATATTGTATACTTTATTATTTATGTACCTATATTATAAGTGTACTTTTTTATTTATATTGTAATAATATAAGTATACTTTGTTATATATAAACTTTATTGTTTACACACTTTATTATTTGGTATATTATATTATTAGTATACAAAATTACTTTAAAATAGGTTAAATATTCTTATGGACGCAAAAATTTACGCAGTAAGCAATCATAAGGGAGGAGTAGGGAAGACTACATCGACAATTAATATTGGTGCATCCTTAGCTAATAAAAAGAAAAAAGTTCTTCTTGTAGATCTTGATCCTCAGTCAAATTTAACACAAAGCTTAGGTATCAAAAATGTTGAAATAGGAATTTATGAAAATTTAAGAGGGGGAAAAATCTTAAATATAATTGAACATAAAAATAACCTTAGTATTTTACCTTCTTCTCTTGATTTATCAGCTGCTGAAGTTGAATTAAGTGCTGAACCAGGTAGAGAATATATTCTTAAAGATATACTTTCTAAATTAAAAAATAAATTTGATTATATCTTAATTGATTGTCCACCTTCTTTAGGATTACTGACAATAAATGCTTTAACGGCAGCTGATTATATCTTAATCCCAATGCAAGCTGAATATCTACCTTTAAGAGGCTTAGCAAAATTATCAGAAGTAATAGATAAAATTCGAAATAGATTAAATAATAATTTACAAATAGGGTGTGTCTTTTTTACCCAGTATGATGCTCGAAAAATTCTAAATAGAGATATAGCGGAAAGTGTAGCGGGTTTTTTTGGAGAAAAATTACTTAATTCAAAGATTTCCAATAATATTGCTTTAGCAGAAGCACCAAGCCAAGGTAAAGATATATTTACTTATAGTAAAAGTTGTAAAGGGGCAACCGATTATCATGAGCTGTGCAATGAACTAATTGAAAAAGGAATATTTTAAATGTCAAAAAAAGATTTTAAAACAGGTTTCGATTCTCTTTTATCTAGTGATAAGCCAACTAAAACCACCATAAGTAATGAGAGAACAATACATGCTAGCTTCGTAGTAAATTCTTCTTATGTAGAAAAATTAAAAGCAATATCTTACTGGGATAGGAAAAAAATTAAAGATGTGGTAAATGAAGCTTTTAAGAATTATATAGAACTATATGAACAAGAGAATGGTCCTATTCAATTACCAAAATAGTTCTACTTAAAGATTTTTACCACAACTCCTATCTAATCTAAGCTTCATCAAATCCTTTTCTTTTTTACACGTTCACTTAAATAAAAATTTGTAATATCCTGTATTCTAAAAAAATATTTTATATTGTGTAATAATATTTTTGTTGACAAGTAAGTTTTTATAAGTATATAAATAAGGATATAACCCTTAAAATCCATTTTTATATTTAAATTATGAAAGCAGAAAATGTAAATAATAAAAGTTCAGAAGAACAAATCGTAACTTTAAGGATTAAGAAAATTATAGTAGAACTTATTGATAAAGAAAGATCAAAATTTTCTGCACCGAGAAGTACATGGATAACTCAAGCAGTTGTAGAAAAATTGGAAAAATTAGGATATGAAATAAATTAGATAAAGAAAACTAGAAAGTAAATTTGCGGTTTACTTTCTAGAATATATAAAATTAATTAAGCACATAGCAAAAGCTTAGAATACTTAAATAATTTCCTAACAAGTAGTTATTATTAGTACCACAATATCCTTATATTGTCAAGCTTTATTGCTATGTATATTTAAAACTTTATTCATAGCTAGAGATTTTGGGTATGCGGGATACATTATGTAGTAATTTAGCAACATTAGTAATGCTTATATTACATGTTAGAGTCACAAACACACGCTCTAGTATAGTATATATTAAGTATTATGAATGTTAATACCATACATAGCACTGGTAATAATTTCAGTTTTATGAATTTTTCTAAAATTGATTCATTACCAAATTCAAAAAAATCATACATTCCAATTAACGGATATTTATTTGAACATATTCTAAATTCTTCAGAACTAAGTTCTTTAGAAAAGCTTTATTATCTAATAGCAATTTCATTAAGCCACATCAATGATAGTAAAGGAAAACCAAGAGCAGTAGGTTTATCTGCCAAATCTTGGGCAAAGCGACTTAATTGTTCTAAATCCACTATTTTCCCTCTACAAAAAAACCTAGTAGACAAAGGACTCTTCTTAGTTTCTAAAGAAAAAAATCAAAAAGGACAAAATAGTAAGAATTTAATTACTCCTATTTTACCTGAACAATTAAGACATTTGAACAATTTAAGCGATAACATTGTTAGTAATTATTATGGTACGGGTATAAAAGATAAAGCAAACTTTTTTATCAAATTAAATTACCATTTATTGAAACTAATTAGTTCTCATGAATCTTTGACTCCTCTACAAAAAATAATATGGCTGGATTTTTATAGCCGTTATTATAAGAGTTTTATCAAAGCAAAAGGGCAGGGTGATATCTACTTTATCGATTCTTACCTAGAGTTAATGAATAAATTTAGAGTTAGCAAATCTACTTTATCCAAATCTTTAAGCTCTTTAGAAAAAATAGGATTTATAAAACGTGAGCGCTTTTCCATCATCAAAGAAGAAAATAATCAAAAACAGCTTAATAGTAGAGCTGATTATTCTTTATGGAAATTTACAATTTCACTACCAAATTTACCAAACGAGAAAGAAGAAAACATAACAGATTATTTCAATGTTTCTTTTGATGTTTCTTCTATTGACCCTACAATTTCTAAATTCAGTCAACAATATAAAGAGAAAAACTCTGTAATAAAAAAAGAAAGAATAAGTAAAGAAAATACAGATAATAAAGATGAAAGTTCTCAAATTTTAAATTATTCATCTAAAAATTTATCTAAATCTTATAAAAATAATTGTTTAGAAAGAAAAAATGAAGTTTTACAAGAATTCACCAAAGGAATAAAGAACTCAGATTTCAGAGTTCTGACAAATAAAACCATTGCAAAAAATAAGAATTTAAATGAAACCTTTAAAGATTATCATCCGTTAAACGAGGAGCAAATAGCAAAGCTACAAATAATGTCAGGCAGGGAATTCAGCGGTAATTTCATTAATCAGCTATTACTTAAATTTGCCAAGGATTATTCAGATTATGTATTTCCAACAGAAAATCACTTTATGGCATATATGTCAAAAGCCTTAAGGAATGAACTGCATCAAGCCCCACAAGTAAATCATGATAGTTTTAAGTTTAGTGTAAATATAGGGACTTTTGAACAAAATGAAAGAAAGAAAGATAAAGAAATAGAAGAGTATTTATTAGAGATAGAAAATAAAAATACAACAGATAAGTTAACACAATTACAGAAGAAAATAACAGGAGAGTTTGAAAAAGAGGAAGCATATAAGATACTAAAGAATTGTGAGTTTAATATTAACAAGGAAAATGATAAGAGTAAAATAGAAAAAAAGATAGAAAAAACAGACCAAACTACAGAAAAGACAATGGAAGAAATAGTAAAAGAAATGTTAAATAAAGAAACAGGGCATAATATTAGAGTAAAATTATCAAATGGAATAAAACTAACAAAGCAGCAGCAGGAAACCTTACAGAAACAGATATTTTCAGTATATGAAATATCGGAAATAAAATTTGAACGAGTATATGAAAGGGAAAAAAGGAAAGAAGTAAACATTCAGAAAGAAAAGAATCAAGAAAAAACAACAGGCTGGGATAGAATCAAGGAAGAGATGATAAGACAAATTGATGAAACAGTAAATATATGGTTATCAAAATTAGAAGCCGAGGAAGATAAATTAACAAAAACACTAAAGCTAAGAACCCCTAATAGTTATATAAAAGATAGAGTAGAAAAGGATTATGGAAGTTACATATATAAATACGGGAAAGTTGCAGGGTTTAAAGAAATAATAATAGTAAGTAATTAATTATATTGTAGAAAGCAAGCATAGAAATATAAGGTAACAAAATAAAATAAGAGAAAAAAATGATAAAAAACAAAGGTAACGATACAATAAAGCAAAATCAAATAAATGAAAAAGAAGAGCTACCGTTACTGAGAAGGTTACCGTCAAATATACAGGCAGAGCAAATGCTACTTGGAGCTATTCTAACAAATAATGAATTATTAAGTTACGTAGCGGAGTTTTTAAGAAGTGAACATTTTTTTGAACCAATTCATCAAAAAATCTATGAAGCAATTGAAAAAATTATAGAAAAAGGATTAATAGCAACCCCCGTAACGCTGCGTAGTATGCTAACTCAAGATGAGTTATTTAAAGAAATAGAACAGGCAGAATATTTAGCAAAACTTATCACTATGTCAATGATGGTAATAAATCCAATTGATTACGGTAAAATAATATACGATTTAGCAATAAAACGTAACTTAATAAATATCGGAGAAGAAATAGTAAATACGGCATATGACTCCACACTTACGCAAGAAGCAAACACTCAAATAGAGGAAGCAGAAAATAAACTTTATAATTTAGCAAATAGTGGAGTAAATGAGAAAGGATTCACCGAGATAGAAATGCCGGCAAAGGAAGCACTAGAGATAATAAATAGAGCAATAAAAAGCGACAGTAAAGTAGTTGGAATATCTAGTGGTTTTATAGATTTAGATAAGTTATTAGCGGGTTTTAATAATTCAGATTTAATAATTCTTGCAGGGCGTCCATCTATGGGAAAAACAGCTTTTGCATTAAATTTAGCGTTTAATGCATGTAAAAGTATGGAAGTTAAAAATAAAGAGCAAGGAAAGAAGCAGCAAACGGTAGGATTTTTCTCTTTAGAAATGTCATCAGTGCAGCTAGTAACACGTTTATTTTCAATGAAGGCAGAGATATATTCACACTCCTTGAGAACAGGAGAACTTAGTAGAGAAAGACAATATGAGCTACAAGAACAGGCAAATATTATATCAAAATTACCTTTTCATATTGATGATTCTCCAGGTTTATCTATATCTACGATAAGAATGCGAGCGA
>DYDV01000019.1 GCA_020404465.1 Rickettsia endosymbiont of Omalisus fontisbellaquei
CAGTGACATTATATAGTTTTAACTCCTGAACAAAGTTTAAATTATCCTGCAACATTCTAAACACGGCATAATCTTCTCTGCCAAACTTACCGAAATCAATTGCTGCAATAAAATCTTCTGTCTCTTTTTCAATGGTATGGTCATATACTTGCTTAAAAGTTTCTTGGTTCATCATTCTAGAAGTCGATATCTTATTCCAAGCCGCATCCCTTTCCTGTACTTCTCTACTTACAAGTTGCTGTGCTAATTCCTCACTTTCTGCTGCTGCCATATATAGCTGCTTAATGGCTTCAAATTCTCCCTTTGATTGCTGCCTTATTTTTTCATAAAAATAACTCACACCAGGATAGAATTTTTTGAATAAAGCATTATGGGTGATATACTCATTAGCTTTGAGAAGATTAATGATTCCGTCTAGTTTGCGATAAACCTCAACTACAGTGCCTGCTTTGAATTTAATCGGCAGCTTCATTTCATCAAGATCATCTTTGGTAAAACCGTTATCGGTATATCTCGTATTTTGTGTATAAAGAGCTTTTAACCAGCTTGAAATTATCCGCTCTCCAGTGATATTACTACTAGTTAGATATTCTTTAAGCTTTGGGCTTACCAGCTCATCCATTTGCGGAAAGAAATATAGTACATTTAATATATCGGAATATATTTTCTGTTTTCCTGCAATCTTATTCACACCCAATTTTCCTTTACAAAAAGATATATCATTATCTATACCGACTATTTTAAAACTCTTTTTGCCGCTATCTTTGTTAACACCGAATGTTACCATAAAATTATCGGGTTTAGCATCACCGGGCGAGGTAAGTAAGCATGCTATAATTGTCCCTGAATAATTTTCCATATCTAGTTTCTGCATATATTCCGTAGGTAAAAACAATATTTTTTGTAAATTTTCACCCTTAATAGTCTTTGAAGCCAAATAAATAGCTTTTTCTTGTCCTGATTCTGTAGATATTTTTAATAATTTACTTGGCGGGGTTATACCGTCTAGAATTAAATTATGCAAACTATTAACTGCAAACTCTATCCCCGGTGCATATGGACTATATTTATAATGAACTGAGTTCACTTCCACTACCAAATGTTTGCCGTATTTATTACCTGCTTGTGGTTTATTTGTAGTTAGTTTTTGACTTAGTATAGGCTCAAGAAATCCATGTTTCCCATCCTCAAATTGCACTTTTGTTTTATTACCAAGTATCTCTTTAGACAATAACGGTTTTTTTTCTTCGGCAATCTTTGATAATATAGTAACATATTTTTTATCATCATATGTGGTTTGACGGTAGTTTGCCCCATATTCAATAATTACCTGTTCTATATAATATTTATAATAATCTTGTACTTGGTTAATTTTTACTAATGCTTCTTCTTTTATATCGTCTTTTAAAGTTCCATTTTTGCTGATAACTTCTTTTAATGATTCCAATTGCTTATAAATATTATTAATTATCTTAAAGTAATCATGTTCGGTTCTTAATTCCTTATCTGCCCAAGCAAAAGAAATAAGCTGCTTTTCCTTTGGTAAGAAATCACTCATAAAGCCAAAAGTTTTTGGTAAAATACCCTCACTATTTAGCAATTTATAACCGTAATCTATTTCGTTTAATATTTTATGGTAGTTACTTAAACTTTTCGGCAAATTCTGTTGCAACCATTTTTTTGCATAAATTAAATCAAATGCTATAGTTTCAGCGAGACTTTTATCAAATTCCATAGTTAAGTTTTGTACTGTCTGTTCTATCGCTATTTGTTTGTTAATAAACTCAGCCGTTTCAATAAAAGTAATTTGTTGTTCTGCTCTTTCCGTTAAATTAAAATCAACATTTTTATCGGCAAGTATTTTTAAATAACATTCTTTAGCTTGCCTCAATTGATTAGTTTTAAAATATAAATTGCCTATTCCTGCTATTGCTCCCATGTGATAACCATAATCCGTAAGTTTGCTATAACATGTAAAAGTTTCTTTATATTGTTTTAAACCTACCATTAGCTCAGCAGTAATATACCAGTAATCAGTGCTTAACGTTTCTGCCGTGGTTTTATAGTTGGTTAGTAATTGTTCTGCTTCTGTATATTTCCCAAGCTTTACAAGAGCTAGTGCTGCTCCTAGAGAAAATGCCGGCTTGACTCTTGCATCCACTTCAGTACTGTTAAATATATTTAATCCTTTCTCATATTCATTTTGTAACAAATACAATACTGCCAATTGATATAGGGATTTACTATTAGCTTGCATTGCTAGTTGCTGTTGTACAAAATCTTTATTTAACTTTAGCTGATTGCTAATAAAACTGCTTGCTAAATTATATTTATAAGGATTTAATTCTAATGCTTTTGTATAAGCTTTTGTAGCTTCCAAGTTCGCCCCTTCCTTACTTTTTCTCAAACCGCAAAGGTAATAACACTCTGCAATCCCTTCTTTCTTTTGTGATGTTGAATTTAGTGAATGAAGATCATCTAATTTGCATTTAACTCTTGCCTTAAGCAGCATTTCTGCTAGCTTCTCGTTCCCACCACTAGCTGCATAATACAAAACTGTAGAACCAATGTTAGTTACCATATCAATTAACTCAGGTTTTTTATTCAAAAGTATTTCTGCTAGCTTCTCATTTCCTCCCATAGCTGCAGAATGCAAGACTGTATTACCAAATTCATCTACCATATCAATTAACTCAGGTTTTTTATTCAAAAGTATTTCTGCTAGCCTCTCATGCCCTCCTCTAGCTGCATAATGTAAGACTGTAGAACCAAATTCATCTACTTTATTTATATTACTTCCCTTAACTAAAAATGATTGAAATTTTTCCAAATCACCATATGCTGCAGCTTCAAATATATTAGTGGCTTTCTTCTTAGTAGCAGGTTTGATTGATTTAGATTGCTGTTGTAAGGGCTTAGATATTTCTGTAGTTTCTATCCTCTCTTCCATTAACTTTATCACCATATCCTGCTGCTTAGGGTCTTCTAATTTGGAATTGATAAGCAGTGATTCTAGCTTTGCTAATGCTTCTTTGCATAAAGGATCACTGATTTGAATTTGATCGGCAATATATGCTTCATTAACATTAATCGGTTGTGAGACGGATGTTTCCTTACTTATTACTATATTTTTGCAGTTATTTAATTGCTTGTTATAATTACTTATAAAATGCTGCTCGATATATAATGCTTTAGCAACAGGATTATTTGTTATTTGACTATATCCTTCCGTGTCTTTTTGTAGCTTTATTTGATCAAATGTTTTCTGATCAATCATCCTACCGTCTTTATGCAAATAATATAATTCCCCTAAATGTTTATATCCCAAAGATTCCGGTGGCACTGTCGGCACTAAATCCTGATAATTTGCTATACGATAATAATTACCTTTAAATAACTCCTTAACTATTGCTTCCGAGTTAGCCGTCATCCATAATGGCTGACCGTAGGTATATAAACTAACATTATCTATTTCTATAGGCTTTCCTATTTTTGTCCCAAGCTCTAGCAACTTACAGTAAGCAATACTTGCCATTGCACCGCCAAGACTATGTCCGGTTATATATATTTTCGCTTTGGGATAATCGTTTAAATATTTTTTGATTATTTCTTTTAACGGCTTTTCGTTGTCGTTTTCCCTATCCCAATGGGTCATTAATGCTTCATGAAAACCTGTGTGAACGGTTATGTCTTGCTCTTTAATTTTTATAGTCGTTTTAAGTGCATGAATATTGCTTAACCAGTTCTGATTATGATACGTACCTCTAAAAGCTATTATTATTTTTTCCTCATTACACATAACCACAGATTTAAATAAATCGGATTGTCTAACATAACACTCTTCAAAACCCCAATCTTTGCTTACTTCTTCTATCTTTTTTTTACTCTCATAAGCTAGCTGTACTACTGCTCCAAGCTTTTTTGCGGTATCTATACTGAACTTATTAAGCTTTGCATCAAGCTGCATAATTCCTTTCGAGTAATTCGGCAAAAAGCTTTCTGCTGCTTTTATTCCTAGATCGGCATTGTAACTAACTTCGGTATTTTTTAAATAATTCATAAATTGTGCGATAGCTTTATCTGCTATCTGCTCCCAATGCGGTAATAATATCTTCTCTCCCTCTTTTTGATATTTCTCTAGCAATTCTTTTTTTGCAATACCGCTAAGCAGAGAAGTAAGTGTTAACTGTATGTTGTCCCCTGAATTACGGCTTTCCTGTTCTATTTTATGCCCTATATCTGCATCAGGATTAATTATATCTTCCTTGTAATATCTTGTTATTCTAGCACAAAAATCCTCGTTAACTTCATCAATATGTTTACCGCTTTTGAAATGATTTATTTTTGACTTGATTTCTGAAATTTTATGAAACAGCTCACTCTGCAAAAAGTTGTAAAAATCTAAATATATTTTTTCTAGCTTTTTATTTTCTTCCGCACATTCTATAACTATTTGTTTATTAAGAACTTTTTTCTTAACCTGCACTATTTTTTTTGTATTTGGCTGAAAGGTTGTTATAGGAGAACTATCAGCACCGTAATCAATCAACATTGATTGAATGTTTTTATACTTTATTACTTCTTCCTGCTTCTGATGCTTTTTTATTTTATTTGCTGCTAGCTCTATGGGCTTCTTCTTGCTTTGTCTCTCACTGACTAAGTTTACAAAAGCCCCATTTTCAAGTAACAATTTTACAAATTTCTCATCACCATTCTCAACTGCATGATGTAACAAACTATAACCTATTACATCACTCTTATCTAAGTCTGATAGATATATTTTATTATCCTTATTTGCAGGGTGTTTTTTTAAATCTAAATATTGCGGCTTGTTTCCGTTGAATATATTACTTATATCAATATATTTGCTTTTCATGTAGATGCTCCTTTGAATTAAATAGAGATTAACTTTAAATCTATATTTACAGTTGTGAATAATAAGGTTGCTAATTACTCTAGAGCTTATTAGTTGGAATTGTTAACCTGAAATTAATCAAAAACTTAACAGCAAAAATAAATGTTTTCAACTAATATTTACTACTTAATTTATTTTAAATAAGGAAAATTTCTAGCTGAAGAATTATATTGATTACTTTAGAGTTTTCACTGAGCTAATCCACATAAAGACAATTACTAGGTTTGTAGATGAAAACAATAATGATTGGGCAGTGGTTTCGGTAAATTCTATAGGAGATTTGAATAGTGACGGTAAAGAAAGGCTAGAGTATCTCAATTTCCTAACAATAATATACGAGAAACAGCATTAGGTAGTATCAGGAGCTAATATTGATTTAGCTACAGGTTGTAGCATTTCGTTAGTCGATTGATCAACTGGATTAAACTTCAGGAGTAAAGGCATCTCGTTACGGCATCAGTGTCCATTCTCTTCACACTCACGGGACACTTCGGTAAATTACCCGTTAGCCTATCAAACATATCCGCATGAATCACGCTATCAAAACTACCTACTTCATTACCGATTATTTCTATATTCATGAATTAAATTAAACGCAAATAATTATGCCGGAGTGTATTAAGCTGTTACGGATGTTAGAGATTTGAAATTCTTCCACGTATCATGACCAAAAACCAGTAGAAAGTTCGGTAAGCTCACCATGATTTGGATTTGATTTGATCCATTGTTGCAATGTTTGTTGATCATTAATTTGCCAATTTAAATGTTCTTGAGATAAAAAGTTTAATTTTTAAATATCCCGTAGGTTACCGGTGCGGTAAGAACCATCAGAATAATTATATCCAAGCTCCCATTTTCGACATTTTACCCTATCATTTTCATCTATAAATGGTGAATTGCCTCCTGTAGGATATGATGCTGGACTATTTCTTAGATGTCTACGATAAAAATATCCGTATTTAGCATTGGTAAACTTGTGTAGTTTAATAGAAATTTCTTCAAATGATTGTTTATTAAATGGTTCTAACTTTTCATCAAAGCATATTACTACTTTTGAAGTTTTACAATTTTTTTGACTAGGAAATAAAGAACTATTAATAATAAAATTAGTGGTATAATCATCTGTATTAGGCATAGCCATAAAACCTAGATATTCTATACCTTTAAAATTATATTTTTGTAATTTTTTGATTCCTCCTCTAAAAGTCAAGGTTTTTACTGAATTACCGTAGTGAGTACCATTCACTGCAAGTCTAGTAGGTTCTAAGTTGTGCTTAGTATAAAATGATAAAACAAATTCAAACCATTCTTGCCATTTGACATTCTCACCTAGAAAATCATGTAGTACTATACAATTGCACCAGCGGTTATCTTTATTAATACTAGGATTTATATTTAAAATATCTTTCATATCTTTAACAATAATTTATATTATTTTTTCTCTAAAATTTCTGAAATATCAAAAACATCTTTGCCTCCTCTAGCACTAGGAGCAATATTTTCCATTCCTCTATATATGCGTACTTCGAGTAAATCTTTAGTATCAGTCTTGCTCTTTACCTCAATAAAATCAATTGTACCTTTTTTACGTACAATGATTACATCAGGACGGATATTAGTAGGGTGCGTCATCTTAGTGATTTTATTAACACCTTGGTTCATAAATACTATTGCAACTTCATCATTTTATGCATGTTGTATAGCTATTTCCATACAAGCAGAGGCATGTCCTTTAGTACCCTACTCACTATTTTCATTTCTAACTATTAATCTACATCTTTCCTACGTACTATAATCTCAATATTTGGTTTTTTATGGTTAATAATCGTAATTAATACAAATTTTTCAAGCTTTGAAAAAAAATAATTTTTTTTACAGAGATTATTTCTTGCAGATTTTGCTTCTGTATAGCCGCTAGCATCAAGATCTTTTTTTTCATCAAAAACTTTAATAAAATCGCATGGTCTTTCAGCTATTTTAATGATACTTTGTAATAACTTCGGATATTGTAATATATAAGATTCTATTGCAAGATTTAAGGTTTGACAATTTGTGTGATTACTACATAACTCATTACTAACCTCTTTTTTTACTTTGATTACTCTAGATACGTCAGATATACTTACACAGTTAAGTTGACGTTTTTGTTCTTTTGGTAAATTCTCTAGGCTTTTTGTACCAAATACATAACTATCCACCTTACTCCACTGAGCTACAGGTTGACAATTAATGCTCATCCATTCTTCCTTAGTTAAAGTTTTAATATTTTCAGGACGATTAATAACAAAATTTTTTTTAAAATATGGAATTTCTAAGGTAGAATTTACAACATCTGCCATATATTGATTAGTAAAATCATATTTAGGACCGATAAAATACGTCCATAAGAAATCTCCAATAAATATTACTCCCCCAAAGATAATAATTACAGTTAACGGCACACTGAAAAACGCACTAAAAAATACCTTTAAAAAAGGTTTAGTATTTTCTTTAATCTCTTTTTTCATGATATATTAGTTTTTTATTTTTTACAGTTGTTATTAGGTTTAACAATAAATCTAGGAATTAGATCATCCATCTGTGTAATATCTATAATACTATCCACTGGAACATTAAACTTTTCCATTACTTTCGCTTTACTAATTTCTTGCACTTGAGCAGGTTTATCACAACTACCAAAATTTACTAAAACATTTAACGCCCCTACATTCCTCATTTCTCTTAATTCTTGTGCTGTATAAATTTGACTATAAGCTCCTGGTATCTTAGTCTTTGCAAAAACTTCTTGGACAAAATTATTACAATTAGTACTGAAAATATTAAAATAATCAGGATTTTTATCCATATGATTTGCGTATTTATAAGCAGCTTCAAATTGTTTTTTAGTTAAAGGTATAATTCTTGAATCTAGAAAATTAGTATTGTGTTCCCTGTCATATTCTTTGGAATTCGTATATCTTTCATGCTCATCAAATACAGTTCCTTGCGAGAAAAATCGATTTGTTGTTGGATATTTACCAAAAAAAGATTTTTCTAATATTTGTTTTTTTGTAACAAATTCAATATATGTATGACCTGGCTGAGAAGAATTAATTTCAAGTATACCAGTAAGTTTATCTTTATTTATAAGCAAGTCACGATGTATTACAATAAAATATTCTGTGAATTCTGCATTGTCTAAACTAATTTCAGGATTTATATGAGATATTAAAATTTCGTTTGGGGAGTCAATACGTCTTAAACTTAGAACTGTTTCCTGTTTCTTAGCTTCCATATAGGCTTTAGCGTAACATACTGATTCAGTGTTTGGTTCTACTGTGGTGGTTGTTTGGGCAGTTTGAGGAAGATTATGGCGTAGATACTGTTCGTAACCTCTTATTGATTCCTCTAAGCTTTCGGTATGTTCTTGTTGTTTACGGATTTGCTCTTTCTTAGCTTGTTTTGCTGCTTGGTGTTTTTTTGCTTGTTCCTGCTGCCACTCTGCTTGAGCTTTTTCTAGAGCGAGCTTATAGATATAACCGGCAACAGTTTGTTTAGCAAAGTTTACAGCTTGTTCAAAATCTTTAGCTACTTTTGCTGCAAATTGTGGGTTCTTCGCTAATACACCCGCTACTGCACTCTTCACAAACTCGTTAAAATCGCCTTTACCTCCGGCTTTGACGTATCTATCTTTTAAAATATGTAACAGTGCTTGTAATGATGATTTATTTTCTGCTCCTTCTACTATCTTATCTTCTAAAGATTTCTGCAAAGCAATTATTCCAAGCTCGCTAGTATCCTCTAATAATTCTTCTTTATTATTTAAATCAGTCTTCTTACCTCCAAGCTTTACAAGTAAATTCTGATCTACGATACTCGCATATTCAAGCTCACTTTTGGCGATTTTAGAAGCAAACTCCCGCATATATTGTTCGCCACCAAATACCTTGTCCATGCTAGTATTAAGATTCTTAATATCTATCTTACTACCCAAGAAATTTGCAGCTGTAGCTCCGCCGGTAACCAAATCCTTTACTGCATCTTTAACATTCTCGGCAATATCGCTAAAATAATATCCGGTACTTGAAACTAAGCTAGGATCAGGATCATAGTAGCTTCTTACCGCTTCAGTATCGGCTCTTTTTACACTTACGGAACGTTTAGGCAAATTGCCCGTTAGCCTATCAAACATATCCGCATGAATAACACTGTCAAAGCTACCTGCTTCATTACGGGTTATTGTCGTTTGGGTAGTAATATCTCGGTTTAAATTATCGCCGCTGATACTTCCGGTATTGATACTACCCTGCCCTATAACACTTGATACTTCCCTTCTTTTATCTTTTAGTTCTAGCTTTAAAGGAGCATGGTCGAAATTTACTTCCCTTGTTCCTTCTCGCCCTACTTTCTCAGATGCTTTAACTTGGAAACTTGCTCCAATCCCAAGCGTTACTCCCTCATCATAATCATGCAAAGTTTTAACTATCATCCGACCGCAATTAATACTTAAATTACCCTTATCAGTTAAATTACCGTCTCTGTCCTCTTCGGCATTAGCAATCAAACCACCTGCTATCTCTAACGTCTCCTTTACCGTAACATTTACTACTTGCGAGCCTATTATACGTGCTACTTGGTTTGTCCAAGCGGCTTTGCTATAACCGCTTTCTACTCCACCACCAAAGCCGTTTATATCATATTCTTGATCAAACCCTACATGGAAGTTTGCTCCTCTTAGCTTTTGAGAAATCGTATCTTGTACTGATTCAAGTATTAAGTTATTTGCATTAATATCAATATTTGCTCCCTCTAAACTTACTCCTTTAAACTTTCCGTCTCCTGATAATGTTAGTTTTAA
>DYDV01000020.1 GCA_020404465.1 Rickettsia endosymbiont of Omalisus fontisbellaquei
AAGGTAACTAGAAGTTATTAATATATTTAAAGTTAAAAAGCTATTTGTTATTGCAATTTTTTAATTTTCACTATAATTGTAATCAACTAACTATTAACAATAAATGAAGAAATAACTTTTATGGAAGATTTAAGCTCTTGGAAAGAAAAGTTTGAAGTTTGTGTTTACTCTAAAAAACTATTAGATAAAGTCGAATATTTAAACACTAAAGTAAAAAACCTCGTCGATATAGAGGAAGTTAAGAAAGGTATCTACTACGCTCGTAAATATCACGGTTCACAAATGCGTCAATCGGGTGAACCGTATTACTCTCATCCAATCGAGGTAGCATATTTACTAGCTCATTATGCTGTATTTAAGTCGATAAATTTTTTTAGAACTGATTTATTAATAGCTGCTCTTCTTCATGATATTTTGGAGGATACTTTTCTTACAAAAGAAGAAATCGAAGTTATTTTTAATAAAAATATAGCAAATTATGTAGAAAGTTTAACACGAGTTAAAATTGATACAAAAATCAGTGCTGCAGAAACTGTAATGTTATTACATAAGCAAAAAAATGATGGTGTATTATTAATAAAGTTATGTGATAGGTTACATAATATGCAAACTATTAACGCTAAAAATCCAGAAAAAATAAAAAAAATTAAAGAAGAAACTATTAATTGTTTTATATTACTCGCTGGTTATTTAGGGATACCACAAATAGAATATGAATTGCTTGAGTTATGTTCAATTACTCAAAAGTATTCCAAAAATTTAGAAAGAAGATATACAATTAAGGATAATTACCAGCCTCTATTTCAAGCTTTTCAAAATGATCTATACTCCATTTAAAACATAAAGCTGTTGGAATTAACAATAATAATAAACCCCAATTTTCAAAATATTTAATTACATATATCATGCCAAATGAGGAAATAACATGTGTCACGGCTCTAGATAAAGCATATATAAAGCTGGGATAAGTAAAGCGTTTAAAAACAGGAAAATGCTTATAATATAAAGGACTAGCTGGTACTCCTGTAAAACCAAATAAAACTACAAACAGTTGAATTAAAAGTACATCAAAAGAATTATGAATATTATTAAGTAAATAAGGACAAATAAGAATAAAAGCTGTAAAAATTACTAATTTAATTCTAAGAATTTTCAATGGGTACACATAATAACTTAAAAAAGTTAATATTAAGTAACTTATTAAATGTACTATAGAAACTATAAAGTTTTGATGAATTATTTGTTCAGATGTTAAATGAAGAATATTTTTAAGTATATTAGGACAATGAATATATACAAAATAAAAACATACGGGCCATGTACAACCTACGAAAAATAAAGCTAATATTGTTTTTTTATTTACTTTATCTTTAACAATAGAATTATTGTCTACAAAATGTGGGTTATATCCTGCTTCTTCTACATTTAATTTTATTCGACGTTTTGCATCTACAAAATCAGGAGTTTCACGAAGTGCGGTTCTTGCTATACCTCCAACCAATGCAATTATCACTCCAAACCAAAATGCTAAGCGCCAATTAAATCCAAAGCTAGTAACAACTGCTGCAACTCCTAGAGCCGCCATACCTCCTAACGTTGAAGCTGTAGGAATTAATGCGACTGCTGGATATTGTACCGGCGGCTTTGTAATTTCGGTAACATAAAGTTCAGCTCCTATTACCTCACCCATAGAGGATAATCCCTGTAAAATACGGCATATAGTTACAGCTATTGTAGCAGTAATACCAATTTCAGCATGAGTTTGAAGATTAGCCATTACAAAACATGAAAAAGCCATCATAATAGTTGTTAGTACGACAGTTGGTTTTCGTCCTATATTATCACCAATCCATCCGAATACTAAAGCTCCTACAGGTCTAACTACAAATGTTGAACAAAAGGCAATAGCTGAATATAAAGCTGCTGTATCAGGATCTGCTTTAGGGAAAAATAATTCATTTAAGAGTATTGCCATATGCACATAAAGCATAAGGTCAAAATATTCGAGAAATGTACCAATAGATAATAACCCTATTGCTTCTTTTTGCTTACGTGTCAAACTTCTATGTTCTTTCTCATGACCAAGCATAAATTCTTTAATAAAAGTTAAATTGTAAAGAAATTATACTGTTTTATATAAAAGTCAATAGGAAATTTCGCTTTATGCGATAAATAAGAAAATGAAGTGCAACTTAATGCACTTACATATGTATATTAATCAGGTAGGATTAACATATTTCACAGCCCTCTTTTTCTTGAGGATGTTGTCCCATAGGTTTAACATTATACGCAGTAGCTATAGTAGTATTAGCCGGCGGTATATAATTATTAACTCTAAGCGGGACAGGAGGTTGAGATTGGTTAATATCTTCAACTTCAACAAAATCTATAAGGTTTTTCATTACCGAACCTTTTTTAATAGAATCGCAATAGGACGCCCCTGATTCTTTTTTAACTAATCGATCAAATAATATAGCCCTTGCTATCATTTCCTCCCAACTTACATCTCTATTTTTTACATCTGCTTCATGCCATTTTATTTGCACTATACATTTATCGGCTAATTTTTGAGCATTAAGAGGGATAGGGTCGTTACCTACAAGCTCGTTAGTTTTTTTATCACCAAGCTTTACGCCTATCGCCATTGTGAGATACATTAGAAACTCATTTTGTATTACACCGTAACTGTTTATTAAGCTTAGTGCTAAATAATAAGCTGCTTCCTTTAATCCTATCATAAGATTAATAAATAATTCCCAACTAGTATTGGCTATGCTTTTGTCTAATAATGTTTTGGTTTTTTGATCAGTTAAATATAATTCATCTAATTGATTTTTTCGATCCTGCTCATAACCATCTATTAATCCTTTTAAATTTCCTTTATCACGATATTTTTGAGATAGTAAAATATTTGTATCTTTATCATAAATTACTCTTGTAAATTTTAACTTCATATTTCCCCCTTTGAGATTTAGGTAATTCCTTTGGCACGAGCAGCAAATTTTGCCATTGCCGGAGTTGGATATGGTGGATCTATTTGAGCAGATTTTGGTTGTGATACTTGAATAGCAGGTAATTTACCTTTAATTGCTTGTAAATCATTTTCATAACCAAGCTTAACTATTTTTTTCTCAGTAATATTATTTTTTATTTCTGGTGGGATGCTGCCTTTGCCGTATTTTTCTTGAGCAGTAAGTACTGAATCTTCTTTGACTGAAGCAGTTTTAGTTGTTTCTTTTTGGCTATTAGGTGAAGTAATTTTTTCTGAAGTTTTAATTTTAGCTATATTAGATTTTTGGTATTCTACTATTTCTTTTTCTACTCCTAATTCTTTTTCAAGTCCTGCTTTTTTTACTATATCATACATTTCTTCTAAACCCTTATGGTTAGGGTCTTCAGCAGCTAGTTCTTTATATTGATCTATATATGCTGTAAAATGTTCTATTATAGATTTTTTAGCAAGTTCAGGACGTTTCTCAGCTAATTCTTTAAGTTCTTGTCTATCTAACTCTCTTTGATTATTAGCAGGCTCTACTCGCTCTTTTAAGGTTGTTGCTCGCTTTTTATTTTGTTCTTCAAGTTGCGTTTTTTCATTTTCTAATACTTGCTTCTTCTCTGTATTAGGTTCAATTTTTATTTTCTCTTTAATTTCTTCAATTTTTTTATTGTCACGCCCTATGGATTGTTTTAAATCTTTTTCAAGTTGATAAGATAGTGTAGCAGCATTAATTCTTATTTGCGTTCTTCGTTCTGCTTCTCTTTTTTCTTCCTCGTCTAAATATTCCCCTTTTAATTCTCTTTTCTGTTTATCGGTTAATGATTCAGGATCATCTATCGCTTGCCTCATCACAGCTCGATCTTCTGTTGCAATTTGATGAAATTCTTTTTCAATTTTTTCAAATTCGGCTAAATTATTTTCTATTCTTTTTTCACGTTCTGTATGTTCTAGGTGTTCACGTACGGCTTCATGATCTGGCTGCTGTGGTGCTTCTAAATTCTCCGCAGCTATTTTAGAAGAGATATTCTGCTCGGCGGTCTCTTCTTTTTTAGCAATGGCAGCTTGTACGCCTTTAATTTGTTCTAGTAATTTAGGGTCATTAGTACTTGCCGCTAGACCTGCTGCTGCACTCGCTAAACGTGCGAGTTCGGCGGGATTTGCAGTAGCGGTAAGTTGAGCCTTAATTGCCCCAAGCTCATTCTTAACCTGAGCATCATCTTTATCGTCTGCCATTGGAATAATTTTGTTAATAGTATTTTAAAACTTATTAATTATTCTAATATCTTTGATATATTGGCTCAAAATATATCAACTATTAAGAATATTATTTAAGTTGTTAAGTTAAAGGTTAATATTATTTAAACAAACTGTCAAACAATTAACTATTTTTTTCTTTTTGTTCTAAATTTTATTGCAAAAATACAATCCTTAAATCTAGGTTTTGTGAAAGAAAATTAAATTATTTGTATTTTAAGACATTTTTGAGCGAAAATTAATAAGATTTTGGAAGTATGTTATTCCTATTTCAAAAAAATCTTATAATTTGTAGCCAAAAAGAGCAAAAATAGATTAAATTAATTTTCCTTCACAGAACCTAATATTGCACAGAAGGAAAATATAGCAATTTACCTTTTTCTTCTATTTCTTCTTTATCATATGATGGATTTAATTCAGGAGGCAAAATTTTAATAAGTTCTTTAGCTTCTTCTATATCCCCAAGGCTTGCATAACTAAAAGCTTTTGCCATTAATATTATCCCTCTGTTTTTCTCTGAGATTTGACCTGCTCCGTGCTTTAAAACGTAATTACAACAATCCATTGCCTCTTTATATTTTCCTATTAAATTTAGCAATACGGCTTTATGTCTATATAAATTTAGTTTTTCATATTCAATTTTAAATTCTAAAGCCTCATTTATAGAATCAAGTGCTTCATAGTATTTTTTCTGATCACTTAGATGTATCGCCCTTATAAAAAGATAGCATATTTGTAATTCTTTATTTTTTATACCTAATCTTTGTATTCTTCTAAAAAATCTTTCTGATTCTTCAATCTTTTTTTCATTTAATAAACTTAAAGCTTTATCTAATAACATTTCTACACTATTTATATCTCTAGGTAGCTGATTATTTGCAAAGCCTAATTCTTTTAAACATCTTAATTTAAAATTAATGGCACTAGAAGATTCAGGATTTAAAGCTAAGGCTTGATTTAACTTAATAAGTGCCTTTTGATATTTTTTCCTATGAAATAAACATATTCCTGCAAGTGTAAATAAAGTTTCTTTTGTGTAATTATCATTTATCTTACTAAATATTCGATCTCTTAATATTTTGTCAGCTTTTTCAAATTGTTGTTTTTCAATAAGTTTGCTGATGATAATTAATAAAGTTGCTCCTTTAATATAAATATAATCAGGGTTATCAGGATTTAACTTTATCGCTTTATTATAGGCTTTAACTGCTTCTTCGTTTTCATTTAATACTCCCAAAGCTATCCCTTTATTAAAGTAGAATAAAGCATCGTCATGTTTTAGCTTTATTGCTTTATTAAATGACTCTAATGCTTTTTCCGGTTCCATATATATTTGAGATTTACCCAACAAATACCAGTATTCACTATTATGTGATTCTTTATCAATTTGCATAATAACCTAAATATTAAAGACTTTTTGAAGCCTATAATAGACTTCCTGCATAAATTACTTCTAAAGGTAATTTGTACGTCGATCCGGTGCTCGAATCCTCACGTACGTCTATGTACGCTGCGGTTCTGTGCTCCGTGTCTCCTTCAAATTCCTCTTTATAAGATAACTTATGCAGGAAGTCTAATCTGCTTAATCTTTATAAACTTATAGTTTCATTTTATTAACTTCTTGCTAGCTATTCAATAATAGTTAACTAAAAATTAATAAATATTATTAATTAGTTGTATTTTTGTTAACTACATCAATTATGAAGACTTAGTGTAGGTTATTCTTGGAGCTATTATTTAAGAAAAACTCTATGTATAAAAAGTTAAGCAAAAAATATTACGTTCCTTACTTTACTCATTCCGAACTTGCATGTAAACAAACCGGTAAAATAGTACTAGCTGAAGGATTCGCAGAGAAATTAATTGAACTACGTACTATATTCGGTAAATCTATGCCGGTTGTTTCAGGTTGTAGATCACGTGAGTATAATACCAAAATAAAAGGAGCTAAGAACTCCTTTCATATCTACGACTATCCTCACCATAGCGGTAAAGGTTGCTGTGCCGTTGATATTGCTACTACAGACTCTAATTATCGAGGTAACCTAACGGCTTTAGCTTGGAGTCTCGGTTGGTCTATCGGTATCCACAAAAATTTTCTACATATAGATAGACGCATCGATTATACAACCTCTAGACAAATTATGTTTTTGTATGATTTATAAACTCGCCTATATATCTGTACATTTATTGCTATTAATAACTCAAATGTAGTTTTTGGTAAATCATCTAAAGACAAAAAAAGATTATTGAAGAAATTAAAACTTTAAATTTTCTTTTAATAGTTTAAAATGAGAAAAAAAATTAAACTTTAAAGATACGACTCCTATAGTAGCAGCTAAGAATATGCAAACTTCAATTCTAAATTCATTAATAACAAGACTAAAAACCTTATATAGCTCTCACGATACTTTACCAAAGTTAATAGACGATGAGAAAATCAAAGCTCAGTCTTTAGAGGAATATTATGTAAAATTACAGATATTACTGAGTGAAGGCGATGAAGCTGGTAAAGCAGCATCACATGATAAAGTTGTCGGAGAAAAGAAATCAGTAGAAATAGAGAATATTTTTAAAGCCATAGATACAAAAGAAAAGATAAGAGAGTTGCTTAAGAAAGAGCTACCTAATAAGGATGATGAGATTGATAATATAATTAGGTCGTTCAAGGCAGAAAAAAATAAGATAGATGTACTGTATAAAAATTTACCTAATAAACGTGAATCAGAAATAAAAAATATAGCTGAATCAATAAATAGAATCCAAGTCGATATTGGTAAAGTATTATTACTCGGTAGTGCAGGAATAGGTAAAACTACGTTAATGCACTATCTATCTTATAAATGGGGAAAAGAGGAGTTATGGAACGATAAGTTTGATTATGTCTTTAGAGTTAAGTTAAAAGAGTTGCTAAATGAAAGTTGGAAAGACGGTTATAGCGGGTATTTTGATATTAATAATTTATCTCAAAGTAAGCTTAATTGTTTTATCCATTATTGTTTAGGTGGTAGTGAAAGTACGTTAAGCGTTAAGGAAATAATGGACATCAAAAATAAAGATAAGGTGTTGTTATTGCTTGATGGATATGATGAAGTAGCACATCTAAATACTCGAGATGAATTTAAAAAGTTAATAGATAATATATTAGAATATAAAAACGTAATAATGACTTCTAGACCTAATGCGGTTGTAGAAGAAATGAGTAACAGATTTGAACGGAAAGTAGAAAATACAGGCTGGGATAGTGAGGGGATAGAGCAATATGTAAATAAAAATTTTGAAGTTGATAAAGAGCTGGGAACACAATTAACAAGCTTTTTGAATACTCATAGCCAAATAAAAGAAATATGCAAAGTACCAATTAGTACGGCTTTGATATGTTTGGTTTGGAGCGATAAAGATATAAGGGATAAATTTCAGAAAAACAGTGATGAAGATTTTAATATAAGTCGTTTATATAGTGAAATAATAAACTGGCTTAATAATAGGCATCTAGAAAAAACTCAAAATAAATATAAAAATAAAACAGAAGCTAATAATCACTTAAAAAACATATTGAGGTTTTTAGAACAGATAGCCTATGAATCACTTGTTGCAACAGGTAAATTAGTTGAAAGAAAATTAGTAGAAGATACGAAAGATACATTAGACATCGATGAAGTTATAGAACAAGGATTATTAAGAAGAGAGGGGCAAAATTTTCAATTTATTCATTTAACATTTCAAGAATTTTTAGCTGCATGTTATTTAGAAAATCAATTATTAGATAATCATACTAAAAGCGAAAAAGCAGCTTTTATAGGTGAGCATAGAAACGAACCGAAATATCTAATGACCTTGAAGTTTCTAGCTGGGATAGTAAATAATGATGATGATCAAGAGTTAATAGAAATATTTTGGGAAGCAGCCATCTGTAATGTTGACGGGATATTAGAGCTAGGGATTGAAAGAAAGATTATACTCTTAATGCACCTACTAACTCAAAGCAAAATCAACGGGAAATTTGATAACAAAATACCCCATTTAAAACAAATACAAAATTTAATAGATGATATTGTATTAAAAGACATTACAATTTGGGAACAACATATAATAGATAGCGGTTATTTATCAGAAGAAATAATTAAAACAGTAAATGAGAAATTAGGAAAAGGAAAAGCTACACCTCAAGAATTAAAAGCATCTGTAGGAATAATAGCGGCTCTAGCAAATAGAAATGAATGGGGCAGTAAAACACAAATTTATGAAAAATTGGTAAATTCATTAAAAATTGAAAATACACGATCACAGAAATTAGTATTACAAAAGTTAGCACAAATACTAGAGGGAACAGATAAAACAGTAATACGAGAAAGTTTAGATAAAATATTATCGTTATTAAATATTTGGGAACTAAATGAATATGTAAATATAATATTAATTAAAGTAATTAATATTATACCTGATTTAGATAAAAAAGTATTGAATCATGTAAAAATGTTAGATGATAAGCTTGTAATTATTGAAAGTTTAGTTGAGATAGTAAAAGCAATACCTAGTTTAGCACCACAAGCAATTAAGAAACTTCAAGAATTGCTTGAGGAGCCTGACGAAGATACCCAAGATGATCTTATTAAAAGTGTCAAATTTGATATTGCTGGGGGACTAGTTGAGATAGTAAAAGCAAAATCTAGTTTAGCAAGCGAACAATTTAAAGAATTGAAAAAGCTATTTGCTGATCCTAATTACTATATAAAGGACTTAGCTGCTAATAGTTTACCTGAAGTAATAAAAGCAATGCCCATCGAAGAAGCACTTACTATCCTGAAAGATTTACTTAGTAGCTCTGATATTTCTATCCAATATCAAGCAGACCGAAGTTTACGTGAAGTGGTAAAAATAATGTCCGCAGAAGAAGCGTTTACTGTATTAAAAAATTTATTTAATGATCCCAATGACTATGTTAAGCATGCAGCTATAGAAAATTTAGATGTAGTATTAGAAATAAAACCTAGTTTAGTAAAAGAAGTATTTTCAACGTTAAAGAAGATACTTAATGATCTTAATATTAATAATTTTGTTAATAAGTATGCAGCTATAAAAAATTTAAATGTAATATTAGAAATAAAACCTAGTTTAGCAGGACAAGTATTCACAATGTTAAAAAAGCTGTTTAGTGATCCTGAGACTGGTAATTATTTTAATTATGAAATTGCTAAAATCTTAGGCGAGATAGTAAAAGCAAAGCCTAGTTTAGCAGAAGAAGTATTTACCATATTAAAAAAGGCACTTAATAATCCTAATAATCATTTCAATGACAAAATTACTCAAGAGTTTACTGAAGAAGAATATACAATGCTACAAGATTTCTTTAATCGTCGTAGTGATTACATACAGAAAGCAATTATTAACAGTTTAAACGAAATAATAAAAGTAAAGCTTAGTCTAACAGAAGAGATATTTATAATACTAAAAGAGTTGCTTAATATTTCTAGTGATTATGTTAAGAAAGCAATTATTAGCAGTTTAAGTGAAATAATAAGAGTAAAGTCTAATCTAGCAGAAAAAATATTCACGATACTAAAAAAGTTACTAAATAGTTCTGACCCTGAAAATTATTTTAAATCTGATACTTTTGAGGTCTTAATTGAGGTAATAAAAATAAAACCTAGTTTAATAGGAGAAGCACTTGCAATATTAAAAGAGATACTTAGCAAACCTAATAACGAAAATTTTTTTAAATCTGAAGCTCTTGATAGTTTAGTTGGGCTATTAAAAATAAAACCTAGTTTGGTAGAAGAAGTATTTACTATGTTAAAAGAGATATTTAGTGAACCTAGTAACAAAAATTTTTTTAAACCTGAAATTCTTACAGGCTTAATTGAGATAGTAAAAGCAAAGCCTAGTTTAGCAGAAGAAGTATTTACTATGTTAAAAGAGATACTTATTACTGCTAATGATGAATATTATATTGAGTATACGCTTGCTGATAGTTTAGTTGAAATAGTAAAAGCAAAGTCTAGCTTAGCAGAAGAAGTATTTGAAGTATTAAAAGAGGTGCTTAGTAAACCTGACTATACTGATGATGCGAAGTATAAAGCTGCTATAAGCTTAATTGAAGTAGTGGAGTCAATACCACTTAGTGTAGAAAGTTATAAACAGGTTAATGAATTATTAAAAATTATTATTCTAAATGAAACTCAAGAATTTGATAAGAGTTTACATATAGAAGCCAAAACCACCCTCAACAAAATAACCCACCATATCACTCAAGAGTACGAAAAAAGTAAAAATCCTGAAGTAATAGAATGGTTTACTGCGAGTTTTAACGAATTACCTAATATAAGCGAAACACGAATATTTTTAAAAGAAATATGTAAAAGCATATTAAAAAGCGGTGTTATAAATGAGTACGAGAGTAAGTTTATTTTGAGCTGTATAAAGAAATATAATTTTACTTTTACGGTATCGGTTAATAAAGAACAGGGAATAGAAGGTCAGATAATATTTGAAGATAGAAACTATGAAATATTTACAACTAATAATTCAGCAAGCAAAATAGTAACCTTAGAGGAGTTTGCAACTAAATTACTTGCGGAAACAAATGATCCGCTAGCAGAGCAATATAAAACGCATAAACCTTTATTCCCAAACAAAGGACTCGCTCTTAAAATAGCGGCAAGTGATATTAATTACGTAAGTAGTATTGCAAATGAAAATGAAAAACTTTCTACTGAAAAATATCTTTTATCTTATGCAGGTGATAATAAAGATAAGTTCGTAATGTTGTTAGAAAAAAGAAGTATTTTCGGTGATCATCTAATATATAAGCTTGATAAAGATAATCATAATTTTGAAAAAATAGCAGCTACTTATCCGGATGAAATTGATAAAGATATAGAGGAGCAGCTATTTGAAGAGTTAGACTTCGAAAAATTATTTGAGTATATTGTTAGAAATAACTCCCTTAATTCAGAAGAAGAAAAACAAATATTTAAACATCCCGATAAGTTGAAGTTTGTAAGTGAAATAATGAAAAAAGATGGGGC
The DNA here is from genome assembly GCA_020404465.1 of Rickettsia endosymbiont of Omalisus fontisbellaquei. Classification (GTDB taxonomy): domain Bacteria; phylum Pseudomonadota; class Alphaproteobacteria; order Rickettsiales; family Rickettsiaceae; genus Rickettsia. Next base: position 11,281 of record DYDV01000020.1, read on the forward strand.
AAGAACTATCAATTTCAAATTACCAAAGCATGATACACATAAAAGATTAGATATACACGAAAAGATATTAGGTAATCACAATAAAACACTAAAAGATAGTGGAACAATACAAAAAGCAGAAATCTTTAGGAAAATCGAAAGTTTAACACAAGAAAACCCATTATTATACGATTACTGTAATTCATTTTATTATTACATTAAAAACACTATAAATGCTATTCAAATTGCTGAAACTAAAATATTTAAAAATAATATTAATGAGAAAGAGGCTATAATAAAAATGTTAGCAAAAGGTATAGGTTTAATAATGAAAAATCTTTTAATAGATATATTAACAGATTTAGCTTGCAGTATACTAGAGGCAAGGCGTGAGAGAAAGCGTGGAAATGAAGTAACTAGTATGGGCGATATTATTCGCAATGCAATTGGAATGGAAGATTTAGACGATAACTTAAAGAAAATAGCTATTAATAAAACGCAAGAACGTAAAAACGAAATAATAAATCTTCCAAAAACCCCTGTATCAAATTCTTGTCCCGCTAAATTTCAAGCTAATGTACGGAAAACAGTTAATAAGTTTAAAGAATTTGTGTTTCCTAAAGCTTTAGAAAGACATGATAAGGATAATATAGCCGTGCAACTAGCTTTAAAGGACTCTATTTTATTTATCGAATCTTTATACACAAACCGTGATGATATATTGAATGAAAAAAGTGATATATTTTTTAGAAGAAGATAATATAAAGAAAGTTTTTGGCAAACAGGATTTACACGAGATAAGTAACAACAACACTAACAAAACAGGATAATAGTTGTTAAAATCCCCCTTTAGGAAAATAATCGGCATTGTCTAGAAAAAGTTGATAATTTGAAAAGTTTACGTCATTGCGAGGAAAATTACGAAGTAATTGACGAAGCAATCTAGTAAAAAATTCTTCTTTACAGAATTTTTATATTATTTTTTACTAGATTGCCACGCAGTCTACGACTGCTCGCAATGACATATCAACTCTTTTTAGGCAGTGCCAAATAATCGAAGAAACTTTTGACAATAGATATTAAAGGAAATCTGCTATAAATATTTATCAGTTAAGAAGGCATCCCCGGAGAAGAAGTTACAAAAGGTTTTGTCGGATAATTCCCGCTTTCTTTCTCCAATCTTTCAAAATGAAATATACCAAATCCAAATCCAATACTTGTCGGAATCATAATAATTAATAATCCCCAGTTTCCAAAGGTATTTATTAAATAAGGGAAACCAAAGGAGCTAATAACATACATACAAGCAGCTGATAAAGCGTATGTAAATGTTACAGAAGTAAAACGCTTAAAGATTGGAAAATGTCTAAAACAATTTGGTACAGCTGGCATAACATTCAGGGCAAAAGCCATGATAAGTGATTGAATAATAAATATTTGATTTGGATTTGAAGCTTTATTTAATAAGTATGGACATAATAGTACTGTAATAGTGAAAATACTTAATAATACTTTTAGAATTTTTAAAGGATATATCTTATAGCTTAATGCCGCCACTGTTATTATACTTATAAGTTCTACTATAGATAACTTGAAATTTTGCTTGATTACTTCATCAGGAGTATAATTAAATTTAGCTATAAGAATATCACCACAATAAATATATGCAAAATAAAAACATACAGGCCATGCACAATCCATTATAAATAGGGCTATTGCTGTCTTTTTATCAATTTTTTCTTTCCAAATAGGATTATTTTCTAATACTTTTATATCTCTATTAGCTTTTTCAAAAGTTTTAAGTAATTTAAGTTTTGCATTAGCAAATTCAGGAGTTTCTCGTAATGCAGTTCTTGCTATTGTTCCTACAACAGCAATAATTGCACCAATACCAAAGGCATAACGCCAATTAAAGCCATAAGAAGTAACAATAGTAGCAATACCTAAAGCCGCAAAAGTTCCTACAGTAGCAAAAACTGTAGCTAGGGCTACAATAGGATATTGTATTGGAGGTTTAGTAAACTCGGTTAAATAAACTTCTGTTCCTATTACCTCTCCCATTGAGGACATACCTTGGACAATTCTGCATAATATTATTATAATAGAAGCTGTTATACCAATTTCATTGTAAGTAGGAAGTAATGCCATTACAATGCACGAAGTAGCCATCATCATAGTTGTTATAACTACCGTAGTTTTTCGTCCATATGTGTCGCCTAAATATCCAAAAACAAGTGCCCCGAGTGGTCTAAAGATAAAAGTAGCACATAAAGCTGCTATAGAGTAAAGTGAGGTAGCATAAGTATCAGCTTTTGGGAAAAAAAGCTCATTAAGAAGCACAGACATATGCACATAAAGCATAAGATCAAAATATTCCAATAATGTTCCTACAGATAACAACCCTACAGCTTGTTTCTGCTCTTTTGTCAAACTTCTTTGTTCTTTCTCGTAGCCTAGCATAATTTTTGTATAAAAAATTAAATTGTAAAAAAACTTATACTGTTTTAAATAAAAAATAAAGTACAACTTATTATTAATTTGATTTTTCTTCGCAGAACCTAGTTTAAAGTGGTATGTCCGTGTACCTGAGCATTCATCACCAATCCAAAGCCGATTAGCATTGATACCATCATTGTTCCGCCGTAAGAAATAAAAGGCAGAGGTACGCCTACTACAGGAAGTAAGCCCATAACCATAGCTATATTAATAAATACGTGACTAAATAAAATTGAAGTGATACCTATTACCATTAATTTACTGAAGGTCTCTCGGCAATTTGCGGCAATTAATAAAGAAATAGTTATAAGTGCAAAATATAATATTAATAAAAATATTCCTCCTATAAAGCCGAATTCTTCAGCAAAGGTAGCAAAGATAAAGTCGGTTTGATGTTCGGGAAGAAAATCTAAATGGCTTTGACTACCTTGATTTAAACCGCGTCCAAATAAGCTACCTGAACCTATAGCGATTTTAGATTGAATAATATTATAGCTAGCACCGAGCGGATCATGTTCAGGGTCTAAAAAAACCATCACACGCTTTTTTTGATAATCATACATCATATTCCAAGCAATAGGCAGGCTAATAAGAGCGGCGAGGCCCAGCATTATAAAATATTTTATTCTAAAACCTGCTGCAAAAAATATAATTGCCGAAACAATTAAGACAATCATTCCCGTACCTAAATCAGGTTCTCTAATTATTAAAAAAGCTGGTACTAAGACTGCTATAATAGGTATGATAACTTTGTGGAATTTTGTAAGATCGTCAATTGCTAAGGAGTGAAAATATCTAGCAAGCATTAATACAATAGCAATTTTTATCGGTTCGGAAGGTTGAAGTTTAACTATACCGATATCGATCCATCTTTTACCTCCCATGGCAGTTGAGCCGAAAAGCTCCACGGCTACTAGTAAAGCTAATACGCAAAAATAGAAGATATAAGATAACCTAAAGATTATTCGCAAATCAATTAATGAAATAATAATAGCTATAGGTAAGAAGATGCAAAAATTTATAATTTGTTTGTAAGCCCAGGGCTGTAAATTGCTATTCGCAGCAGAATAAAGCACAATGAAACCAATACAGCAAATTAAGCTAATTAGTAAAATTAAAGTAATCGGTAATTTTTGTAATTGTTCTAGATAATTTTTATGCATGGTTTTTGTATTGGGTAATGTTACTATGTCATTCCCGCGTAGGCGGGAATCCAGGGTAAAGCGAGATATATCGAGCTTTTAAAAAGCTTTAAAGTAATGGATTCCCGCTTTCGCGGGAATGACATAACAGGATTCCAGCAACAAATTTGCTAACTAAACTTCCACATCAAATATCTTAAAAATAAATACTAATTCGTCAGCTGCCTCTTTCAAATAATCAAAGCGACCGGCTGAACCTTTATGACCCGTATCCATGTTTGTTTTCAATAATAGGGGGTTATTATCCGTTTTTAGCTCTCGTAATTTTGCTACCCATTTAGCAGGTTCCCAGTAACCAACGCGAGGGTCGGATATACCGCAAGTAATGAATAGAGCAGGGTAGTTTTGTGCTTTTACGTTATCATAAGGGGAATATGATTTAATATATTCAAAATATTCTTTCTCTTTCGGATTGCCCCACTCATTATATTCTACAAGAGTTAACGGTAAGCTTTCATCAAGCATGGTATTCAAAACATCAACAAAAGGTACATGTGCAACTGCTGCCTTATAAGCTTCAGGTTTTTCGTTGAGTACATAACCAATTAACATACCGCCGGCACTTCCCCCCATTATTACGATATTATTGTTACTTGTATATTTTTCTTTGATTAAAGCTCTACTGCAAGCTATAAAATCTTCAAAGGTTCTTTTTTTGGTTAAAAACTTAGCAGATTCATACCAATCATGCCCTAGATCATCGCCACCTCTAATATGAGCAACCGCATAAATAAAGCCGCGATTGGCGAGTGTTACTGCCGTATTTCTAAAATTGACAGGCATGCTAACCCCATAAGATCCGTATCCCATTAAATATAAAGGGTTTGAGCCGTCTTTTTTAAATAAAGATTTTTTGTAGAATAAAGTAATAGGTACTTTTACATCTTCATTATCTGCGAATATTCTCTCTACTTTATACTCTTCCGGATTAAAGCCTGATGGTATTTCCTGGGTCTTTAATATCGTTAATTTATCGCTATTAAAATCGTAGCTATAAGTGGTACTTGGTCTTGCAAGAGAAGAGTAATTTACTCTGATATCGTCTTCCTCAAAGTTTGTAGAAAAACTACTTGCCTGGAAACTTTCATCGGGAAAATGAATTGTTTTTTCTTGTAGAACTTTGATATGCTTTATTTTAATTAGCGGTAAACCTTGGTCACGATAATTTAAGATTAAATAATTACTTGTAATATCAAAGCTTTTTAAATATTTGTCTTGTTCCTCCTTAATATAAATATCATTCCAGCTAGTATTTTCAAAATTATTTACCGGCAACTTTACAACATGGAAATTTTTAGCTTTATAATTAGTTTTAATATAAAAATAATCGCCTTCATGTTCTATTTCATAGAATATATTATTTTGTGCAGTTCGTACTAATTTAGGTGTAAAATTATCATCCCGCATAGAAATTACGTAAATTTCATTTTCATTATAATCACCTGAATTTATAAAAATATATTCACGGCTACTGGATTTCTCGCAGCTGATAAAATGAAGAGGGTTTTTTACCTCGAATATTAATTTGTCCTGAGTAACATCTTCACCTAAACGATGAAACATTACTTTATCCCAGCGTTGATTCTCATTAATAGTAATATAGAAAAAGCCGCTTAATTGTTCGTGCCAAATTATAACAGGTGCAACATCTTTTATTTCATCAGGTAAGTATTTTTGTTCTTTAAGATTGTATATTTTGATATTGTATTGTTCATTACCTGTAAAATTAACGCTATAAGCCATTAAATTTTGCTCAGGTGACATTGCAACTTTGGCAACATCAGTAAAACCACTGTTTGGAGCAAGAAGGTTAACATCTAATATTACTTCTTCAGGAGCATTAATATTATTATGCTTTCTGCAATATATAGGATAATTTTTATCTCCCTCTACTCTTGTATAATAGTAATAATCTTTTTTCTTAACATAAACTGATTCATCGTCTAATTTGATCCGTCCTTTTAATTCTTCAAAAATCTTTTCCTTATCCTTTTGCAGATCGGCAAAGAAGTTTTCGGTATGTTTATTCTCGGCTTTTAAGTGGTCTAAAATTTTAGGATCTTCTACATTTGGCCACTTTGGATCTCGTAGCCAATGATAATCATCTTTTATTGTTTGTCCGTGAACTTCAAAGCTGTAATTTTGCTTATTTGCTATTGGTGGCTTCATGTTTTTTATTTTTTTGTGTTGTTTTATGTCATTCCCGCGAAAGCGGGAATCCAGGGTA
>DYDV01000021.1 GCA_020404465.1 Rickettsia endosymbiont of Omalisus fontisbellaquei
ATATAACTTCCCCGTCCCAGTTTAAGCCTAGCCATTTTAGCCCTGAAAATATGGCTTCTACTGCTGCTTCAGTTGATCTTTCTTTATCTGTGTCTTCAATGCGAAGCAAAAACTTACCGTTATTATGCCTTGCAAATAAATAGTTAAATAAAGCGGTTCTTGCCGAACCTATATGTAAAAACCCTGTCGGTGACGGAGCAAATCTAGTAATTACGTTAGTCATTTATTATCTTTTTTAAATATATACTCAGAACTTTGTCATACCGTGGCTTGACCACGGTATCCAGAAAAACAATTTGCAATGTACACTGTTTGGATATCTTTACTGGATCCCGCGATCAAGTCGCGGGATGACATTAAAAGATACTGGACACCGAATGCGTTTTTCTCCCCAAACACATAAAATAATTCACATCTATATCATCGCTTAATTTCCACTCATTCTTAGCCATATCATATACCAAACCTTTCAGCTCTTTAATTTCAACATCGGTATCTATAAGCATTTCATATATTTCTGACGGTTTCAGAAATTTATTATAATCATGAGTATTTTTCGGTACCCAGCCTAAAATATATTCAGCTGCTATTATACCAAGCAAATATGCTTTTTTAGTACGGTTAATCGTAGAGATTATTGCTATACCGTTTGGCTTAATATGCTTCACTAGATTCAGTATAAATTGCTGCACGTTTTCTACATGCTCAATAACCTCAAGACAAATTACCACATCATATAGCCTATCGCTTTTTAATTCTTCTATAGTAGATTGTAAATAATTTATCTTTATGCTGTTTTCCTTAGCATAAGCGGTTGCCGTTTCAATATTGCCTTGCAAGGCATCAATAGCCGTAACGTTAAACCCTTGAGCCGCTAGAGGCGTTGCAATCAACCCTCCACCGCAACCGACGTCAATGATTTCTAAATTAGAAATATTATTGTAATGAGATGTTATTTTCTCTATTATATATTCAAGGCGAATAGGGTTTATGCGGTGTAAGATACCGAATTCCCCGTCCTTATTCCACCAATTATGAGAAATTTTCTCAAATTTTTCTAATTCTTTTTTATCGATTGAAGACATAGTCTATGATTCTTTCCAATGTCATCCCGTGGCTTGACCACGGGATCCATTAAAGTTCTTAGGCTGTATTTATGGATCCCGTGGTCAAGCCACGGGATGACAAGAGGCCATACAACAAACATATATAATATACTCAGATGACTTTAATAATACTAGCCTTAATTTTAATTAGCTGCATATTTGCTCCCCTTGGCTGTATTGCATTATGGAAACGTTATATCTATTTCGGCGATGGGCTTGCTCATAGTAGTTTTTTAGCAGCTAGCATTAGTATCATAGCACATTTCCCGCTAATATATTCAGGATTAATCGTTGCAATTCTTTTTTCTCTTTTTGTGTTTATCTTTAAAAATAATTCTGAAAAAAATGCAGTTATCAATCTAATCTCTAGCTTTATGCTGGCTGTTGCTTTAGTTATCAATTATTTTACTTCTTCACAGAATAATATAGTAAATTTACTGTTTGGAGATATTTTATCCGTATCTTTTAATGATTTGATTATACTAGGGGTAGTACTAGTAACCATTATAAGCTTTTTAGTATATTTTTATAACCAAATTCTCCTTATCATTATCAATAGGGATATTGCGGTCATAAAAGGCTTAAAGGTTAATATTATTGAGCTAATATTTTTACTTCTTCTCTCATTGTCCGTATTTTCTGCTATAAAGATTGTCGGGGCACTTATGGTAACTGCTATTTTACTTATTCCTGCAATGATTGCACGATTTATAGCATATAGCCCCTCTCAGATGATTATAATATCAGTTCTTATTTCTTTATTTATTAATTTTTGTGCCGCACTTATCTCTTTCTATTTTGACCTACCTTTAACTCCAATTGTCATTATAATAGGGGTATTTATCTATAGTTTGTTGTATTTAAAGCAATTATTATGAACAAAAATGAATTTACTGAATATGTCAAAGAATTGTTAGAACCATATTGTTCGGTAACCGTTCGTCCAATGTTTGGTGGATATGGTATATATAAGGGTGGTGTTATGATAGGAATTATTATGAGCAATGAATTGTATTTTAAGTCAGATCTAAGCACTTATGAATATTTTCAATCTTTCGGTTCTGAGCCATTTGTATATCAAAGTAAAGGTAAACTTGTAACTCTATCATATTGGAAGGTGTTACCTGAAATTATGGAGGATCAAGAGTTATTAGGTAAGTGGTTTAAATTAGCTTTGAATGCTGCTATCAATAATAGACCTCTTGCATAACTTGCTTCTAAAGGTAATTTGTACGTCAATCCGGTACTCGAATCCTCACGTACTAATGTGTACGCTGCGGTTCTGTGTTCCGTGTTTCCTTCAAATTTCTCTTTATTAGCTGCGTTATGCAAGAGGTCTAATCAAAAGAAAAATAAATGTCCCCCCCGTGGCTTGACCAGCGTTGTTGTGTGGGTCGGTTTTTCCGTCATTGCGAGAAGAATTACTCAGTAATTCGACGAAGCAATCCAGTTAAAAATGCTAATTTATAGCATTTTTTATTATTTTTCCTAGATTGCCACGTAGCCTACGGTTGCGGTCTTATTGCATGGCTCAAAAAACCTACTCTATGTCATCCTCGTGTAGGCGGGGATCCAAAAAAAAGCGAGATAAATCGAGCTTTTAATTTTAAAAACTTATTGTGTATAACCTTTAAATTACTGGATTCCCGCGAAAGCGGGAATGACATAAACGAGCTATGCAACAATGCCTACGGCCGCTCGCAATGACGACTCGGGTATCCATGCAACGACGTCGGTCAAGCCACGGGGTGACACTAGTGGTTTTTCATAATCTCAAGATAGTCAATTTTGCCGTTTGCAAGCAGAGGTATTTCTGAATCGGTAATAATTACTTTCGGTAAATGTAGTAAAGAAATTTGAGCTTTAGATACGACATCTGCAAAGTTTTCTCTATTTACACCGGAGCCGGTAGTAAATAAAATAATCTTTTCCCCGTGTGTTTTGTCGGGGACAGAAATAGCGGCATGCAGAGAGTCAGGATCAATTTCACTTGCAAGCTCTTCAATTTTTGTAAGAGGTATCATTTCCCCTGCTATTTTAGCAAAGCGTTTCAAACGTCCTAATATTGTTATATATCCTTCAGAATCGATTTTGACTATATCGCCGGTGTCATACCATTCTTTATAAGTATGGTGGCCTTCTAAGTCCAAGTAACCAAGCATGATATTAGGGCCTTTAATGAATAAACGGCCTCCTTCATTTATTCCTTCTACTTTCTCAAGTTTATAATCAATTTTTGGTAATAATCTTCCGACTGTGCCTGCTTTATTATGCATAGGGGTATTGCAAGCTATAATAGGTGCGGCTTCTGTAATCCCATATCCTTCAAAAATACGTATGCCGTATTTATTAAGCCAAAATTGTCTTGTAGATTCTTTTAATTTTTCGCTACCGGCAAATATATAGCGTAATGAATAAAAATCATATGGGTGAGCGTAATTAGCATAACCGTTTAAAAAAGTATCGGTAGAAATTAATATAGTTGCTCCGACATCATATATAACTTCAGGAATACTGCGATAATTTAGCGGAGAGGGGTATAGGAACAGCTTAATACCGTTTAAAGTTGTAATAATTGCACCTCCAAGACCGAAACAATGAAATAAAGGTAAGGAGTTAAATACTATATCTTCAGGGCTAAAAGGTACTTTAGCAGTTATTTGATATCTATTAGTTTGTAAATTTCTGTGAGATAGTAATACGGCTTTAGGTTCACCTTCAGTACCTGAAGTAAAAATTATTACGGCCGGTTTTTCGTCATCACGATTACGACAAAAATAATTGTAATAAGTTTGTGCAAAATAACTTCCTATTTTGGTTTTTAGTTTTAGAGCTGTACTAATCTGATTGTTAAAATCTTCTAAATATATTATTTTAATACCGAAATCTAATAAGTTAGTTATTAATTCATGTAAATTTGCTTTCTCGATAAATTGTTTTGAAGTGTAAATTACTTTAATTTGTGCAAGTTTACAGCAGTTAATAATAGTACCTATGCCGCTACTCCAATTAATTATAGCAGGAACATAACCGATAGATTGCATAGCATAAAAAGCAATTAACGTATTCGTGGTATTAGGTAACATTAAGCCTAAATTTCTGCCAAAGATGTTGTTCGTTTTGATTAAATCACCGAGGATAAAAGATTTTAATATTAAATCTCGATAAGTAACCGCATTTTTTTCAAAATCATCAACTATTTTTTTCTTAAATCCATGAATTTTAGCAGCTTCTATAAGAGACGAGAATAAAGTATTTTTATAGTCCGAACTCTCAAACATCATCTCAGCCATTATATCATAAAGAGTTCTGGCTATATAACTGCGTCGCTCTTGATTACTTGCGGCATCCATATTAGCAAATTTCACCGGCGGTAAAATGGTTATAGTAATTTTAGGAAATATTTTTCTTTTTAATATGTTTTTTAATTTTGATAAATGAGTAAATTGAGTTCCATCTATTCTAACCGGTAAAACGGTAGCACCGGCTTTATCGGCAATCATTCCCGGACCTTCGTAAATTTTCATTAAAGAACCGGTAACGCTTATTCTACCTTCAGGAAAGATAGCTACTTTCTGGTCCTTTTGTACTTCTTTTACTAAAGTCTTTATTGCCATTGGATTACTTGGATCAACCGGCAAAGTTTTTGCCATACGTAAAAATGGCTTAATCCACCATATTTTTTGTATATCGGGACTAATTGCAAAAGTCATTTCTTCCTTTAGGTAAGTAGCGATTAGGGGAGGGTCAAGATATGAAATATGATTAGCAACAACAACTACTTTTTTACCTGCTTTTTGAAAATTTTCAAGTCCTTTAACTTCAACCTTATACATAAGATCAAAACAGATTTGGAATATTTTCCGCAATAGTTTAAACGGAATAATTTTAACTTCAGGTATTAAGCGATAAATATATATAGTGACAACTATATTAGCTAGGCTAATAAATAATATAATCCAAGGTATAGTGAAATTTAGATAAAATAATAGAGATAGAATAATTGTTGATCCCACCATGAAAATGGAATTTATAAGATTGTTAACGGCAATAATTCGGCTACGATGAGCAGGGTTTGCGTAATGCTGTAATATTGCAAAAAGGGGAACGATATATAATCCGCCTATTGCTGCTAAGAAAAATAAATCGATAACTATTCGCCAATTATGCCTTTTAGACAAAAATACCAAAATACTTTTTAACTGAGTAGGTTCGTAGTTAACTGAACTAATTCTACTTGCAAAGAATAAATCAATACCGAAAATACTAATACCTAGTGCCGAAATAAATAGATATTTAACGGTAATTTCATCTTCAAATATTTTGCTACATAAAAACGACCCGACACCAACACCAAGGGAGAAAACCGCTAAAAATAAGTTAGCAACATTCTCATCGGCTTTAAAAGTTATCTTAGCAAGTAAAGGTATTTGTGAAATTATAGCAGCTCCGATAAACCAAAACCATGAAATACCAAGTATAGCTAAATATATCTGTTTTTTTGCTTTAGCATATTTAATCATATTTATGCTTTCATCTATAATATTAAAATTTATTTTAATATCACGATTTGCATTTTTAGATTTTGGTGTAAAAAGGCTTGTAATGAAGCCGAGAAAGGCGATGGTAATTAAGGAGTAAATTATAAAATTATTGCTGATTGTATAATAGCTACCGATTATAGTACCGATAAAAATACTGATAAAAGTTCCGGCTTCAACAAAGCCGTTAGCTCCAAGTAGTTCATCTTTATTTAGATGATCGGGTAATACGCTATATTTGATCGGACCAAAAAAAGTGGAATGTATACCCATTAAGCAAATAGAACAAAACAGAATTAGCAGATTATTATGATGAAATCCATAAATTGCAAAGGCAATTATACCGATTTCACAAATCTTGATAATTTTAATAAGATTTGCACGTTCGTATTTATCGGCAATTTGTCCTGCTATACTTGCGAATATTATAAAAGGTAATACAAAAGTAGCATTAGCAATTAAAACCAGTAGATTATTATATTTACTTAAAGAACCGGCAACACCATAAGTTATAAGGATTACTAGAGCATTTTTTAATATATTATCGTTAAGACAACCGCCTAATTGTATTATAAAATTTGGTAAGAATCGTCTATCTTTGAAAAGATATAATTTGTTTGTGTCCATGATATAAAATATTTTAAATGTCAATTTTGTTGGATTCAAATCGTCATTGCGAGAAAAAATTGAAAATTTTGACGAAGCAATCTCATGATGCTTGACAAGATTGCCACGTCGGGACTATGTCCCTCCTCGCAATGACGGTTAAGGTATCTACGCAACAAAACCTAAACTATCCAAATATTAGCAATTTATATTAATATGTCAAATTGCTATGGATAAATACTTTTTAATGAGGATTATTTAAATCTTCATAATAATCACGCATTGCTTCTCTATTAGCAGGAATATCATTATTAGGTTCCCCTGTGTCTTGTTTGGGAATAAAAAGAGAAAAAATTTTACTGATTTTAATTATTACTTCATGTAAGCTCATATTTTATTATCCTAAAGATTATTTATCTATTACAGTATCAATTTTTTCTTCATTAGTCTTTTTTGTCAAGTTCTTCCTTCTTTGTAAATTCTTTTTTAAAGCAGTTGATAAATTATCAAATTTAGCTGTCGGTTTGGCTTTTTTCGGTTTTTCTTTAGTATCTTCGGTAGATGACATAAATAATTATCTTTTCACATTAGCATTAATATATTATATTATGGGTATTTTGGAAAATAAAACTATAAATATCTATGAATCAAAGTAATATAATCTCTCCTGAGCTACTGGATGAAAGAAAAAATATTGCAAGGCAAGGGGGCGGTGAAGCTAGGATCAACGCACAACATCAAAAAGGTAAATTAACCGCACGAGAGCGGATAGAAGTATTATTAGATCCGAATAGCTTTACCGAAACAGGTATGTTTGTAGCACATAGATGCGATAATTTCGGGATGCAGGATAAAAAGTTTCTAGGTGACGGCGTTGTAACGGGACACGGTACGATAAACGGTAGGTTGGTATTTATTTATAGCCAAGATTTTACCGTACTCGGCGGCTCTCTCGGTGAATATCATGCTAAGAAAA
>DYDV01000022.1 GCA_020404465.1 Rickettsia endosymbiont of Omalisus fontisbellaquei
AAATTTAGAGGAAATGCTTGAGGGAGTACGCATAGAAAATAGCAAAACCAAAAAGCATCCGCAGGATTTTGTGTTATGGAAACCGGCAAAGTCAAATGAATCCGCAAATATAAATTTTGAAAGCCCTTGGGGGCTTGGTCGTCCTGGATGGCATATTGAATGTTCAGCTATGAGCTATAAATATTTAGGCGAGAATTTTGATATTCATGGTGGCGGAGCAGATTTAATCTTTCCGCATCATACTAATGAGATTGCTCAAAGTAGATGTGCTTTTCCCAGTTCTACTTATGCAAAATATTGGGTACATAACGGATTTCTAACGGTTAATGGTGAAAAAATGAGTAAATCTCTTGGTAATTTTATTACCGTTAGGGATTTAATGGATAAAAAAATTCAAGGAGAAGTAGTAAGGTTATTCTTATTAAGTAGCCATTATAGACGTCCCCTTGATTATAACGATAAAGCTATAGAAGATGCTAAGAAAACTTTAGATTATTGGTATAGAGCTATAGAAAATATTAATGTGCAAAAAATAGATTTACCGTCGGATTTTATGCAAAGCTTACTTGATGATATGAATACACCCCTAGCAGTTAAAATAATTAACGACTACGCTAAAATGGTATTTACTTCTACAACTGAAGAAGAAAGGCAGCTTAACGCCTCTGCTCTTATTACTTGTGCTAATTTTATTGGTTTAATGAATAAGACCGCACGCGAATGGTTTAATGGTGGTATGGATGAACTCTATATAAATGAACTTATAAATGATCGTTTAGAAGCAAAAAAACAAAAAAACTGGGAGCTTGCTGATCAAATTCGTAACCGATTATTAGAAGAAAAAATAATTTTAGAAGATAAACCTGACGGTACTACTATTTGGCGAAAAGAATAAAAGCTTGTAAATTACGCATTATGCATATATAATTTGTAGGCTTATGATTTAAGCAAATTCACACGTAAGATATATGTTAGTTCATTAGAATGAGCATCTTACGGAGGTATAAACTAACAATTAGGAGAATTTAAAAATGTCAAAAATACCATCTGTTAACGTTAAAGAATTATTAGATGCCGGCGTGCATTTCGGTCACAAGACTTCACGCTGGAATCCTAAAATGGCGTCTTATATATATGGTGAACGTGATGATGTTCATATAATCGATTTAAGACAAAGTGCTGCTTTAATGGGTGTTGCTTTGAATACAATATATGAAACCGTAAAAAAAGATGGTAAAGTATTATTTGTAAGTACTAAAATACAGGCAAGTGATATTATAGCGGAATATGCCGAAAAATGTGGGCAATATTACGTAAATCATAGATGGCTCGGCGGTATGCTAACTAACTGGAAAACTATTGCGGGTTCAATAGAAAAACTAGAAAAGCTAGAAAAAACCTTGGAAAGTGAAGAAGCTCGCACCGGTTATACTAAGAAAGAAATACTTGATATGAGCCGTAAGAAAGATAAATTGCTTTTATCTCTTGCTGGTATTAGAAATCTTAATTCTAAACCTGATCTTCTAGTAGTTATCGATACTAATAAAGAGCATATCGCAATTAATGAAGCGGTAAAGCTTAATGTTCCTATAGTTGCAGTAGTCGATACTAATTCTAATCCTGATAATGTGGATTATCCGGTTCCAGGTAATGATGATTCTATAAGATCAATAAGGCTTTATTGTAGTTTATTTGCGGATGCGGCATTACAAGGGCTTGAAGAATCAATGAAAGCTTCAGGAGTTGATATGGGTGCTATGCAGGAACATACTGATAGGGCGTTCACTTCTAAAAATGTTTCTAAATTAAAACAAGCTAAAAAATTCTCTAAAACAAAAAATATTGATGAAGAGACAAATACAGAATTTGAGCAAGCATTAAATGATGCTGATGAAAATAAAAATTCTGAAAACGCATAAATGTTGTTGCGTGGCTCGGCTTCTCCATTGTCATCCCGCGACTTGATCGCGGGATCCAGCTTAAAATACTAATATTATTAGTATTTTAAATTGTTTTTATGGACCCCGTGGTCAAGCCACGGGGTGACACCGAGGTCGTTCTTCAAGCCACACCCCAAACCAAATATAACGAACTAAAGAGAGGAGTAAAATATGAGTGAAGTAAATATAAGTGCAGCAGCAGTTAAAGAATTAAGAGAAAAAACTGGTGCAGGTATGATGGACTGCAAAAAGGCATTAATAGAAACAGAAGGCAATTTTGAAGAAGCTGTAGATTTTCTTCGTAAGAAAGGTTTAGCCGCTGCTGCAAAGAAAGCCGGTCGCACGGCTTCTGAAGGCTTAACGGCTGCAAAAGTTGATGGGCTTACCGGAGTAGTAGTTGAGGTAAATTCCGAAACGGATTTTGTTGCTAGAAATGAGCAGTTCCAGGATTTAGTTAAGAATATTGCAAATCTTGCAGTAATTGCAAAAACTATAGACACGCTAAAAACATCTAAAATGCCAAACGGTAAATCAGTTGAAGAAGATATTATAGAAAATATCGCTACAATCGGTGAAAATTTAACATTACGTCGTATGGATATATTAGAGATATCCGAAGGAGCGATAGGCTCGTACGTGCATAATGAAGTTGTCCCGAATCTAGGAAAGATTTCTGTATTAGTGGGTCTTGCGTCTAATGCAAAAGATAAAGCAAAATTAGAAGCTTTAGCTAAACAAATTGCTGTTCATGTAGCAGGAAATAACCCGCAAAGTATAGATGATTCAAGTTTGGATCAAGCACTCGTGGAGCGTGAGAGAAAAGTATTCTTTGAGAAATCTAAAGAAGAAGGAAAGCCTGATAATATTATAGAAAAAATGGTAGAAGGTAGAATACGTAAATTCTTCTCTGAAGTTGTATTGCTTCAGCAAAATTTCTTATTTGAGCCTAAACTTACCGTTGCAGAAGTAATTAAAAATGCTGAAAAAGAACTGGGTGCAGAAATTAAAATCGCCAAATTTATTAGATACGAACTTGGTGAAGGTATAGAACACGAAGAAAAAAACTTTGCCGATGAAGTAGCAGCTATTACGCAGGGTTAACGGGCTTGTTGCATGGCTTCAATGTCATTCCCGTAGGGGTGCTTGTTGCGTAGACTGGTAAGATATCCACTGTGTCACCCCGTGACTTGACCACGGGGTCCATAAAAACAATTTAAAATACTAATCATATATAGCTTCTATATGATACGCATGGTCAGCATGTCCTATTAATATCTCTCCTCTATTTTTGTAAATTTCTTGAGTTAAATGCTCATAGTGTCCGCTATTGACCGGTACAATATATAGTTTATTGTCATAGCCGATTAAAACAGGATAATGAGGAATATGACAAAGTACGGGAGGATTTGGTAAAGCTAATTTTTGTAATTTACCGTTTGCATCATAATTAATTTCAAAGCAAGCTTTATCTATATGCATTCTTTCATCGACATGATTACTTAAGGCGTATTTTAACACGAATGAACTTCCGGGCTTTATAGTATCGGTAAAAGTAAGATTTCTATATGTCGTAACTTCAATAATCTTGTTATTAAAGTTATATTTTAACGGAACGTTTATTATATTTATAATATCTTCACGCACTTCTCCGTAAGTATTTTTCTCATAAATAAGTGGACTCATTTTAGAAGATATACATTGCATCGTCGGTTTAGGAGTTGTAATAATAATTTTTTGTTTACCAGCCTCATCAGTACTAACTACTTCTGTCGTACTAGTAGTTAATTTATAAGCACTTGTTATCAACTCACTAGCTGATTTACTTCTTTTAACCCCTTTTCCAATCCATTCTTTTACTTTTTCTCTCTTGGAAAAAGTGCTGTCTTCTTGAGGTTCAGTGGGTGCAGGTGCAGGTTCCGGCGCTTTTTCTATAATCTTACCATCTTTATCCTGACTTACAATTTCGATATCTCCTTTGTGTAATTTATAAGCATTTGCAGCAGTTCCAGCGGCAATTTTGCTTCCTTTTGCTGCCATTTTTCCGCCTTCTATAGCAGCTTTCCCTACGAACTTTGCTCCTTGATATGCCGCATAGCCTGTGAATAATATTAATGCTCCGAGCAATTCGCCATCTCCACTATCAGATGATGAGCTATGCTTTTTATATCTTCTTGCATCATGTCCCAATGCCCCGTAATTTGCAATTTGACGTATGGTCTCCGGATCTTGCATAATACCTCCTTCATAATTAAATAGCTATTTAATCATATTGCAATTAGAAGTCAAATATTATTTTAGAAATTCTATCTTTATTAACTAGCTTCAGCTATCAAAGAAACTTCGTAATGACTTTCAAATATTCATCTAGGACTTTTTGGTTATCCTCAACAAATTTTAAAGCATTTCTGCGGTAAGCTTTAAGTTCTAGAGAATTATTAGACCTAAGTAGATATATGAGTTTAGTTAGTAAATCTTCACCATTTTTGATTTGGATAGCTGCTTCATTTTGCAGTACGCCTTTAGCGATATCGGTATTTTTGCTCATATCGGGACCGAATATAATACAATTAGAGAAATATGCCGCTTCTAAAATATTATGCCCACCTTGTTTAAAAGAACCACCGATAAAAGAAATTGTAGCTACGGAAAAAAATAGCCCCATTTCACCGAATCTATCAATTATATAAAGATCGTCGCTTAATACAGGTAAATCATTTTGCGATTTAGCGGTAGCGGATAAATTATGCAACTTACAATTATCGATAATTGTTTTAACCCGCTCAGGATGTCTTGGAATTAGAATAATATAGCAATCTAAAAACTGTTCTTTTAGGTTTTTTATTATAGGCAAAATCACCTCTTCATCTTCGGGGTGAGTGCTGGCAAATACCACGACTCGCCTATTGTTTAGATGTGAACTTAATTTTGATAATTCTTCTTGATTGACCGGAAGCTTTTCATTGGCAAATTTAATATTGCCTAAATTAATTACAGCGTCATCTCGATCGCTTGATACAAGCGAATTTTTTGAGTCAAGCCTATGCTCACGTACTTCTGTACGCTCCGCAGGCTTGCTCTTAAATTCATCTTGTCTGAATCGATCGAGATTTAGCTGTATATTCGGTATCCTAAGTTCATTGAATTTTTGTAAGTCACGCTCGCTTTGCACGATAATTTTGCTGAAATTTTTGATGATAAGTTGAAAAAAGCTCTTTCTTTTTAGCCAAGCTTTAAATGATTTATCGGAAATACGTGCGTTAACTAGCAGTAACTTGCACTGCTTCGCTCCCTCATTAATAGTACACGGCCATAATTCTGATTCTATAAAAATACCTAAATCAGGCTGCCAATTTCTTAAAAACTTTTTAGTAAAAATAATATTATCTATAGGTAAGAACTGATGAGTGGCTATTTTAGGTAACTTACTATTTAATATTTTAGCGGAGCTGTTAGTCCAAGAAGTTACTAGAAAACGAACGTTAGGATAAAGTTTACTTATATTACTTATTAAAGTTAAAGCCGCCATAGATTCACCGACGCTGGCTGCATGAATCCATACTAAGAATGAATCGTCTTGTCTGTGTTTTCCAATAGCAAAACGCTCTTGGATGCGTCTTATATCTTCCTTACCTATTAATAAACGTATAAGAATTATGATAAAATAAACAGGTAATAACACAAAGCTTAAAGCATAATATAATAGCATCATTTCTTTAAGCTCTCTGTTAAGCTTGCTAATTGTTTTTCAAGGTTTATATGGTTTTGTATTTTATCATTTGTGAGTTCTAAAGGTGAGCCAACTATGATTTTAATAGTACTAAACGGTAGTGGTATTATTAATTTATCCCAACTTTTTAACCTAAAGCATCTAGAAGTAGAGCTAACTATAGGAATTAATTTTTTATTATATTTGTAAGCAATTTCAGTAATACCGCTATTTACTTTATATACAGGACCTTTAGGACCGTCAGGTGTAATAATTATATTTGCACCTTGAGATAATTTCGCAATAATATTACGTAAAGCCCCAATTGGATTTTTATTAGTGGAGCCGACTATAACGCCGCAACCGAATTTACCGACTAAATCGTTTAAAATTTTGCCGTCTAAATGCGGCGATATTAAAGCATAGATATCTTTAAGTCCTATAAACATAGCTGGGCTTAAGGCAAGCATATTATGCCAAAATGCAAAGATTACGCCTTGTTCGTTTAGGAATTTTTCCTTATTGCCGTTATCGTAAAATATAAATTTCTGCCTTGAAGTAAAGTAAACAAAACGCAAATACCAATATAGTAAAATAGTAATGATACTAAGTAAGCATTTATTATGTTTTAAAAATTTTTTAAAAGCTTTCCGCATTGTTTGTTCTGCCAGTGTCATACCGCGGCTTGACCGCGGTATCCATATAAATATTTACATTGTTAATGTTATTTTTTCTTTAGATACCGCGGTCAAGCCGCGGTATGACAGTTTAGTACTACAAAGCATTACAAGCTCTCTCAATCCTAATACAAGCCTCTTCTAGCTCTTCCATAGAAGTAGCATAAGAAATTCTAAAATATCCCTCTAAGCCGAAAGCGATGCCTGGTACTACTGCAACTTTTGCTTCTTCAAGTAAATATTCGGCAAAATCATTACTATTTACAATAATTTTTCCTGCTCTAGCCTTATGTCCAAATATTTTATCGCATTTAACAAATAAGTAAAAGGCACCTTCCGGCTTATAGCACTCAAAATATTTTACTCTTTTCAAAATTGATAAAGCAAGGTCACGCTTTTTCTGAAAATTTAGAGCATTAGGTCCTATATAATCTTGAGGACCGTTTAATGCTTCAATAGCAGCCATTTGACTTATTGAACAAGGGTTTGAGGTGCTTTGCGATTGGATAATAGTCATTGCTTTAATCAAAGCTTTTGAACCCACACCGTAGCCTATACGCCACCCCGTCATAGAATAAGCTTTCGATACTCCGTTTACGGTAAATATTCTTTCTTTTAAATCAGGTGCTATTTGGGCTAATGTATAAAATTTAAAACTATCAAAAGTAATATGCTCGTAAATATCATCGGACATTACGTTTACATGCGGATATTTTCTTAAAACTTTAGCGATATTTTCTAGTTCTTCAAGGTTATAGCTTGCACCTGTCGGGTTACTAGGAGAGTTAATAATAAGCCACTTAGTTTTATCTGTAATTGAACGTTCTAAAGCTTCCGCCCTTAATTTAAAATTATTTTCAATCCCGCAATTTACAAAAACAGGTGTTCCTGTGCTAAGTGCAACCATATCAGGGTATGAAACCCAATAGGGTGCCGGAATAATTACCTCATCCCCTTTATCTAAAGATGCCATAAACAGATTATATATAACTTGCTTACCGCCGGTGCTTACTATTATTTCATCAAGTTCATAATCTATATTATTTTCACGTTTGAATTTGTCTTTTATTGCTTGCTTTAAAAGCGGCATCCCCTCAACGTTAGTATATTTGGTAAAACCGTCTTTAATAGCTTTGATTGCTGCTTCTTTGATATTATCAGGCGTATCAAAATCAGGCTCACCTGCACCGAGTGCAATGATATCAATCCCGGCTCTTTTAAGTTCAAGAGTTTTTTTAACGACTGCAAGGGTCGGTGACGGCTTTATAGAATTTAGCCTTGTAGAAATAATTGACATAATTTTGAGTCTGTATTAATGCATTAGGTATTGTTGCATGGATACTATGGTCGTCATTGCGAGCGAACGTTAGTGAGCGTGGCAATCTCAGGAATGCTCCCGAGATTGCTTCGTCAATTTACTATTGTAAATTTCCTCGCAATGACGTTTACCCTTTTGAGCTGCACAACAAGCTTTATTTATAAAAGCAATAATATAGCAATTTTGCTAACAATAAAATTATTTTATTTAAAAATTTATCAAGATATGCTTTATTATAATCAAGTAATATTAATTTAGCAATTTAAACTATGTTCGGTAAGATAAAGGATAAAATAAAGCATTATTGCTTAATAGTGATAAACATACCAAACTTTATTAAAAATAAAATTTTAGAATTTAGGAATTATATAAGTGAGTGTAAATATAAATTTTCTCATTTAGCAGAAACTAATTATCAGCTGGGACTTGATCATTTATATAGAGGTAATTTAAATGATGCCTTGCTTAGGTTTAAATTAGTCGATAAATTTTTTAACCCTAATGATTCTAAAGTATATTATCAACTCGGATGGGTGTATTTTTTAAAAAATAATTACAAGCAGGCTATAGAATATTTAGAAAAATCTAATGAAAAATATAAAACTATATTTATAGATTTTTTAAAAAATTATCAAAATGCTACTGAAATTCCGGAGGAAATTTGGGGAAAATATCGAGATTTAACTGCAAAATATTATCCTACTATTTTTAATAACGATAAAAATATCCATCTTCCGTATAGGTTTGTTAATGAAGCACTTAAGCAGATATCTGATTTACCGGATAATTACTCTATTTTGGAACTTGGAAGTAATATAGGGCTTGTCGGTTATGAAATACAAAAACGTTTTCCGGAAAGTTTTACTTTAACCGGCGTAGAAATTTCTACTTTAATGAATGATTTACAAGAAATATATTATCCGAACACTAAAATTTACGATCAAATATATAATATTGCTATCAATGAATTTTTAAAACAAAACTCTAATAAATTTGATATTATTTTTAGTTTTTGCGGATTATCGTTTACTAACAATTTAATAGAATATTTTAATTTAATATACTCATCTCTTAGTAAACAAGGGTATTTCGTCCTTTGTTTACCTATTTCTGCAAACACTAAATTTGTAGTAAAACGTAAAGAATTTATTTTTAACCTGAATGAAATAAATAATATTTTACAAAAAAATAATTTTACTATATTAACTTCGGAAGAAATAATACTAGCGGAAAACAATAAATATAGTATTATTGTTTGTAGGAAAATAACATAAATCAATGAGAATATTAATTATAGTATCCATTATTTTATGTTCATTATCGATAAGAGCTGATCTTGAATATGTTGATAATGACATATATAATTATAATGGCGGAAGAAATGAAAACGGTTGTTTGGAAGTTTATGATCCATACGAAAAATTTAATCGTAAGGTCTTTGCTTTTAACTCTACGTTAGATTATATAATATTACGTCCTTTAGCCGTCGGTTATAAGAAAATTACAAATGATTACGTAAAAGCACGTGTTAATAGTTTTGTCAGTAATGTTGATACACCGCTTACGGCGGTAAATTACGGACTTCAGTTAAATTACGATAAAACTATGAAAAGTGTTTGGCGGTTTCTCATTAACACGACGCTTGGTATAGGCGGTTTATTTGACGTGGCAGGTAAAGTAGGGTTGCCGTCCGACCGTCAAACTTTCGGTAGTACCCTCGCACATTATGGAGTTGCCCCCGGTCCTTATTTGGTGTTGCCAATAATCGGTAGTACTAATGCAAGAGATATGACGGATTCGGTAATTACTAATTATGCTCTTAATCCATTAATGTACTACACTCATAATGATTTTGATTTAGGAGTACTAGCAGTTAGTAAAATAAATGATCGATATGTTGTATTGCCGTTTAGTGATTATGTGATGAAGAATTCTACCGATCCTTATGTGGCTATTAGATCGGCATTACATCGTGCTCGTGAAGCATCGGTTCAATATCCTGAAAATTTTAAATGTCCTAGCCCTTATGAAAGAAAATAAAAATTAACTTAAAGGAGTATTATATGCAAAAAATTATTACAGGTTTATTTCTATTAGTTATAACATTTTCAGCTTATTCTAATGAGAAAGTGCCTGCCGGTTTGAATGGTTACGTTACTAATTTAGTAAATGAAGCTTCTAGTATATTAAACGATAGTAAACTATCTGAGAGAGTAAAGATTGCTAAAGCACGTGAATTAATGTCTCAGAACCTAGATTTTGATTGGATGGCTAAATATACGTTAGGCAGAAATGGGATAAAAACTTTATCAGGTGGGCAAGTTCAGGAATTCATCAAAGTTTACTCTAAATATATTACTAAATCTTATACTGATTTAATAAAAGATTATAAAGGCGAACAGCCTAAAATAGTAGGAGTTCGTACTTTAAGCTCAACCGATTTTATGGTTGCTATGAATATCATTAGTAATAAAGAGCAAGACCCTATTAAAGTAGAATATCTTGTACGTGAAATGAAAGGAAACGGAAAAGATTTTTTTAAAGTTTCTGATATAATTACGGAAGGAGTAAGCCTTATTGGAGCTCAACAAGACGAGTTTACTGATACTTTAAAAAATCAAGGTTTTGAGGCACTAATACAAAAATTAGAAAGTCGTTCTTAAATTCGGGGTTTATAACCATTGCATAGTTCTTAAAAAATGGTTTATGTCATTCCCGCGTAGGCGGGAATCTAGTACTTTAAAGCCTTTTAAAAGCTCGATTTATCTCGCTTTACCCTGGATTCCCGCCTACGCGGGAATGACATAAGAAACATTAATATTACCTCCATGAAAATCCTAGCAGGCAGTAGTAATAAGTTACTCGCATCTCGTTTAGCTATAGCATTAAATATTAAATATATTGAGCCGAAAATTACCTATTTCAATGATTCCGAAATAAAAGTAGAAATTCAAGAATCGTTTCATAATGAAGAAGTAATCATAGTACAATCTACATCAAAACCCGTTAATGATCGCTTAATTGAGCTGTTCTTGCTATTAGATGCAGCAAAAAAAGCGGGAGCAAATCGAATAATATTGATAATGCCTTATTTCGGTTATGCAAGGCAGGATAATCAGTCCACAATTCCTGCTAGGTTAATAGCTGATTTTTTAGAGAAGCTCGAAGTAAACCATATAATTACTATTGATTTACACTCCGATAAAATAGAGAAATTTTTTAATATTCCTGTTTCTAATCTTGAACCTATAAATTTATATATCCCGTTTTTAAGAACTTATAGCAACTCCGTCATAGTTGCACCTGATAAAGGAAGTATTAACCGTGTACAAAAAATTAGTAATTTACTGAATATAGATTCAGCTTATATAAACAAAAAAAGGGATAAAAATAATAATTGCGAGATGATAGAAATAAGCGGTAAAGCCCAGGGAAAAAATTGCATATTAATTGATGATATTATAGATAGCGGCGAAACAATAGTAAAAGCAGCGAGGTTTTTAAAAGAATATTCGGCTTTAGCGGTTAGTGCTTTTATAACTCATGCAGTGCTTTCTGCCGGTTCTAAAGATAAAATTGAAAATTCGGCGATAGATAATATTTTTGTTACCGATACTATAGAAGTAGGTGACTTATCTACAAAATTTCATATAATACCCGTGTTGCCTATCATCGTAAGAGAGTTAAGAAATATACTATGAGCTTGTGTACTCTAGAAATAAATCTATCTGCAATAAAAGCTAACTATCGTTTGTTAAAAGATATTTGCAAAACCTCATTAGTCGGTGCTGCCGTTAAAGCTGACGGCTACGGTCTTGGGGCAGTACAAATTTCTAAAGCTTTAATAGAAGAAAATTGTCGGCATTTTTTTGTAGCCTCAAGTGAAGAAGGAGCGAATTTACGCAAAGCTTTAGGAGTAGATGTTAATATTTTAGTTCTTAACGGAGTTTTTGAACATGACGCTTTAGAGCTTATAGAATATAATGTAACACCTGTTCTAAATAACTTAAAACAAATAGAAATTTGGCAAAAATTTAGCAATTTGAAAAATAGATTACTGCCTTGTTATTTACATTTCAATACTGGGATTAATCGTCTTGGATTAACTCATAATGAAATAGAACAGCTAATTAATGATTGTGATTTGTTAAAAGGGTTAGATTTACAATATATTATAAGCCATCTAGCTATATCCGAGGAAATAGATAATCCTTATAATCTAGAACAATTAAACAGATTTAAAGCTTATTTACAATATTTTCCAAACGTCAAAGCAAGCCTTGCTAATTCCGGCGGCATATTTTTAGGACAGGATTACCATTTTGATTTAGCAAGACCGGGGGCTGCTTTGTATGGGCTAAATCCTTTAACACACAATCCTGTAATCTTAAAAGCTCCGATAATTCACTTGCAGAATTTGACACTAGATAGCCATATCGGTTATAATATGACTTTTACAACTAAGCGTGATAGTATCATTGCAACGTTACCGCTTGGTTATGCCGATGGGTTTAGTCGTAATTTTAGCAATCAAGGCGAAGTATTTATTAACGGTCACAGCGTTCCTATAGTAGGGCGAGTATCGATGGATTTGATAAATATCGATGTTACCGATCTACCACCGTCCGATATTTTTCTAGGGCAGGAAGTGGAAATTATCGGAAATTATTGCACGCCCGATAAAATAGCGAGTATTATAGGTACTATCGGGTATGAGGTATTGACTAGCCTTGGTAGTAGGTATAGAAGAAAGTATATTGGATAGATGCCTATTAATGTCATTCCCGCGTAGGCGGGAATCCAGTACTTTAAAGCTTTTTAAAAGCTCGATTTATCTCGCTTTATGCTGGATTCCTGCTTTCGCAAGAATGACATAGCGTACTGAAATTAAATAGAAAAAATATACACAAATGTTATTAAATATAGCTAATTCGGTTGGTAAACGTACCATAAAAATAGCACAAAATATAGGTAGTTTTTCTTTATTTAGCTTTGCTGCTATTAGCAGTATTGTAAGACCGCCTTTATATTTGAGTTTAATCATTCGGCAATTATTATTTATCGGATTTTACTCTTTACCGGTCGTTGCTATGACGACTTTTTTCTCAGGTGCAGTACTTGCTCTGCAAAGCTATACCGGATTTTCCCGTTTTTCGGCTGAAAGTTCTATTGCAACGGTAGTAGTATTATCGCTGACTAGAGAGCTTGGACCTGTCTTAGCCGGATTAATGGTAGCAGGACGAGTAGGAGCATCGATTGCCGCCGAAATAGCAACAATGAGAGTAACGGAGCAGGTGGATGCTTTATACACTTTATCTACCGATCCTATTAAATATTTAGTTTTTCCAAGAGTAATAGCGGCCATTATTACAATGCCTTGCCTTGTTTTAATCGGTGATGTAATAGGTGTTATGGGTGGTTATTTGGTAGGGGTATATAAACTTGATTTTAATAGTGCAGCTTATTTAACCAGTACTTTTCAGTATTTAGAGCCGATTGACGTAATTTCCGGTCTTGTTAAAGCAGGAGTTTTTGGGTTTATTATTTCTATAATAAGTTGCTATAGTGGCTATTATTCAGGTAAAGGGGCTAAGGGAGTCGGAAGAGCCACTACCTCGGCAGTAGTAAATTCTTCTATCCTTATCTTAATAAGCAATTATTTAATAACCGAATTATTTTTCAAAGTGTAAATATGGCAACAAAGGAAGAATTTAAGATTAAAATTCGGTCATTATATAAATCTTTTGCTAATCATAAGGTGTTAGACGGAATAGATTTGGATGTAAAAAAAGGCAGTTCATTAGTTATTTTAGGTGGTTCCGGTAGCGGTAAATCAGTTCTAATTAAAAATATAGTAGGATTGATTAAACCTGATAAAGGTAAAATTTTTATTGATAATGTAGAAATCCAAAATATCTCAAGTAAACAAAAATTTGAGGTTATGGACGGTATAGGCTTTTTATTCCAAGGCGGAGCATTATTCGACTCCTTAAATGTACGTGATAATATTACTTTTGAGACTAAAAAATTATCTAAGAAAGAAAAAAACGACCTTGCCGGTGCAAAGCTTAATTCCGTAGGTTTATCCCCTAGAATACTCGATCTTTACCCATCCGAATTGTCGGGAGGAATGCAAAAAAGAGTAGCTCTTGCTAGAGCAATTTGTAGCACGCCGTCGATTTTATTCCTTGATGAGCCGACAACAGGGCTTGATCCTATAATGGCAAATGTTATTAATGAGTTAATTATAAAAATCCAAGAAGAGCTTGGAGCAACTACGATTACTATAACTCATGATATGATTAGTGCCGAAAAAATAGCTAAAGAAGTAGCTATGATTTATCAAGGAAAAATTAAATGGTACGGCAATAAAGATGAAATGCGTAATAGTGATAATCCTTATTTAAAACAATTTATAAATGGATTAACTACTGGTCCTATAGATTTTAATTAGGATAAGAATTTATTCTAAATTCGCATTATTGAGGTATAAAATGTTAAGAAATTTATTATTTGCAATAGTGTTTTTAGGTATAAATCTAAATGTTTATGCTATAAATGCTAGTGCTTATACGGCAGATGATATAATAAAAATAGTAATTATTCTTGGAATAGTTATTTTAATTTTTAGTCCTGCAAAATTCCGTATAGTAGTTATCGGAACTATTTTAGGTTTGGCTTTTGCCTATTTCACGTATAAATACATAGTACCTATCTTTATTTCTTCATTAAATGGGCCATAATTAACTCTTGACACTATGGTAGTATTACTTTATATTTTTGTCTATTGTATATTTATAAGTTTTAAGGTATTTAGCTTATGTCTCGTAAGTGCGAACTCACAGGTGTGGGTGTTTTATACGGCAATAATGTGTCACATTCTCAGCGTAAAACTAGAAGACGTTTTGAGCCTAATTTAAGGTCTGTTAAGTTTACAAGTGATATAACGGCTGAAGGATATAGATTATCAGTTAATGCTAAATGTATT
>DYDV01000023.1 GCA_020404465.1 Rickettsia endosymbiont of Omalisus fontisbellaquei
TATTTCTACTGCTTTTATCCAAGAAGAATATCCGGATGGTTTTTCAGGAGCAAGTCTAACTTCAGAAGTAACTACCGTATTTTTAGCAACAGCTATTTTTATTTATATATCGGAACAAAGACGGGCTTCTTTAATTTCTGGCAATATTAACAATCAGGCTAACAAAATAGGTACAAGGTGGGTGGTAACTATCGATGATAAACTATTCCCCGTCTTAATTACACCTGTTGAAAACGGCTATAATATACGTCACGAAAGCGACCGAATATATATTCGTAGTAACTGGAATTTAGGTAATGAACTTTTTACAGCTATAATTAATGGTAAAAAGACAAATGTGAAAATTGAGAATATCAGAACCGGTTATCTATTATCACATGCAGGTATTAGCGTAAAAGCATTTGTACGCTCTCCCCGTATATCCGAACTTGAAGCATTGATGGTCTCAAAAGTAGTGGTAGAAGAAAACCCCGAACTTGTAGCACCTCTAAGCGGTCAAATTGTTGCGATTAAGGTAAAAGAAGGGCAGCAAGTAATAGCAGGGCAAGAAATTATGGTTTTAACTGCTATGAAAATGGAAAATCTACTCCTTGCCGAAAGGGACGGAAAAATAGCCAAGATTTTTGTAAATGAAAAGGATAATGTCGTAAGAGGACAGATATTATTGGAGTTTGCTTGATATACTCTGATATCGCCATTGCGAGCGGGCATTGTTGCGTGGCTCTAAAAACGCACCGGGTGTCATTCCCGCGAAAGCGGGAATCCAGAAAAAAAGTATAAATACAGCAAATTTTTAAAATTAAAAGCTCGATTTATCTCGCTTTATGATAAATTCCTGCTTTCGCAGGAATGACATAAGTGTTCACGCAACAACGCTTTCACGCAATGACGGAAAAGCCTATCCATGCAACAATAGAAAACAGTTTACTATATTCATTTATTCAGATATATCCATATTAATTAAGTCAAAACTTTGTCCAATACATAAAATATTAAAGTTAGTTTCTTCCTCGAGGATATATTCAATTAAGTTAAAATTTTTCTCAATATCTGAAATCGTTGATTTGTCTACCTTATCAGACATTTCTATAGCTTTAAAATGACACTCTCCTAAATAATATTGTGCCTCTTGATAATAATTAGAGCTTTTAGGTATTTTACTATACATTTCTATAGCTTCAGGGTATTTATCTAGATTGTAAAAAGAACTACCGCAATTAAATAAAGCACTTTTATAAAGTGAGTGGTTATTAGGGATCTGACTATAATATTTTATAGCTTCTATAAATTTTTCTTGTTGAAAGTAACACTCTCCTATATTAAACAAAGCATAAGGATAAGATTTACTACTTTTACCTATTTTGCTGTAAGCTTCTATAGCTTCTTTATACCTACCAGTCTTAAAATGACTACTTCCTTCCGTAAGATGTGGATTAGACATATTCCCTCTATATTTTAATTAGATTTTTTATAAAAAAATATATATTACCATGAAATGTGATAACCATGTTTCGTGGTAATATATATGTATCTAATAAATGTGCAAGAGGTTTTTTATTTTATTTTTATAATTTGAATTTAGAAAAATTATAGCAGAGACAGTATTTTTTTTCTTTTTAGCTGTAAATTTTAAGCTTTGTTGCAGATGTATCTTTCTTATTATTGGTCTTGTTGCGTGGTTCTAAAAACGCACTGGGTGTTACACCGTGGCTTGACCACAATATCCATAAAAACAACTAAAAATACTATAATGTTAGTGTTTTTAACTGGATTCCCGCTTTCGCGGGAATGACATAAGAGTCATGCAACAAAGTGATCTTATTGCAGAAATCACATTGAGCTAGCCTTCAAACTCAGAGTTAAATATATTTTTTGTATTTTTTATATCACCGCCTAGAGAAGTTTGATTTTCATCAAGCTTATTAAGCTCTTCAAGAGAAAAAGTATTGAATATACCTGATTGAGAAGGAGTATGCTCTAATCTAGAACCTATTTTTGTTGGTTTAGGTGCTTCATCTATAGTTTTAAATTCATGGTCAGAAACATATCCTTCGTCATCTACTACAATATATGTATTTATTGGAGTTTTTCTCCCGCTAGAATAATCTTCTAACAGTGCGTTAATTTCTACAAAATTTTGTAAATCTTGTTTTAGTTGCTTTTTGAATTTAGAGAATTGTTGCTCTATTTGTACTGGTGATAAATTCCTATATCCGTCATAATTTGATGAGATACTGGTTAGTGATATTTTATCTAATATTTTTTGAGTATTAGTATTGTTAGCTTTTTTACACAATGTAGAAATCTCAGTGATTTTGGTTAGTTGAAACGATACATCGCTATTTAAGTTATCTCTTTCCCATCCTTTGACATTATAGTCAGCACCGTGTTCGAGTAAATATTTTACTACTGAGACGTGTCTATGTTCCGATGCAAGCATTAAAGGTGATTCATTATCAGTACCGTTAATTTTTGCTCCTGCATTTAATAATAGTTTAATTCCATTTAGATTACCTTCTGTAGCTGCTACTGACATAGCAGCATTTGTATCAGCTTTTTTAGAGATAAGATACTTTACAACTTCTTTTCTGCTTTTTAAATTAATTGCGGTACTTAACGGTGTGTTAGAATAATATTCAGTATTAACATCAAAACCATATATTTCAACAAATTTTTTAATTACTTCAAGTTTGTTTTCGTTTATTGCTTTAAAAAAGATTTGCTTGTGAAGATTATTTACATTTTGACCAGCTTGTTTTGCTTCTTCTAAGGTTATGTTTAAATAAGTTGCTCCTTTTATTAAAAGATAACATGTAATATCTGTTTTGTGAGGTTCTTCCAAACCGGCAGCAAGGCTTAGTAGATTAGAACCAAAATAAGTAGTATTAACATCGCTTCCTTTTTCTTCAATAAAATACTTTACTAAAGTTAAATTTTTATTTCGTATTGAGTCCATTATATCAATATTAAGATGTTTAATTAAATAATCAGCTTGTTTATTATTGTTTTTAAGTGCAAATTCTAATGCTTTGTATTTATTTGCTCCATCCAATACAAGGTTATTTATAAGATTTATTTTATTTAAATTTGGATCATCTAAGCTAGCTATAATATTTAATGCTGTCCCGTCTTTAGGATGAAACTCATTAAAATATTGTTTTAGATACTCTCGAGTTATTACATGTTCTGTTTTAGTAGTTTCCGTTGTATTAGTTTCTAGACGGCTTTTAATCCAAGAACTTTTTTTCCTCGGAGCTATGGAGGATTTTTTCATGATAATTTACCTTAAATTAATTTATAGCGTGCGTACTATATAGTAATAAAGGTAAATTATCAATACAGGATATTAACTAAATATAAGTAAATTAACTATTTATTATATTTTCTTAATCTTTAGTTGTATTTGGTGGTTTTCTAGTTCGATTTCACTAATATAATCAGGAGTAAAATCTTTAGCAAATTCGCCTAAAGTTTGCTCTTTAATGAAGTCGCCGTAAATATTAGTTATTTTTGGCAAATCTATATCAATTAAAATTCTGTCGGTTATAGAGAAATCGGCATCTTTACGAGCTTGTTGTATGAAGCGTACAATGTCTCTAGCCATTCCTTCTTCTATTAATTCAGGTGTTAGCTCTAAATCAAGTATAAGCAAGCTACTATTATTCTCAAAACTTGCTGCTCCTTTGATATGTGAATATGGCTCTAAAACTAGCTTATATTCGTCACTATTTAAGGTTTCGCCGCATATAGCTAAACCGCCAGCGGTAGCTTCCCACTCACCTTTTTTAGAGGCGGCTATAATGTCTTTCATTTTAGCGGGAAGACGTTTACCAAGCATTGGGAAATTAATCGATAATTTTTTGTTTGCATAATTCTCTAAATCATTACGATAAATTACTGCCTTAACATTAATTTCATCTTTAATTAAATCTTCAAAATCTTTAAGTTTATCATTATGTTTACTGATAATAGTTATACTAGCAAGCGGCTGTCTTACTCTGATATTTTCGCTGCTTCGGATAAATAGACTATTACTACAAATATCAAGCACGTTATCCATAGTAGCAACTAGCTCATGATCTACCTCAAAGCTTGAGAGATTGGGGTAGTTACATAGATGGACGGAAGAGGTGTCATCCCCGTCACTTCCTCGGTCATCCCGTGGCCTGACCACGGGATCTTGTAACACAGGTTTATCGCCTGAGATCCCGCGATCAAGTCGCGGGATGACATTAGAGGGATGCGGGATGACATTACTACGCAGTCCCTTATATATCGCTTCCGAAATCATAGGCACTAGTGCAGACATCGCAATAGCCATGGTCTCTAAACATGAATACAGAGTATTATAAGCATTTTGTTTATCTGCATCTTTTTCGCTTTTCCAAAATCTAGCTCGGCTTCGTCTTATATACCAGTTATTTAATACTTCAAAAAATTCTGAAACTGCATGATAAGCTGTTTGCGTATCGAAATTATCTAAGCTCTCTTCAATCTTACTTACTGCTATTTTAAGCTTAGATAATATATAAACATCAAGCACATTTTGAGAAGTAAAATCAAGCTTACCTTTAAGTGAATCGGCATTAGCATACATCGTGAAGAAATGGTAAGCATTCCAAATAGGTTTGATGAATAGGCGAAGCGTATCAAATACCATCTTGCCGTCTTTATCAATTAATAGCTCCTGACCTTTAACGACGTTTGAAGAGAGCATCGTAACTCTTAAGGCATCCGAGCCGTATTTATCAAATAGCTCCAGCGGGTCGGCATAGTTATTAAGACGTTTTGATAGCTTTTGACCGGTAGCGTCTAAAATCACGCCGTGGCATATACAATTTAAAAACGGTGGGCGATCAAATAAAGCGGTAGATAGCACCATTAAAGTATAGAACCATCCACGTGTTTGAGCTGAATACTCAACTATAAAATCAGCCGGAAAATGATCTTCAAACCACTCTTTATTGTCAAAAGGGTAGTGGGCTTGCCCGTATGGCATTGAGCCGCTTTCAAACCAGCAATCAAATACGTCTTCGATTCTACGCATTGTTGACTTACCAGTTGGATCATCGGGGTTTGGTCTTGTCAGTTCATCGATAAATGGACGATGTAAATCAGCAACTTTAACGCCAAAATCTTTCTCTAATTCCTCTATAGAGCCGTAAACATCTATACGTGGATGTTTTGGATCATCAGACTTCCATACAGGCAGAGGCGTTCCCCAAAATCTATTACGGCTTATCGACCAATCCCTAGCATTTTCAAGCCACTTACCGAATAAATTATCTTTAACATGGAAAGGTATCCAGTTAATTTGCTGATTTAACTCTACCATCCTATCTTTAAACTGCGTAACCTTTACATACCATGACGGAACGGCCTTATATATAAGAGGCGTATCCGTTCGCCAGCAATGAGGATAATTATGAATATACTGCTCGGTTTTTAGCCAATTTCCTTGCTCTTTCAGTTTGATTATTATTCTGTCATTTGCATCAAATACTTGCAAGCCTTCTAAATCAGGAACTTCTTTAGTGAACTTACCGCTATTATCCACAGGACAAACTAGCTCTATGCCTTTTGATTCACAAAGTATTTGGTCATCTTCACCAAAGCCGGGAGCCATGTGAACAACGCCTGTACCGTCACCCTCAACCACGAAATCGCCGGCAAATATCTTGAAGCTGTTTGGATGATCCTTGAAATAGTCGAATAAAGGCTTATAGCGAAGTCCCTGAAGCTCTGAACCTTTAATTATCTCAAAATTTTCTTCACCGCTAAGCCCTAATTCTTTAGCATATTTAGAGACGGAAGAGGCGGCTATTATATAACAAATATTTTCTTTAGGAACTAACGCATAATCAATATCATTGCCTACTGCTAAGGCAAGATTCGACGGTAATGTCCAAGGCGTCGTCGTCCAAGCGAGTATACGGTATTCTTTATAATCACCACCCTCTTTAATGTCATCCCCGCGTAGGCGGGGATCCATTTTTTCTTGGATTCCCGCTTTCGCGGGAATGACATCGGTTATGTTTTTAGGATGACATAGTACAAAACTCACCGTTATTGCTTTATCTGCTCGTTCACGATAAGAATTATCAAGCCTTGTTTCAAAATTAGAAAGCGGTGTTTCGCATGCCCACGAGTAAGGCATCACCCGCATAGATTCATATAATAGTCCTTTATTATATAGTTCTTTAAATGCCCAAAGAACGGATTCCATGAAATTCTTATCCATCGTTTTATAAGAATTTTTAAAATCCACCCATCTTGCTTGACGTGTTACATATTGCTCCCACTCACCGGCATATTTCATTACCGAAGCTCTGCAATGAGCGTTAAACTTATCTATACCGAAATTAGCTATTGCAAGACGCCCTGAAATATTAAGCTCTTTCTCTGATTGCATCTCAGCAGGAAGACCGTGACAATCCCAGCCGAAGCGACGCTCGACTTTCTTACCCTTTACGGTTTGGTATCTAGCATATACGTCTTTAATAAAGCCGGTAAGCAAGTGACCGTAATGCGGCAAACCGTTTGCAAAGGGTGGTCCGTCATAAAAAATAAATTCTGACTCTCCATTCCTATCATCAATAGATTTTTGGAATATATTATTGTCTTGCCAAAATTTTAGAATCTCTCGCTCTAAGCTTGCAAAATCTGCATTCGAGCTAACTTCAGGATAATATTTAGTATTTGTCATTGTTTTAGAAATTATTTTTAAAAATATCTTAATTATATGCAAGAGAGGTAATAATACAAGAATTTTTAAGGTATTTAAGAAAGTAGTAAGGTGTATTACAGATTAGACTTCTTGCGTAATTAACTTCTAGCGGTAATTTGTGCGTCGAGAAGATAGCCGGACCCTCACGTAGATTTACTACGCTGCGGTTCTGTGCTTCGTGTCTCCTGCAAATTCCTCACCATAAGTTTAATTACGCAAGAAGTCTATTAAAAGATGATATAGAAATTTTGTCTAGCTCAATTCATTTCACTATTAGTTATTACCTATCGTTTCAGCTTCATAAGCCGATAATATTTGTGCTTCATATTCTAAATATTTCCACTCTTCATTTAGATATTTAAACATTACTTCGACTCCAGTATATTTTGTTAAATCGTTAAGGCACTGTGCTTTAGCATCACTTTCTACTTTATTACTTAAATTTAGTGGGAGCTTTTGTTTTTGCTCTAAATTAATAGTTTTCATAAGAGCTAGAAAATCACAAATTTTAAATATTAAATTCTTTATTGTTATCTTTATACTACTAATATCTTCATTATATTTCACTTCGTTAAATTTTTTTACTTGAATCTCTTTATATTCAGGTACATTCTTATATTTAGTAACAGTACGGCTCTTTATCGTCTCTTTCTCTATTTGTGCTTTTTTATAAATTGGCTCATAGCCCTTAATTTGCCTCATACATACGTTATAATTTAAATGGTTGGATATATAAATTGGTTTTGCTAAAGAAATATCATCATAAGTTTTTAATTTTTTCCTAGGTGGATAAGTATATATTGGCTTCGGCACGATTTGTTTAGTTTCTTCTATAAGCTCTTTTTCTAAATATTGTTGTTCTTCGGTATAGGCGATTTCTTTTAAACCTACATATTTCTTTTCTGTTGTATAAGAATAATATTTGTCATCATTTATCTTCTCTGGAAGATCTAAATTATTTTTATACGCTTTAGCAAGGTCAGAGAAAAGTATCTTCAGTGTTTTTGAATTTTCACCGAAATAACTTATAGGGATAGCTTGATTGTTAACTAATGTTCTATCATGTTCTTTATTAGAACATTCTTCTGTAACTTGAGTTTTCATATTATGTGAATTAGCGAATCAAAACAATATTGTAACTTAATTGTAACGCAAAGTTAGGATAAGAAGTTTATCTTAACTTTGATAAAATGATAGAGTAAAGCCGACTTAAGTTATCATTTTTCCTTATATCTACGTAAACATTCTAACTATAGGAATATTTGAAGGGTCGAGTAATTTTTTCATCTGTGAGAAAGTTTTTACTATATTTTCTACAGAAGTTTCAATGAATTTATCAGTTTCAATATAATTGTCCGATTCGTCTTGGATATAAAAAAGAATAGATGAAACATAAACTGAGAGCAATAAACCTCTTTTAGTGTAGTAATTAAAATCAAGAGATTTATCGCCGGCATAACGCCAAATAACATCACAACTACGGAATGCAACTTCAGTTCCTTGCATTGGGTTTAATGCAAAATAAGCGGCATTCTTACTATGAATAATAGGAAGCACGGTTTTAACCCTAATCTTTACGGCTAAGGATATTTTTTCTCTTATTTTTGCCGGTTCTTCTATCTTGGCTAAACTTTCTAGCAGAATATTGTCTAGATAGCTCTCAAAAAATTCTATTATTTCAGATAAACCTTCTGGAAAAACTATTAAAGCATAACCTTTTGCAAAGCCGCATTTTTCTTCTGCTTCTTCAAGTAGCTTACTATTCCATTCATTAAACGGTAATAATTCTAATAAAGATTGCACAAAGCTTAATTTTTTGATATAGTGTTCTTCTTGAATGTTCATATTTTTAACCTTGACATTATAACTTATTATATAGATAATATAAGTTGTTGTCCAAACCTATAATATCTTTTAAGGAGAGTAATTTTAGTGATACTAGTAAATGTTCACGCCGGTAATTGTGATAATACGCTTAAGAATTTTAAGAAAAAGCTACAAAGAGAGCTTTATTTTCGTAAGATGAAAGAACAGCGTTATTATGAACCGCCTTCAGCGAAACGAGTTCGTAAAGAGCAAGAAGCAGCGAGAAGAATAAGAAAATTTGCTCGTAAAAAAATGTTTGATGAATAAAATTTCAAACAATTTTATACCAAATTAAAGCTAGAAATATTTATATTTCTAGCTTTTTTTATGTTATAAAGAACTGTTATAGTCATATAAACAGTATTTATGCTTAGTTATCTTAAACAAAATCTACGTTCTTATTTTTCTAGTAGAGTACTAATTCTTACTTTAATAGCGGCTGCCGTTATTTTTGCCTGTGCTACTTTTTATGTAATATCTTTAGAATCGAAGAATTTTAGTACGATTATTGGATTTTTATTAGTTGATTTAGCAATTTTTTTGATTTTAGGTATTTTACTAACTCAAAAATTTTTTACTAAAAATAATAATAACGATAGTTCTAAATTACAAAATCGTATTGTAATTGCCTTTAGTTTAGTTGCTGCTATTCCAACTATAATTGTTTCGGTATTTTCTGTTTATTTTTTTAATCTTAGTGTTCAGGTTTGGTTTGATAAAAAGATTTCTACGGTTCTTGATCAATCCGTAATAGTTGCCGAATCTTATATTGCCGAGCATAAACTACAGCTAAAAGAAACTGCTTTAGCCGTTGCCGAAGATTTAGGCGATATGTATTACGATTTAATTCATAATCCTGCTTTGTTTACTAAAACGCTTAATACCGAAGCAGAGATGCGTTCGCTTGATGAAGCTATAGTTTTAAATAAATCTACCAATACTATAGTAGCTAATAGTTATTTAAGTTTTTCACTATCATTTGCAACTATTCCTGCACATTTAATTAAAAAAGCTGATTTAGGTGAACCGGTGGAAGTAAAATCCGATCCGACAAAAATAAGGATGCTGATTAAATTAAAAGAATATAATGACGTATATTTATTGGTCGGTCGATTAGTAGATAATAAAATTATCGATCATATAGATGCAACTAACGGAGCGGCTGCTGAGTATAATAGTCTTAAAAATGAAATAGATAATATACAAATTAAGTTCTCTATAATGTTTATCTTTATTGCCTTATTACTTCTTTTTGTAGCTATAAGTTTTGGGGTTATATTTACTGCTAAAATAGTAAATCCTATTAAAAAATTAGTTACTGCAACCGACAAAGTTAAAGACGGTGATTTAACGGTACAAGTGTCTGAAAGTGAAGTGGATAAAGACGAAATAGGAACGCTTTATACTGCATTTAATAGAATGATTAAGCAGCTTTCCCGTCAGCAACGTGATTTAGTTATAGCCCAACGGGCGATGGTTTGGTCGGATGTTGCAAAAAAAGTAGCTCATGAGATTAAAAACCCGTTAACTCCTATTTTGCTTGCTTCTGAAAGGCTGCTTAAGAAATTTAGCCCGGAAATAAAAGAAAGAGCGGAATTTGAAAATTATTTGAAAATGATTATTCGCCATACTAACGATATTAAAAATATAGTGTCTGAATTTGTTCTTTTTGCACGTCTTCCTGCTCCTAAATTTACGAAAAGTGAGTTAGTTTATTTAGTTAAACACATCGTTGAAGCACGTAAATTACTTAATGATAATATTTTGTATAAATTTGAGTCTAATGTAGATCAGTTTGATTTTATGTGTGATGCTACCCAAATAAATCAAGTTATGATCAATTTATTGAAAAACGCAGAAGAGTCGATAGAAGGGCGAGAAGCCGGAAAAATAGAAGTTACTATAAATGCTAAAGACGATTTTATTAGCGTCATTGTAATAGATAACGGTAAAGGATTCCCGCCTGAGCTAATAGGTAAAGCTACCGAAAGCTATGTTACGACCAGTAGTAAAGGTATGGGGGTAGGGCTTGCTATAGTTAAAAGGATAGTTGAAGAGCATTGCGGTGTTTTAGATATTGCAAATAGGGAAGAAGAGGGGGCAATAATCGATATAAAATTTGATTTAAAAGAGCTGAATTTAAAGGCTAAGCGTTTGGAAATGTAGTGTTTTACTAGAGAATAATTCTTAAAGAAAATTTAGAATCAACTATTTATCACCTAATGTGAAAACAAATAATAAACAAAGCTAATAAAGTTCTAATAGAACAAAAATGGCTACCGATACTAGCTTCTCATTTGTCGTTTCATATATCTCAGCCTTTAGCTTTAGGTAAACCTTCAAAAAATTATCCTTGGAATTGGTCAATATATAAATGCCATTAAAAACTACAAATTATTCATGATATTGTAGATGAACACATAAATTATGATTGAGATAGGTATTTAAACAGCGGATATATTATGAAGAACATTAGATGTTAATGGCAAATTTAACTATATTTTAACTGAAGTTTTGCAATGATTATAACCGACGAAAGAAAGATCTAGATTAGATATACAAAACAAAAATAAAAAAAATAAAATAATTTCAAAATTGTAGTTGACAGGTCTGATTATATTGCATATAACTACACCTATCCAAAGCGATAAATGAAAAAAAGTCGCAGCTGTTTTTAAAAGTAAATAATTAGATATAGATAGTGACAGTAAACATGTACATATCACAATAGTGATAATTAAACCTGTCAATTTTTTAAAGTAAAAATAGACAGAATCAAACTTGAGAGTTTGATCCTGGCTCAGAACGAACGCTATCGGTATGCTTAACACATGCAAGTCAAACGGACTAATTGGGGCTTGCTCCAATTAGTTAGTGGCAGACGGGTGAGTAACACGTGGGAATCTGCCCATCAGTACGGAATAACTTTTAGAAATAAAAGCTAATACCGTATATTCTCTACGGAGGAAAGATTTATCGCTGATGGATGAGCCCGCGTCAGATTAGGTAGTTGGTGAGGTAATGGCTCACCAAGCCTACGATCTGTAGCTGGTCTGAGAGGATGATCAGCCACACTGGGACTGAGACACGGCCCAGACTCCTACGGGAGGCAGCAGTGGGGAATATTGGACAATGGGCGAAAGCCTGATCCAGCAATACCGAGTGAGTGATGAAGGCCTTAGGGTTGTAAAGCTCTTTTAGCAAGGAAGATAATGACGTTACTTGCAGAAAAAGCCCCGGCTAACTCCGTGCCAGCAGCCGCGGTAAGACGGAGGGGGCTAGCGTTGTTCGGAATTACTGGGCGTAAAGAGTGCGTAGGCGGTTTAGTAAGTTGGAAGTGAAAGCCCGGGGCTTAACCTCGGAATTGCTTTCAAAACTACTAATCTAGAGTGTAGTAGGGGATGATGGAATTCCTAGTGTAGAGGTGAAATTCTTAGATATTAGGAGGAACACCGGTGGCGAAGGCGGTCATCTGGGCTACAACTGACGCTGATGCACGAAAGCGTGGGGAGCAAACAGGATTAGATACCCTGGTAGTCCACGCCGTAAACGATGAGTGCTAGATATCGGGAGAATCTCTCTCGGTTTCGCAGCTAACGCATTAAGCACTCCGCCTGGGGAGTACGGTCGCAAGATTAAAACTCAAAGGAATTGACGGGGGCTCGCACAAGCGGTGGAGCATGCGGTTTAATTCGATGTTACGCGAAAAACCTTACCAACCCTTGACATGGTGGTCGCGGATCGCAGAGATGCTTTCCTTCAGTTCGGCTGGACCACACACAGGTGTTGCATGGCTGTCGTCAGCTCGTGTCGTGAGATGTTGGGTTAAGTCCCGCAACGAGCGCAACCCTCATTCTTATTTGCCAGCGGGTAATGCCGGGAACTATAAGAAAACTGCCGGTGATAAGCCGGAGGAAGGTGGGGACGACGTCAAGTCATCATGGCCCTTACGGGTTGGGCTACACGCGTGCTACAATGGTGTTTACAGAGGGAAGCAAGACGGCGACGTGGAGCAAATCCCTAAAAGACATCTCAGTTCGGATTGCTCTCTGCAACTCGAGAGCATGAAGTTGGAATCGCTAGTAATCGCGGATCAGCATGCCGCGGTGAATACGTTCTCGGGCCTTGTACACACTGCCCGTCACGCCATGGGAGTTGGTTTTACCTGAAGGTGGTGAGCTAACGCAAGAGGCAGCCAACCACGGTAAAATTAGCGACTGGGGTGAAGTCGTAACAAGGTAGCCGTAGGGGAACCTGCGGCTGGATTACCTCCTTAAAGACTAAATTAGTATATTGCTTATATTTATATAAGTAGTTACTCAGTCCAAACATTTACTGTCACTATCTTTAACTAATTGTTTACTTTTAAATTACTAAGCAATTTCTTCTATAGTTCTTAAAAGTCTTTCATAACATCTTTTTCAAATCATACAATAAAACTACTTTTAGCAGTTTTGCTATAGCTATTAGTTAGAAATAAGATAATGTACAATATATAATTGACATATCAACTTTAACTTTATATAAAGTACTAAATAATTAATTTAAAGGTATAAAATGAAACTTTATAAACTTGTTACTATATTAATGAGTACTATAATCTTGAGTGGTTGTGCTACAATTTTTTCCGGTACTACTCAAGATATTCATGTTAAGGTTATAGACAATAAGAATAACACTGCTTTAGAAAATGTAGTATGTACCGTTACCGATGGAACAGGAGGAAATTATGTCTTACCAAATAATCCAGGGATAGTAAAGGTACGGAGAACTTCAGGTGCAGTGTTAATTGATTGTAAGAAAGAAGGATATAAACAACTTAATATTGCTGTTGGAGATAATTTTAATAGTGTAACTCTTATTAATGTGCTGTTTTGGCCAGGGTTTATTGTGGATGCATTAAGTGGATCATATAAAAAATATCCTTCTCATTATTTAGTAGCAATGGAAAATATTGCTCCTTGTGCGAAATAAATTTTAGGGCATTGCTAACTAAAGAGAGATGTCATACCGTGGCTTGTCCACGGTATCCAGGAAAATAACTTAAAATACTAAATGTTTAGGTATTTTTTTTAGATCCCATGAATAAATCACGGGATGACATCGAGTTTTTTATCATTATCTCTCGCTAGTTAGCAATACCAATTTTAGCTTAAAAAACTATTTTTTGAATAAGTCTGTGAAGATTCCTAAAATAATCTAATTACGCTTCTCTAAGGCTAGCAGTTATAAGGTTTTTTTGAAATATGAATAACTATTCTCTTAAAAACCTTATTAACTTTTGCTAAAAAAATACCTAAAATAGATTAATTTAAATTTTGTTCTCAGAGCCTAGTAGATTTATATAATTTATCTTATGTAAATTTTGATTTGGCGAAAACTTTACGAAATGCTTTTTCTATTATATTATTTAAATATGTTGTAGACAATTTAAAATAATTGCACGGAACTTTATCTTTTAGCTATAAAAGTGGTTTTTAAACAATAATATATAATTAATTATTCTTAATTTATAAAATATCTTAATAAAACATAATAAATATTTTATAATAATATTAAATTAATATTAAAGAAAAATATATGAATTATTTAGGATATGGTGGTATTTCTTTTGGAACAATACTTGCAATAGTAATATCATTTAATGTGAACAAATCAATATTATGGGCTATCATTCATGGATTTTTTGGATGGTTTTATATTGTGTATTATTTGTTATTTAGAAAATAAATTGGTTGCTATTATAAACAAAAATATTGAACTATAGTCCTATTAAATAGATTTCTTAGTGAAAGTTAATAAAATTTTTGAAAAAAAATGAAGTTTAAATTTTATAAAATTAGAAATCACATAGAAGAATAAAAGAAAAGAAGCTTTAAGTTGCTTTAAAGACTGAAGTTTGTTAATCTCTACAAAAAGATATTTGAGATTATATGATCACCTCATATTTAAAGGAAAATAATTCTATAGTAAAAACTGAAGAATATATTATTAATGAATCTACATTATGGATTGATTTATTTAATATAACTGATGAAGAAAGAACACTAATAAAAACCTCATTAAATATAGAGATACCAACATTAAAGGACATATCGCAAATTGAGATTTCAGAAAGGCTATATACTGAAAATGATGCCCTATATTTAACCATAACTGAACTAGTTAATAAAGAAGCAAAATTTCCGGAAACACATTCTATAGTATTTATTCTGCATAAGAATTATCTAATTACCGTTCGTTATGTAGACTTAATCTCTTTCAATGATTGTATAGCTAAATTTGCCAAACAGTTGACGTATAAATATAGTGCAGAGCATGTTTTATTTATGTTGCTTCGTAATATGGTGACTAAATTATCGAATGTTGTACAGTCAGTTAGTATGGATATTGATGATTACGGACGTCTTATATTGGATAATAATATAAATGATTTACGTATAGATCATACCAATGTATTAAAGAAAATAGGTCAAAAAGGTGATTTGCTTTCTAAGAGCCGAGAATGTTTATTTTCTTTAACTATGGCTATTCAATATATTTTAAAATCTCCTCAAATAACTCAAAATAAATCGTCTAAAGATCTATTAGATACTTTATCAAGAGACGTAGACTCAATTATTAATTTTTCGCAGTTTATATCTAGTGAGATTGCTAGAACCTTAGATGCAGCACTAGGTATGATTGCTATTGAGCAAAATAATATTATTAAAATTTTCTCGTTGGTTACTATATTTTTCCTGCCACCTACTTTAATAGCTAGTATTTATGGTATGAATTTTGAAGTAATGCCTGAACTTAAGTCGCCTTACGGTTACCCTATAGCCTTACTTTTAATGCTATTATCTATAATTATTCCTTATAAATATTTTAAGAAAAAGAAGTGGTTATAGTCACTTGATTTAAACTTGTCTACATCGTTACTCGTCGTCTCGCCTATTATTATAGGCTCTACCTTCGCTCCCTGTATGCAAATTCAACTTCTTTTACTATATGACATTGACACTACT
This sequence comes from Rickettsia endosymbiont of Omalisus fontisbellaquei, assembly GCA_020404465.1. Taxonomy (GTDB): domain Bacteria; phylum Pseudomonadota; class Alphaproteobacteria; order Rickettsiales; family Rickettsiaceae; genus Rickettsia. Next base: position 15,604 of record DYDV01000023.1, read on the forward strand.
TTAATTAATTATTATATTACCAAAAGTTAAAATTTCTTAATGATTAGGATTTAAATATGAGTGAATTAGATTTTGAAGTAGAAAAGACGAGTTTTGTAGTAAGTGTTATTGATATTATTGAAGAGTATATAAAAGCAGAATTTTTATTTGACTATGAAAAGCAAAAAGAAAACTTTCAGCATATTTACAATAATTTAAAGTACCTTAAACAATCGATGCCTATTGAGAATGCTGAAGTTATGAAAGAGTTTTTCAAATTAAAATCAGAATTTAGAAAATATATTAAAGATAAAGATAAAAATATAGATAAGGAATTTTTGAAAGTAATATATATAGAATCTTCTAAATTTATAAAAGAAAAAATTGTAGAAATAGATACAAAAATAGAGCGTATTAAAAATGGTCAACCTGAAAATGAAGAAGAAAGAGAGGCTTATAACTGGAGTAAGAGTAATGAATTAAAGCAAAAAGAAATAGAAAATGCTTATAAGAAAAAACAAGATAAGGAAAGTATAGACAGTTTTAAACAATTAGGTGCAAAGGTACAAGCGTTAAGAGCTAAATCATCAATAGAAAAGATGGAAGATCATTTTTTAGTTAAAGAGAAAATATTAAGTTCAGAAGAAATGAAAACTATTATTTCAAATCATGAATTGTTAAATACATTAGCTAGTTATAATGATATGGCTAGTGCAAATGCAGTAACAAAATTATTTGAAATTGCTCGTAATTATTATGAAGATGATAAGCAAAAAGGCATAAATGAACTTGGAGCAATAAACTATACAAAAGCAACTTATCTTCTTAATGAAAATATTCAAAGATTACTTAAACAAAAGCAACTTAGTTTTAAAGATATTGATTACGTAGTTGGTAATGAGTTAGATAAGTTATGTGAGTTAATAGCAGGAAATAGTGCAATCCTTACTCTTAATAATGACCAGCTACATAGCGGTAATGATTTTTTTGATTTAGCAATATTAGCTAGGTTAGAAGAAACTCTCAAAAAGTTAGCCGACGATTTTACGATAAATGATGAGCGGATAGAATTCTATAAAACACTAACAGAAGAAAACGATAAAAAATTCTTTTTTGAAAATTGGAAGTTAATAAAATGGTTTGCAGGTGACATAACTTATAAGGAACTATTGCAGTTGTTACCTAATAAAAAATTTTTATTAGATTTCTTAAAAGATAAAAATCTATATAAACTAGCAGAAAAAATGACTATTTCTAAAAATGAGTTACTTGAAATGTCAAATGAGGCACAAGAAAATTATTTAAAAGAAATAAAGGTTGAAGATTGTTTAGATATTCATTTAGACTCTACGGATACTCCTAATATCAAATTCATTGCTACTACCATAACTATAGGATCAGATATGATTTTTAATAATATCTCATTCAATTCTGGTGCTACCTTAATTATAGAAACGGGAAAGACTTTAAATATTGCTGGTCTGTTAACTTTAGGATCAGGAAGCACTTTAAATATATCTGGCGAGGGTACATTAACTCTAGGGTCAAATATTGTTTCAAAAAATATAATAGAAAATATAAATAATAATCAATCAGTAATTTATAAAGGAATAACCTCTGAAATTCTTTCAAATAATACTATTGCACTCAATTTAAATTTTCCGGAAGAAAATATGGATAATAATTCAGAGACAACAATGTTGGGAAATACTGATCCGGAGATTTAATAAATAATATTGCAAGTTTTTTCTAAACTCTATTTTTATCCTCAACTAAGGATAAGATTTAAAAAAATCTTATCCTTTCTCACCGGTTACTCCACAGCCTTATTTTAAAAGCTATTAACTATAAATTTTATTGATTATATATAGTTTTATATGACTTTCTTTTTTGAAAACCTAACAATTATTAATATAATTGCCGTGCTTCCTTGACTTTTTTTAAGAATTACCATATAACGTGGTAATTAAATTAATTATATAAGAATATAAATATGGAAAAGATATTATTAAAAGGCCCAAGGATAAGTATGGAAAATAAAAATCCTGATATCCAGGAAATAAAAAACTTATCTAAATTATCGTTAGATTCAGGTAAAGAATATTTTATAAATGCACATGGAGGAGAAGAATTAAGTTTATGGGAAGGAATTAAATCATATTTTACACCTGTTCCTTCTTTCTTATCACTGGACTTATTTGCTGAAGATGAGAGCGAAACAGATATTTTAGATATTATACTGCTTAATAAAATACAAAATAATACCGCTGAAAATCAATGTAATATTGTTCATATATTTTCTTGTCATTCAGGGGCTGCTCAACATCATTTGAAGGATATAAACGGCAATATTGTGTTATGCACTTATAGTAAAGCCGGCGATGTAAGTATTGTACAATTAGGTCAAAATAATTACGATGCTAGAATAAAAAATGACTCTTCACTGGTTGAGTATATAAGAGATAATTTTCATTTATTAGCGGCATCGGATTTTAGTATAAGTTATAAATTAGATAATCAAATTCATAATTTTTCTTTAAGTGCCGATAAAATTAAGAACATGCAAAGCATAGAGGAATTACCGGTTTTTCTACATAAAGAATATGAGAAATTTGTAAAATTTTATAAAAATATTCATTCGGAATATCATGAATCATATCCTGAAATATTTGATTTAAATATAGAAGCAAAGCCGAAAGCAGTGACACCAACTGACCTAATCAGAGTATTTAGTAGAGCTTTAACCTTAGAAACATATAATTTTAACAAATCTTCTCTAAGCAAGATAGAGACTATGTTAAATCAGAAAGGATTAGACACGGATACTAGTATAGATAAAGCTATAGAGAAAGGGAATCTTGAATTATTAACTTATTTACTTAATTATGATAATACTAATATAAAGTCCTTTACTCTTAATAGAGCGATAGAGAAAAGTGATTTAGTTATTCTAAAAGCCGTACTTGAACATAGTACTACAAAAATAGACTCCTTTAATCTTGGTAAAGCGATAGAGAAAGGGAATTTAGCTATTCTAAAAGTCGTACTTGAACATAGTACTACAAAAATAGACTCCTCTAATCTTAATGATGCGATAGAAAAAGGTGACTTAGCTATTTTGGATATTATACTTGAGCATAGTACTGCAAAAATAGAGTCTTGGGTGCTTGATAAAACGATAGAGAAAGGTAATTTGGCTATTTTAAAAGCCGTACTTGAACATAGTACTGCAAAAATAGAGTCTTGGGTGCTTGATAAAACGATAGAGAAAGGTGATTTTGCTATTTTAAAAGCTGTACTTGAGCATAGCACTACAAAAATAGAGTCCTATAGCCTTGGTAAAGTCATAGAGAAAGGTGATTTGGCTATTTTAAAAACCGTACTTGAACATAGTACTACAAAAATAGACACCTTTACTCTTAATAGAGTGATAGAGAAAAGTGATTTTGCTATTTTAAAAGCTGTGCTTGACCATAATACTGCAAAAATAGAGTCTTGGATGCTTGATAAAGCTATAGAGAAAGGTGATTTAGAAATTCTAGATATAGTACTTAAGCATCCTACTATAGAGGTAAATAGCTATAATATTTATACGGCAGAAGAGACGCATAATTTGGATATTATTGAATTAGTAAAAAAATATTATAATTCTACTATAAATACTATTACGCCTGAAGAAACTACTATAGATACAACATTTACTGTAGTAGAAGAAGTATTAGTATTAGGAGAGGGGATAGAAGAGGCATAAATAAAAAATAAAACAAAGCTCTAGGTCATACCGTGGCCCTTTCACGGTATCCAAAAAACATTAATATTTTTAACTGGACCTAGCTCATAAGTCGGCGTTGTTGTATGGCTCGGTTTTTCGTCATTGCGAGAAGAATTACGTAGTAATTCGACGAAGCAATTCAGTAAAAAATTCTGTAAATCAGAATTTGTTTAATTATTTTGATTGCCGCGTCGCTTCGCTCCTCGCAATGACGAATCGGGTATCCATGCAATAACGCCTCACAAGTCGCGGTATGACAGTAAAAAACTGATCAACTCAACAATGCCTCGCAGGGATGACATAGAACGCTTTTTTTAAGCTATGCAACAAACTTGAACTGAAATTATTTTAAATATTGTTCAAGATTATTTTATTTAATTCATAATTTAAATGTGAGAAATTTATCTCGTCAAATCCTTTTCTTGGAATAATAATCATTGCGAATTTTATAGCCTTAAGCTTAGAATCACTAACGATAATTCTAATTAGATGTCTTATACGCCTTTTAATTTTATTGCGAACCACGGCTTTTTTATTTAGCTTTTTGCTAACTTTGATCCCTAAAAAGGCGTTATATTTTGATTCAAGGAAAATTTTAGGAAGTTTTTTTGCTATTACCAAAATAAAATATCTTTCATGAAACTTCTTTCCAAGCTTATTTATAAGCTCAAATTCTTTTTGATTTTTTAAAGAGGTAATAGACAATTTGATAAGTCAGATTATTTTAAGCAGATAATTTATGTCTACCTTTAGCACGACGTTTGCTTAAGATTGCTCTTCCAGCCGGAGTAGCCATTCTAGCTCTAAAACCATGTCTTCTTTTTCTAACTAAATTGCTAGGTTGAAATGTACGTTTCATAATATTTATACCGAACGAAAATAAAAATTAATTGTTATAAATATGTCATCCCGTGGCTTGACCACGAGATTTCAAGACACAGACTGTAACACAAGATCCCGTGGTCAAGCCACGGGATGACATTAAATAGTTAAATATGTGCTTTTGCTTTTTCTACAATACTTGCGAATCCGTCACTGTTATTTACAGCAAGTTCTGCAAGTACTTTACGATCTATGTCAATTTCTGCCTTTTTAAGAGCTCCCATAAATTGAGAGTAAACAAGCCCATGTTCTCTTACTGCTGCATTTATTCTTTGAATCCATAAACCTCTAAAATCACGCTTACGATTTCTACGATCTCTATAAGCATATTGAAGAGCTTTTTCTACCTTTTCAATAGCTACTCTAAAGCAAGTACTTGCTCTACCTCTATAACCTTTTGCTAGTTTGAGGATTTTTTTATGTCGATTTTTGGAAATTTTTCCTGATTTTGCACGTGTCATTGCTTAGCTCCTAATTAAATTAATTTATACCATACGGTAGAAAATATTTTTTAATATTATATCCGTCTTGAGGACAAAGTATTGTAGTTCCTCTAAGGTTACGAATTTGAGCTTTAGTGCGACGACGCATAAAGTGTTTTTTCCCTGCTTGAGATGCTATAACCTTGCCGGTAGCAGTAAGTTTAAAACGTTTTTTTACGGCAGATTTTGTTTTTAATTTAGGCATAATATTCCTTATAATTGGTATTTCTAGATTTGCCGGTAATTAGGCATACCAAAGCCATGTTACCGATGTGTTAATTACGCTAAAGGCTAATAATAGTTTTTTTTATCAGTTATTGCAAGATTTTTTTATAAAAATATACTATAGTGAATTGATTTGAACTTGGTGCTTCGTTATTCGCCCTTTCGCCTATTATTATAGGCTCTACTCTCACGCCTGTCACCAAATTCAACTGAATTCACTATATAATGTGCTTAATCAACCAGTAAATAAATTAAATAATGTTCGGACAAAATCCTAAAAGAAGTATATTAAATGGTGACGGTACTAGGCTAGAGGTCAAGTCTATTTTTAAGACTATACAAGGCGAGGGTATTTTTGTTGGTAGTCCTGCCATATTTATAAGGCTAGGAGGGTGTAACCTTGCTTGTAATTTTTGTGATACGGAGTTTGAAGATTTTGAGTTAGTAGATATAGATAAGATTTTAAATAAAGCCGAAAGTTTGGCATTAAATTCTAAAAATGAAAAATCGATTAATTTAGTAGTAATAACCGGTGGCGAGCCGATGCGTCAACCTATAGAGCTATTATGTCAGAAGTTATTAGACCGAGATTTTAAAGTTCAAATAGAGACTAACGGTACGTTATATCGTTCTTTGCCAAAAGGAGTGTCTATAATTTGTTCGCCGAAAGCAGGTAAAACCGGTTATAGTAAAATAAGAGAAGACTTATTGCCGCAAATTAGTGCAGTGAAATTTATCGTTGCTAAAAATATTTTAGAATATGGCATCATACCGGAAGTAGGGCAAACAGCTTATAATATCCCGGTTTTTGTGCAACCTATGGATCAAAACGACCAAAGACTTAATGACGAAAATAATGAGTTAGCAGTAAAATTAGCATTAGAAAGCGGTGCTAGGTTGTCTCTACAAACCCATAAATTTTTAGGAATAGAATAATATTTGTAAGACATTGTGTATACATTTGTCTTACAAATATATCTTGAATTTTATATTAATTGAAGCTATTATAATCTTTTTTAAGTTTTAAAGTGTTGAAATAATGAGTGAAATATTAGAGCTTGAAGCAAAATCCCGCACAGAATTTGGGACGGGAGCAGCAAGAGCGTTAAGAAGAGAAGGGCGTATTCCAGCTATTATTTACGGAGCTGGTAAAACACCTGTTAGTATTTCTTTAGAAGAAAAGGAAATAACTAAGTATTATAGAAAGCCGGCTTTTATCTCTCAGTTAATTAATTTAACAATTGATAAGAAGCAATATAAAGTATTGCCGAAAGCTGTAGAGTTACATCCTGTTACAGATATAGTACGCCATGTTGATTTTGTTTTTTTAGAAGAGAAAACCCAAAAAATGGAAGTACCTGTAGTATATGAAGGGAAAGAAAGAGCTTTAGGCGTTAAAAGAGGCGGGTACTTTAATATAGTAAAAAGAAGAGTTACTTTATTATGCGATGTTAATAATATCCCAAGAAACGTAACTATCGACGTTACTAATATGCCTATTGCTACTTCACTAAAATCTTCAAAAATAGAATTACCGAAAGGATGCAGTTTTACTACTAAAAAAGAATTTGTTCTTGCAACTATAATAGGACGTAGAGGAGCAAAAACTGAAGCTGAAGAAGGACAGGCGGCAGAAGCAGGGAAATAAAGCCGGGTAAGTTGAATAATTCATAATATTAAAAAACTTTTTATTTTTTTTCTTTAAGTGTAATAATTTTATGTAGTAGTTTTCTTAGTTAATTAATATTAAGAGAAGTTGCTACATATTTTTATATTATCTAACCTTAAAGAAAGGAGTGCAATATTATGAATAAGGATAAACCGTTTGGTTATAGTGCTGTTGCTAAATATATTGGTAACAAATTTATAGCAGAATTATGGCAGCAAAAATATACTATAATATCCACAATTCTTTTTGCTTATATCAGTAGTGTAAGTGGTGAGAATAATGATGATATTGAACAGAGAGAAAAACAATCTTTTGATAATTCTTTTTCTGATATATTGGTACAATTAGGTAATGATTTGCGTGAATGTCAATATAATACACATAGATATAATAAATTTATTGAAGGTCAAAGAGATACAATACGCGAGCAAGCGACGCTGATAAAGTTTATGAATGAAGGTCTGAAGTCTTTATGTAGTATTGTGGCTGGTGTATCTGTTTCTAATGATACTTACAGTCAATTCTGTGGTTTTGTTAATAATGGAGCTATTGATCTTTTAGGTACACAGTATGAACAGATAGACCTTATACATGATGAATTATGAGAAACTTTACGATGTCCTTCCTGCGTAAGCACATGAGCGTCAACTTAAGAGGGGACCCTTCGATGTCATCCCTGCGAAAGCAGGGATCCATGCTAAAAAAATCTTGATTTCAAAGATTTTTTTATTAGATAATTTTTTGTTAAATAAAGCTTCTTGAAGCTTTATTTAACTGGATTCCCGCCTACGCGGGAATGACATAGAATGAAAAATGTCCAGTACTATAGGGAATGACACCGAGCGTGTTTTTCGATCCACGCAATATAATGCCTTGCAAGAATGACATTATTCGGTACTTCTTCAAAATCAATATTTCTTCAAAAATTTTCCATTACATATTTAGGTAAATATTATGGTCCTTATTATTGGTCTTGGTAATCCAGGAAAAGAGTATCAATATACGAGGCATAATATCGGTTTTATTGCTATAGAGAAAATAGCAAACCAATATAATTCATCATTTAGCATAAAGAAAAAATTTAATTGTGAGATTGCTGAAACTATTAGTGATGGACAAAAGATAATTTTTATAAAGCCCACTACCTATATGAACTTGTCCGGTAAGTCGGTGGTAGCTTTAAAAACATATTATAATATCCACCACGCAAAAATTTTTGTTATTCATGATGATATTGATTTAGAAACAGGTAGAATAAAATTTAAAACCGGGGGCGGTAACGGTGGGCATAACGGTTTAAAATCAATTGACGGGGTTATAGGCAATAATTATAATCGCATTAGAATTGGAGTCGGTAGACCGCAAAATAATCAGGATGTAGCAGATTACGTACTTAATAATTTTCTTAAAACCGAATATGAAATAGCAATGCAAGCTATAGAGAAAATAGCTAATAATTTTGGTTTGATATTAGAAAATAAGTTAGAAGAATTTAAGAATAAGATTGGATAATGTTATTCTTGCGTGGATCAAAAAAAGCACTCGGTGTCATACCGTGGCTTGACCGGCGTTTTTGCATAGCTCGAAAAACCTACTCTATGTCATCCCCGCGGAGGCGGGGATCCAGAAAAATAACTTCAATATTGATACAGAAGTTACATATTTGGCAAAATAAACACATAAAAACAAGTTTTTTATGTGTTTTACTGGATTCCCGCCTTCGCGGGAATGACATAAAACGAGCCATGCAACAACGCCGGTCAAGCCACGGGATGACAGCAGTGAAATTGATCCACGTAACAATGCCCCTAGTGGGAATGACATCGAGAACCATACAACAAGCCCTTTTGTAGAAACGACATAGAAAGGAAAGATTTATGAAGCAAGATTTTGAAATTGTTTATGCTGAAGAGATGGATAAAGCCTATTCAGCTATAATTTGGGATTCTTTTAATAAAGATGCACAAGAGAAAAAGGGTTTAACAGGGGATTTAAAATCTTTCTCTTTCTCATGTTTAGACCAAAATAAAAATTTTATTGCCGGTATGCAAGGAATAAGTCTTTGGGGTGGGCTTTATGTTACTTCATTGTTTGTAGATGAAAATCATAGAAATAAAAAATACGGAAGCTTATTAATGGAAAAAGCTGAAGAATTGGCACGTGAGCGTGATTGTAATTTTATTGTTTTATCGACTATGGATTTTCAGGCTAAACCTTTTTATGAAAAACTAGGATATAAACTAGAATTTATAAGACACGGTTATGAAAAAGATTCAGCTTCATATCATTTACGGAAGGATTTATGACATTAAAACTAGGAATTGTTGGTTTGCCGAATGTCGGTAAGTCGACGTTATTTAATGCCTTAACGGCAAGTCAGGCTGCGGATGCCGCTAATTATCCGTTTTGTACTATTGAGCCTAATAGCAGTAAAGTTTTAGTGCCGGATGAGCGTTTGCAACGACTCGCAAGTTTAGCCGGAAGCGGAAAAATTGTTCCGTCTTATATTGAGTTTGTTGATATTGCAGGGCTTGTTAAAGGAGCAAGTAAAGGGGAGGGGCTTGGTAATAAGTTCTTATCTCATATCAGGGAAGTTGATGCAATATTGCATGTACTGCGTTGTTTTGAAGATGAGGATATAACGCATGTACATAATAAAGTTGATCCGCTGCATGACCTTGAGATTATTGAAACGGAATTAATACTTGCCGATATAGAATCGGTTGAGAAGCGTTTAGCTACAAGTGAAAAACGCTTGAAGTCAGGTGATAAAACAATGGCAGAGCAGATAGAGCTGTTAAAAGAGGTTTATAAGGTATTAGGTGAGGATAAACCTGCAAGAGTGTTAAATGAAACTTTAGGAGCTGATAATTTAAAGCAATTGCAGTTAATTACTTCTAAGCCTGTCTTATATATATGTAATGTACTTGAAAAAGACGCAGCTATAGGTAATGAATTTACAAAACTAGTAGCAGAAAGAGCAAAGAAAGAAAACGCTAAAAGCGTGGTAATTTCTTCAAAAATAGAAGCTGAGATTGCTTTACTTGAAAGCATGGAAGAAAAAGAAGAGTTTTTAAAATTTATAGGTCTTCACGAAACAGGGCTTAGTAAAGTAATTAAAGAGGGCTATAATTTACTAAACTTGAAGAGTTTCTTTACAATCGGTCCTAAAGAAGCTCATAGTTGGACTTTTAAAGATGGTACGCTTGCACCAGCTGCTGCCGGTATTATCCACACCGATTTTGAGAAAGGTTTTATCAGAGCAGAAGTTATCGGCTATGAAGATTATATAAATCTTGGTAGCGAAGCAAGAGCCAAGGAAGTAGGCAAAATGCGTTTAGAGGGTAAAGAATATAAAATGCAGGATGGGGATATAGTACATTTTAGGTTTAACGTTTGATATACTCGTTCAACTTGAAAAATTGGCGTCGTCGTCTTTGTAAGTCCTCGGTTGCTCACGTATTAAGTATACGCTCCGCTCCTCGGCTTACAAACTCCTTGCTCTTTTCCAAGTTGAACTTCGTCTATCTACTTTGCCATCTTTAAAGTATTATTACACGAAACTCAGGCTGCTGATGTCATTCCTGCGATCAACTATGAGTGTCAACTTAAGGATCGATGTCATTCCCGCGTAGGCGGGAATCCAGGGTAAAGCGAGATAAATCGAGCTTTTTAAAAAATCTTTTAGAGCAAGATTTTTTACTTTTCAAACAAAGCTTTTAAAAAGCTTTAAAGTACTGGATTCCCGCCTACGCGGGAATGACATCGGAGGTTTTTTTTTCCTTTAAGTTGACACTCATGTGCGATCAACGGAATGACATAAAAATGTAGTATTATAAAACTTATGAAAATTATTGCGAAAATTCCGGCATGGATGCTTCTATGCTTATTTATTTTATCACCGACAACGGAAACGATTTATACTTCAGGGTTACCGAGTTTAACCAAATATTTTGATATTGACGGTGGTATCACTCAGGTTACGTCTACATTATATTTTCTAGGATTTGCTCTTGGTATATTAACACTGGGGAGATTATCGGATATTTACGGCAGAAGACCTATAGCTCTTTTAGGTCTCTTTATTTATGTTGTATCTTCAATTGTTAGCATTTTTGCAGTTAATATAGAAATGCTGATGATAGCTCGTTTTGTACAAGCTTTCGGTGTAAGTGTGGGGTCAGTTATCGGGCAGGCTATGGCTAGAGACTCTTATCAAGGTTCGGAGTTATCATATGTCTATGCTAGTTTATCGCCGTGGCTGTTATTTATCCCTTCTCTAGGCTCATCTATAGGGGGCTATATTATAGAATATTCAAGCTGGCATTATGTTTTTGTATTTTTCAGTCTTGCGGGTACTATATTATTAGCTTTATATTATAAAGTACTACCTGAAACAAATTCTTATATAGATTTTTCGCAAAGCAGTAAATATTTTGAGGTTTTGCAGGTAATTATTAAAGATAAAATTCTTTGGTTATATGCTTTTATTATTGGTGCGTTTAACGGCATATATTATGGTTTTTTCATAGAAGCTCCTTTTATTTTTATTGATAAAATGAAAGTTTCGCCATCTTTTTACGGTAAATTAGCTTTTTTGTTATCTTTTGCCGCTATCTTTGGAGGGTTTTTAGGAGGGTATTTAATAAAAAAACGTCATGTACACGATAAAAAAGTTATGGGTTTAGGATTTATTTTTAGTCTGTGCGGTTGTATATTATTTGCGATAAATGCTTTTATATTGGAGGTTGTTTCAGCGAGTCATAGTCTTGCAATCGCTATGATATTTGCACCGATGATGATTCATATGGTTGGGCATAATCTACTTATCCCTATGACACTTCGTTATGCTCTTGAGGATTACGCTAAAGTAACAGGTACAGCAGGATCTATATTCGGTGCAATATATTATGTACTAATTGCAATCATAACATATATAGTGTCTCAAATACATGCCGAAACAATAAGCAATTTTGCTTTATTATGTTTAATCTTAAGTATTAGCTCTGCTGCTGCATTTTACTGTATTTGGGTTTTATATAAGAAAAAGTCAGGTGTTCCTAACTAAAGATAGAAACCGTTATTATGAGCAGCTGTGGGCGTTGTCTGCACGGCTTGTTTTATGTCATTCCCGCGGAGGCGGGAATCCAGTAAAATATATAAAAAACTTGTTTTTTATATATTTATTTCATCAAATGTGTAACTGCTGTAGCAATATTGAAGTTATTTTCTGGATTCCCGCCTCCGCGGGAATGACATCGAGCCGGTTTTTTGAGCCGTGCAACAACACTTTTAGTCGCTCGCAATGACGAAAGCGGGAATGATATTAAGAAAATTATGGGTGCCAAAAATCATTACGCTACAATCTCATTATAACCTGGTACATCATCTGTATGCTCTTCACCCTCAAGAGTAATATCCTCTTTTAATGCTTCCATACTACAGCTACTAAATACATCAAGGTTATTTTGCTCATTTTGCCATTTCAAACTTGCTTGTGTAAAGGTAATATTCTCATTTTCGATGATTTCCTTTATTTCCTCTGATGTACAATTTTTTACTCGATTTAAAAAAGCATATACATCTTCTTTTATATCTGGATTTTTTTCAATTAAATTGCTTAAATAATTTTCTGCAACTCTTACTAATTCTTCTTTTTCATATCCTACATTATCGTCTGCAAAACCTTCATCATCAGAGTCTAGAGACTGAGCTATCGGTTTATTAATTGCCTCATTGTTGTTTTCTATATTCTCTTCTTCTGCAAAACCTTCGTCTATCGAATCTACGGTTTGATTAGTCGCTTGTTCTTTATTTAGATTATCAAGTAAGCTATCACATAATTTTTGAATTAATTCGTTATTATCCTGCACATATTTACGTCCTATTTCTTCTAATCTTTCAATATTTTTAGGACTTGCATCATCTAAGCTTTCAGTTTCTTTCGTAATAGGTAATCCTATTTCAAAAAATTCATCTTCTCCGGATAAATCATTTTTAACCTCAATAGTAGAAGAATTTTCCATATTGTTCATAAGCCTACTTACTAACTTACCTTTCACAAGCCAACCTATTACTCCGTCAAGACCGATTTTAGGTATGGAACTCACAGGTTCGATGTCATTACTGAAATTGAGTGCGCATACCATTGTATTATCTAATATCTCTTTTTGTTCTTCACGTGTGAGGTTTTTGTCCTCACGTATATGATTTTGCTCTTTATGTAGATAGCCTTTTTTAAGCAGCTTTAAAACCTCGTTTGCCGGTCTGTTTGCATCTAACCCTCCATCTGCATATGCGTAAGGAGTGCCGGAAGCATATTCATGTCCTTGTACAGCATTTTTATCCATAACTGGCTTAAAATAAGTAGGTGCTGCAGTTGTTGCA
>DYDV01000024.1 GCA_020404465.1 Rickettsia endosymbiont of Omalisus fontisbellaquei
CTCTACCTTTGCCGACATATTTTCTTGAATATCTTGATTGTATTGTACTATCACTTGTTGGATGTTTCTTGCCATCAGCATCAGCTAGTGTTTCTCCATCCAACAGATCCCATGCCTTAAATATTGGAAGCTTGTATATATAGTTACTAACTATGTCATTAGCACTTAATAGTGTATCGACTCTAATAAAATCTTGTCTAGTTGATAGTAATAAATTCAGGTTCAGATCACTTGTTTCCGACATAGAAGTTATGCTAATACCAAATGCTTCAGCTAAAATACAAGCGTTTAAGGCTAATATCTGAGGTTTTTTGCGCTTTATATACTTATGTTTAATATGAGTGAATCCATCCCATAAATTAATATGATCACCAATAAATTTTAATAAATCAGCTATTTCTATTTTTGGCAAGTTGCTAAAGAAAGAATCCTTCAATTCTTCTTTTGCTTCATAAAGTAAATGCCAAGATTCCTCTCCTTCTTTATTTTTAGTGATTGCAGTGTGTTTATTTACTCCATTACCTATATTAGTATTGGTTTCAAGTAATATGTTATCTAAACTTTTTAATGCATCATCTAATCTTTGATCGCAATAGATAGGAATTTTATTATAACCAAATTTAGTAGCTATTTCCTGAGCATTATCGACTAATGCTTCTGGTACCAAGTCATAATCTAAATCACTGAAAGTTATACTATCATTACAACAGAGTCTACCTTTACTGATATTATGATACATTTTTAAATAGATATAAAATTCAAGGCGGAAAGGATCAAAATAGTTAGGCTTTTCTGGGTTTATTAGATACTTAATAATTGACTTTTCTTTTATCAAATCAGCTTCACTACTATTAATATCAATTTTTAAAGAGCTGGGACTTTTCTTCTTAAGATAATGGGTTTTGAGTATTTGAATCAATTCAACTAAATCACTTTTATAATTAAAGAATTCAAAATCTACATTTAGCATTATAGGACGTAAATACCTGGACAATAAGGCTGATGTTTTGGCATAGAATTCCCATTGAGCCTTAGTTTTATCAAAGATTTTGCCTTCAAGAAAAAGTGCCATTATTTCAAATTGTGATTTGGGTAAAATCTTATAGGCCTTTTTGCTTAGCTCAGGATAAGTAAGGTCTTGCTTTTTATCTTCTGAAGGAAACCATTTAAGAAATTTAGCAAGATTGGGGAAATCAAGTATAAGCGAGGTACTATGTTTAATGAAAGCATCTTGAGCGTATTCTTTTCCTTTATCTATAATGGCATTAACGTGATACTGAAATGTTATTATCAAATTATCCATAAATTGTTGATATCTATGGTAGATAAAGCATAACATGTACAAAAATTGCTGTGGCTTTCTCAGCTTTCGAAGCCTTGATGTAGAATAATTTTCTGTTAAATCTGAGTAGTGCTTGATACTGTTTTTAGAGATATTTAGTGTAGGAAGAAATAATTTAGCAAACTTATATAGTGGTGTAATCTTCTTTACCTTTTGAATGTCAAGATTAGCAGCAGTATACTTAAAGTTTTTTTGATCATACCTAATGGTATTTAATTCTACGATTATGCTATCTTTATCTACACCATCCTCAGAAATTCCAATAATCTTATCTAATTCGCTTTGAATATTTTGAGGAGTAGACAAGATTAAATGATCGAGTCGTGCTTCATGGTTACTTAATACTTTAGTGAAAATATCCTGCAATATTCGATAAGATGGAACTACAATTCGCTCCGACTCAAAGTACTTCAATAGCTCACCAAGAGCAATTTCTACTTTTGGATAATATCTAATTAATTCTGCCAAGTGTGCTATAACCTTAGGAATAAGTACGTTAGACCAATCTGTATAACTATGTAATTTTAATATAACTTCTTGTTGAGATTTGATAATCACTCTATAAGGCGAATTAACAATAGTCCTAGCACTATTATCAAAATATTTACTTGCTAAATAAGCAACCTCAGTTGGAATATCTTCTAGCTTAAAATTATAAAATCTATGAGTCGCTCTAAAATATCCAAGTTGAAGTATAAAATATATTTTTAATTTTATTGTTCTATATTTTGCTATTAAAAGATGATCACTATCAGACATGCTAAAAAAGAATTCCATGTCTTGCGTATTGAAATTTGGTAAATTGAATAACTCATCAATTTCTGGAGGTGATAGTAAAGTGATTCTATTTTTTCTATCTATCACCTGAGTCCATTTATACGGTGGTTTTCGTTAACAAAAAATTCTAGTCAAAAAATCACTCCAAAGCTAGTAAATAAAGTTAAGCATTGCTGTACATTAATTCAAAATCCAAATAAGCTAAAAACAATAAGTAACATGGACTAAAATCACTATGAAGTACGGATATGCAAGAGTGTCTACAAAAGATCAAGTTTTAGACATGCAAATTGATGCACTGAAAAATGTCGGCTGCCATAAAATATTTTATGAAATAGCAAAAGGAGCAAAAACTGATAGACCTGAATGGCTAAAACTTTTAAATGAAATTCAAGCTGGTGACACATTGGTCATTTGGAAATTAGATCGTATGGGTAGGTCCTTACAACACCTCATTAAAAAGGGGTTGGGGGGCTTTTTGTAAAAATTTTTTTAAGAGAATTAATTGCCCATATCAAAAATTTTCAGTTTTTGTGTATAAAAAGTTTCGCCTATTACCGGAATTGAATGAGGATTTAAATAAAGCTCAAGGGTTGGGTCGGAAATATAAAGGTTTAAAAATTCCAACGTTTCCTCTTTATTACTACAGTCTGTTCTACAGGCACATCCTAATTTTACTTTATCATTTGCTACTAAATCTTTTAATCTTGCTACTTCTTCTAAGGTAGCAAATTTTATATCACTTATGTTGCGAAAACCATCTATTACTTCATTAAATATATTATTCACTCCTTGCGAAACTGTCATTCTTATATCATTTATATCTGCATTACGCCAAGAAACATAAGGTAAACTACTATCGTATTTGTGAAACAAACCCCAACACCAACCTTGTATTCCCTCTATATTTCCAGGAGTTGTAATATAGCTTGCATTTGCAAAAGCTACTCCATTATTAAATATGTTATATGCATTAAGATCATACTCTCTTTTGGGAGTATAAGCTATAATTACTCCAGTCCAATTAGATTTACACGTAAAATGTCTTGTCATACCTTACCTTTTTAAATTTTATTAAAAACTTTAACTATTTTAGATTATATAATGTCATCTTCTTCACCAATTAATTTAATTAAGTCTGGATAAGTTTTTTCATATTGATCTATAAGTTCAATTGTTTCTATTTTATCATGAGATGATAATTTAACTTGATCACTTTCTACTAACTCTCTTAATTCTTTTATTTCTTGTATGGTAGCATAATGAACACTAACCTCTTCGCCATCTTTTGCTGCATACCATTGACATTGTGCATCCCAAAAAAGGGCATTTCTCATATTGATAGCCTCACTAAGATTTGTTGGTTCTAAATCTAGTTTTACAAAGAAATCTCTTGAGTACGAAAATTCTCGAGTTTCTACATTAGGTGCGTATGTTAATCCAAAAAATTTATCGTTAGTTATACAAAACGGCTCTGCACTCTTTTTAGATTTGCTGCTAGAGAAATCAGGGATAAAACCAAAAATTTTTATTTTATAGTGTTGATTTATATAATTTATGTCAATTCTACCAAATATTTTATTTTCTTTCATTTGTTCCTCTTAATTTAATCAATTAAATTCTGTTTATCAAAAATCTTAGCTATTTCAGCTTTTGATTACAACATAAAAATTTAATAAATATATTGTTTGTAGTAAATCATAAGTATTAATTTTTCTAAGCTGTTCTAGTGCTCTTTTATTAAGTTTCTTTAATATCACATTTTTAATTATTAAGTTGAAAAAATTTATTTCTCTTCAATTTTTTTCTTTTAATTAATAAAATTTTATCTACTGTGTATTATATAGCTCAGATTACAGAAGAAAGAATCTATGTAAAAAGTTAATTTTATGTATCGTAATACTTTTAATTCAATTACTCAAAACTATTATGAGGAATTAGCTCAAATTGCTAACAATCTAGGAGTAAATAAACTTACTTTAGGTCTATATGAGCACTCTATTCCTCACTTTGAAGAAGCCATTACCTTAAATAAGAGTTATTATTTAGCTCATTATAATAAAGGTTTAGCTTTCTTTAACCTTGCTAAAACTTATAGTACTAAAGCTGAAATATTGCTACGAATGAGAAGATATCATGAAGCTCTTATTAGAGGCAGAACGAGCTCTTGAACTAACCTTCAACTGACTACAATCTTTACCTCAAATGATTCAGTGGGAGTGAACGATAATAAGGAAGTAGCAGCTACTGGGGGAAATGTCGATCATGACGATTTAATAAAATAATATTTAAATTAAATGGATATGGAAAATGTATAACCCACTTATTGATCAATTTGATCGCAATATAAAAAAACATATTGAGGCAGAAAATTTAGAAAAAGCATTAGAACGTTTAAATCGCTATAAGCCTATTTTCAATTCTGATCCTTTTAATTTGGGTAATTTTTATGCTCCTTATATGTTTGATTCTTCTTATTCTGTTTGTTCGTATAAATCGTATATATTACCTAGCAAAACAATATCTGATTATTATGTATATATTGGAAAAGCTTTTTATAATCTAGATCAATATTACAAATCTTTAGATTGTTTTGATAGAGCTATTAAAGTTAGTCCGGGTAGAGTTATACTTTACTGTAATAAAGCAAAAATTTTAAATATTTTAGAGCTCGAAGAAGAAGCTAGCTATTGCTTGAACCAAGCATTTGAAATAAGCGAGCATCATAATGAACATCGTTATGATTATCCTTCACTTACCCTTAATATTACTACATGTGGTTCCTATGGCAGCGGAAAGTTTGAGAAATATATCCCTAAAGGCGAAGAAATAGTTCTTAAGAATTTAGCAAAATTGCAAAAAATTACTGCAAAGGGTCAGAAGGTTATAGACAAGCTTACTCCAAATAAACTGAAAATCCAAGAAGCTATTGAACAATTTAAAGTACTTAAAAAATCTAAAATTTCTATAACAATCAAGGTGGTAGACAATTTTGAGAAAGGAATAAATAAAGAAGAGGAAGTAAATTTACTTAAAGAGATAAAAGACATGCAAGTTGAACTAAAAATGATGGAACAACGATTACATGACTTGCAAGAAGAAAAAGAAGCAACCACTATAAAAATACAAGAATTACAAACAGAAATAAACATAATACAAAAAGAAGAGTCAGAAGATAGAGAAATAATGACAGAAACCGCAGTACATCTTACTAAACAAGGAAATCTTCATGCTAAAAGATTAGCAATCGTAGAAAGAAAAGTTGAAGCAAAACTACAAGAACAAAATCAATTTTCTCAAATCCACACGACTACCGTTTTTACCTCAAATGATTCAGTTGGAGTGAACGATAATAAGGAAGTAGTAGCTATCGGGGAAAATATCGATCATGACGATTTAGTAGGATAATATTTAAATTAAATAGAATATGAAAAATGTATAATAGCTTGGACAACTTTACACAACGTATGGATCGATTTAATCGAAATATAAAAAACAATATTGAAGCAGGGAATTTAGATAAGGCTTTAGAAAGTTTAAATCATTATAAAAATATTTGCATTTCTGGTTTGTTTAATTCTTTTTATTCTTATAAATCGTATATATTACCTAGAGAAACAACACCTGATTATTATTATGCATATATTGGAAAATTTTTTTATAATCTAGGTCAATATAAAAAAGCTTTAGATTGCTTTAATCAAGCTATCGAACTTAATCCAAATAGAACAATACTCTACTGTAATAAAGCAAAAATTTTAAATATTTTAGAATTAGAAGAGGAAGCTAATGCTTGCTTACAACAAGCATTTAAAATAAGTAAGTATTATCCTATCGATAAAAGTCGATATGATTATCATTATAACGACAATCATATACTTTGCTATATACCTTTTGAGAACTATGAAATATTTAAAGAATATATACCTAAAGGTGAAGAATTAGTTCTTAAGAATTTAGCAAAATTACAAAAAATTACCGCAAGGGCTCAGAAGGTTGTAGACAAGCTTACTCCAAATAAACTTAAAATTAAAGAAGCTATTGAACAATTTAAAGTACTTAAAAAATCTAAAATTTCTATAACAATTAAAATAGTAGACAATTTTGAGAAAGGAATAAATAAAGAAGAGGAAGTAAATTTACTTAAGGAGCTAAAAGAAGCACGAGTTGAACAAAAAATGATGGAACAACGATTACATGACTTATTACATGACGTGCAAGAAGAAAAAGAAGCAACCACTATAAAAATACATAAATTACAAACAGAAATAAACATAATAAAAAAAGCAGAGTCAGAAGCAAGAGAGACACTAACAGAAGGTGTAGTATATCTTACTAAAAAAGAGAATCTTATTGCTAAAAGAGTAGCAATCATAGAAAGAAAAATAAATGAAGAAGTAACGCAAGAAGAGCCAATTACAACGCTTTATTACGAACCTCTAGATCCTTCGATATTTTATGACTTTTTAACTGATACTTCTCCTAATAGCTTAATACAGGAAAATACCGTAATAGAACAACTAGGCAAAGATATAGAATATCATGAAACCGGACAATAAAATACAGGAATTAACAGACGAAATAAACGGATGTGATATAGTAATTCAGGATAATCCTAATGATCATGCGACCTATTCTACAAAAGGTATGCTGTTACTAGAATTAAGTAAATATACAAATGATAAAGGACATTATACACAAGCAATTGAATGTTACGATAAAGCTATCGAGCTTTTTCCATATACCCCTTTATATTTAGCTGAAAGAGCTAAGCTATATTTTGAAATTAATCAAACTGAATCTGCGATTGACGATATAAGAAAAATTAAGCAATTACCAAATGCCGTTAAAACGATTGAAAAAATGTATATTCAAAATATTATTAAGAAAATAGAAAATTCCTTAGGATATTCTATTTTACCGATAGAGATTGAATATTATAACGAACCATTAATTGAAATATCTTACGCTGTGGATGATATTAATTTAAATGGATCAACTAATATAAAAAATTCAAATATAGAATCATAGATTGGAGCAACTTATATGTTAACTATAGCAAATTTAGAAGATGAGATAAAAGGATGCGATATTGTACTTAATGATAACCCCAACGATCATGAAGAGTATCATACTAAAGCACGAGCTCTTAGAAATTTAGGCATTCTAAAAGATGATCCTTCTTACTTTGTTAAGGCTTTGGAATGTTATGACAAAGCTATAGAATTAAGCAAAAAAGAGCCAATAGCAATTTATTTTATAGATAGAGGTAGATTGCATGTTGAAATGGGTAATAATAAACAAGCAGTTTATGATATGCAGAAGGTAAATGAAATACCTAAACAGAAAAAAAGCATATTTGATATGTATGTAACTCAGACAATGGACAGCATTGCAGAGCTTACATCGGTAAAATCTACAATCGAAGAGTTAACCGAAAAAGGAGAAATAAGTGTTGCTCTTGCAGAAGCATTAACTAAACATCTTGAAGTAACAAATCAGCTAGTAGTAAATGTTGGAGCACATGGAGAAAAATTACATAAGCATGAGAACAAGTTTCTTGAACAAGATCGTAAATTTGAAGAACAAATAAAAGAATTAACAGAATTAAAAGCAAAACTTACAGAAATACAACGTGAAAATCCTCAAATTAAAGAAGTAGTTACTTTTCCTATAGAAAACAGCCTAAATCTAATGCAAAAGCAATTAGATCAACATAGTGAAATAATAAAAAGTACTAAACTTGATGAAATCGCTCAAGTTAGAAAAGCTTTTGAAATACTAGAAACACAAGATCAAGAATTATATCAATACTGCAAAACATTTTACTGGACTATGCTCGATTTATTCTGTGCGTATAGATCTTTAGCAAGCGGAAAAATCAAAGGAAATTTTTATAATGATATATCTACTACTGAAAAAGTATTAGAAGAAACCATTGTAAGAAGTATAAGTTATGGATTAACTTTTACTCAAGCTATACCGTTTGCAGGCGGTATTATTGCAATGGTTGATGATATTGTTACAAAAATATACGAAACTGTTAAAACAAGAGAAATCACGGAAAAAGCAAATATTATCACCGAGATTATTCGAAATAGTTTTACTTTGGATGAAGATATAAGTATTGGCGTAGCACAAGCTGCACTTGCTGCCATGGAAATTCGAAAGCCAAAAATTTTAAATCCTGAAATTTCAAATCCCGGCACAGTAAAAAATGCTTTTAATTGGTTACATGATAAATACCTATCTATAAAAGATAAATTTTCTCATTATGAAACACTCAATGATACCAAAATTTTAGCTGTTTGTTTAGCGCTAGAGGATATAACATTAATTATCACATCATTTTTAACAAATTATGATACAATATTAAATCAAAAAAGTATCCTAGATAAAGAAGTTAAATTAATAATTCAAGATGATCACTTAAAGCATCAGCTCGAAAAAATAAGTGAAAAAGATATAGCTATTCAGAATAGTAATATTCCAATAAATGCTACACCTATTATAGCTAACATAAAAGAAGAAACTTCAATACCTCAAGTAAGACCGATTTCTTCCTTATCTGATGATGATAAAAAAGAGCAATTAGCATATTTTGCTAAAATAGAACAAGGAATGAAAAAAGATTTAAGTAATATCTATAAAGATGCAAAGCAAGGAAATTGGGACGACAAATTGACACTACTACATAAAACTCCGAGCAAATATTTAAAAGATGACTACATAAAGAAAGCTGCGGGCGTAGCAACTTCTCCCGGAAATATTGAGAGCATAAAAATAGTAATATTTAAACATATATGCAAGGGGATTGCAGATAATAATACAAAAAAATATAAATGTGTTCAAAAGTTCAAAGAAAATAATAAAGAATTAACGGAAAAAATTGCAAAAGATTATCCGGAATTTTTTATAAATAATGAAATTGTTGGGGCATGCAATTTTGATCAACCACTTAAAAAGTATGTAATAGACTATTTAAATGATTATAACTCTAACATACTAGGGCAAGAAAGTGGGTTTTAAATCCATATATACAAGCTTCCAATATTTAAGGCATGGGATCTGTTGGATGGAGAAACACTAGCTGATGCTGATGGCAAGAAACATCCAACAAGTGATAGTACAATACAATCAAGATATTCAAGAAAATATGTCGGCAAAGGTAGAG
>DYDV01000025.1 GCA_020404465.1 Rickettsia endosymbiont of Omalisus fontisbellaquei
GATGAGGCAATTAAAGGCGTTAGCGATGCGGTTAGAAGATCACGTGCAGGTATTCAGGATATTAACCGTCCGCTTGGTTCGTTCTTATTCTTAGGACCGACCGGTGTCGGTAAAACCGAGCTTACCAAAGCCTTAGCCGGTTTTCTTTTTGATGACCGTAATGCAATACTTCGTATAGATATGTCGGAATATATGGAGAAACACTCAATATCCCGGCTAATCGGAGCCCCTCCTGGCTATATCGGGTATGATCAAGGCGGAGTGTTAACGGAAGCGGTAAG
This sequence comes from Rickettsia endosymbiont of Omalisus fontisbellaquei, assembly GCA_020404465.1. Taxonomy (GTDB): domain Bacteria; phylum Pseudomonadota; class Alphaproteobacteria; order Rickettsiales; family Rickettsiaceae; genus Rickettsia. The sequence continues at coordinate 282 of DYDV01000025.1, forward strand.
ACGTCGTCCATATCAGGTAATATTATTTGATGAAGTGGAAAAAGCACATCCCGACATATTTAATATTATGCTGCAAATACTCGATGAGGGAAGACTAACCGATAGTCAAGGTATAACGGTTGATTTTAAAAATACTATTATCGTGTTAACGTCTAATTTAGGTGCAGAAATATTGGTTAATGAAGATACTTATAAAGTACAGCTAAATTCAGAAAACTTCAGACAAGATGAATTTAAGGAAGAGTCTGCGCAGCGTACAAAAGTACGTGAGCACAGACGAACGCCGCAAAATTCGCTTGTATCAAGTTTTCTGAATGACGCTGTAAAGGATCAGGTAATGGAGTATGTAAGAGCAGTATTTAAACCGGAGTTTTTAAATAGATTGGATGAAATTATATTATTCCATCGCCTAAATCGCAACAATATTCATGATATAGTTAAGATACAACTTGAAAGCTTAAAGAAGATTTTACTAGCACAAAATATTACTCTTGAATTTGATGAATCTGCTTTAAATTACTTAGCAGAAAAAGGCTATGATCCAAGCTTTGGAGCAAGACCCTTAAAACGCCTTATCCAGCGGGAAATACAAAATAATTTAGCCAAGATGATTTTAGCCGGTGAAATAAGTAGCGGTAAAACGGTTAAAATAAGTAGAGAAAAAGAAGAGCTAAGGATAAAGATAATTGATTGATTTAAGTGTACGGCTCATATATCATTCCCGCTTACGCGGGAATGATATAAAATCGAGCCATACAACAACCCCTTTTCAGTCGCTTAGCTCATGACGAAGTTAAGCAAAATTATAGCTTATTAATATGCTTCAATTTCAGCTAAATTTACTACTTCTCCTGAAAATTTATAATAATCACTACTAGTAGAGTTAGGAATTTGTAAGTCAAATAATAGTGCTTTTTCTCCTTGATACGGATCAACCAAGTAAGAATTTGTAATATCTGTAACTACTGGCGATAAGTAGGTTGTTGTTTCAATAAGCTTATTAATAGCATTTTGTCCGTCTTTTAATATTTTATCGACTAGTTTTTTATCTTTATAAAAAGTATTTACGGCACCTATTATAGTTGTTGATATCTCATATATAATAACACCGTTTTTAATTATATTGGTTATATTAGAGTCTAATTTTGCTGTTTTAGAAAAAATTAAAGAAATAACAGTAGGATATTTATTAAATACATTAGGTAATTCTAAAAAATTATTTACAGCTGAATAGGCAGAATTTGTTGCTTCTGAAAAACAATTATATGCTTTGTATATGTTTTCATAATTATTATTGCTCATAAACTTACCTCTTTTTTATATAGATAATTACCACGAAACATGGTAATTACATATCATACTACTAAATTAAGAAGTGTCAATATTAAAAAATTATATAGTAAATTGACTTGAACTCAGGACGTCGTTAATTTACTATATTTCTTCTAAACTCCACCTAGCTTTTGGACAGAAGTTTAAAGGTGTAAATAATCCTTTGTTATAACGCTCTAGTCCTGCATATGCAATCATTGCAGCATTATCGGTGCATAAGTGGATAGGTGGATAGATAAGATGATAACCATGCGTCTTAGTACTATTACTTAATACTTCTTGTAAATATGTATTGGCAGCAACGCCGCCAGCAATTACTACAGTGTCATTTAAAAAGCTTGATCCAAGCGAATTTTGCGGGTATAGCCTGTGCTCACGTACTTTTGTACGCCTAGCTAGCTTATTCTTAAATTCATCTTGTCTAAAGCTTTTTAAATTTAGCTGTGCAGTATAATCTATATTCTCGTAATAATCATTTACAACTCGTTCATATGCTCTAATAGCATCCTGTATCTTACTACTTAGAATTTCTCCTATAGTAAATTGAAAACTTGCCGCTATATCATTAATTACGTCATCATTTAGAAAGCTTGATTCAAGCGAATTTTGTGGCTTTCGCCTGTGCTCACGTACTTTTGTACGCTGCGCAGGCTCTTCCTGAAATTCATCTTGTCTGAAGCTTTCTAAATGATGACGGTCTTTGTAATCAGTTTCCTTTAAATTCATTATTAAAGTACGTACGGCAGTTTTAAGTCCTGAAAAAGACATATTGCAATTACCGCTGTTAATTATAGGTTTTGGAAATTTATATTTATGAGAATTACCAAGTTTTGCTCTTTTCTCAATTTCAGGTCCTCCGGGAAAAGCTAAATTTAGCATTTTTGCTACCTTGTCAAAAGCTTCACCTACGGCATCATCTATAGTAGAGCCTAGTATTTTATATTTTCCAAGCTCTAGGACTGCTACAAATTGACAATGCCCACCTGAGGCTAGCAAGAGTAAATAAGGATAAGGGATATTATCGGTTAATCTTGCGGTTAAGGCATGACCTTCTAAATGATTAATTGCAATAAAGGGTTTTTTTAAAGCACTGCTTAGCGACCTTGCAAACATTGAGCCAACTATAACACCACCGATTAAACCTGGACCGGAAGTTGCGGCAATTGCACTAATTTCCGTTAATTTGATATTGCTTTCTTTTAAAACATTTTTTAATGCTTTATCTAGATTCGATAAATGAGAACGTGCAGCAATTTCAGGCACTACTCCCTGAAAAGCTGCGTGTTCTGCATTTTGTGAAATGATTATATTAGATAAGATTTCTCGATTTTCGGTGATTATAGAAACAGCTGTATCATCACAGCTTGATTCTATACCTAAAATTTTTGTCATTCAAATTGAAACTAATTAGATACCTTTGAGGTATTTAATTGATTATACAGCTTATAAATAGATTGTTCAGCATCAATAATTTTTTTATTAACTATCTTTAGTAATTTTTCCGAAGGTTTTTCTGTTATTTGCGTTGCAGAACTTACTTGCTCCGCTAAATTTTTAAGCGATTCTTGTATTTCTACAAAAGATTTTTTAAATTGTTCTTTAATTGTAATAGATGATTCTTCAAGCTCTTTAATTTTTAAGCATAAATTTTCTAGAAGCTGATCTATTTTAGTTTGCATTAAGCTCAATTTTTGCTTTTGTTTTTCACTAAGATAGCTTAAAGTTTCTTGCATTTTTGCCTGTATACGTACTTTTGTAGTACGTTCGAGTTCTGAAGCTAAACCGATTTTACTCATTAAAAATATTATCCATTTGTGAACGTCAAAATGATACCACTTTGCACCGTTACGATAATCTGAAGGAAAAGCATGATGATAATTGTGCCAGTTTTCACCTAGTAAGAATAATGCCATCCACCAAATATCTCCGGCAGTGCCTTTGTAATATTTTTTACTGCCGGCAAAGTGGCATAAAGAATTAACACAGAATGTTGCTTGCTGTTGCAGGAATCTACCGAGTCCCATAAATAAAAATCCTGCATATGCTGATTGTATAGTGCCACCGACTAAATAACCGATAAATAAAGGTACGGCGATATTCATAAAAGTTGCTATTTGCCAATAATATTTTAGCTGCCATTTTAATAAATTGTTTTTCCCGTGCTTAGCCCAAGTAATGCGATCAATAGATTTATAGCTGCCGCTTCCGACTAACATCCATCCTACATGAGACCACATAAAACCTAAAAATTTATTGTCAAATTTTAATGGAGTATGCGGATCTTGATCTTGATCCGTATATCTATGATGTTTATAATGATTCGACGCCCAAGATAAAGCCGGTCCCTGTAATGTTCCTGCAGATAACATAACTAAAACAAACTCGGCACATTTATTTATTTTATAGGCATTATGAGACCATAACCTATGTAAACCAATCCCAACGGTAATATTATTAATATAATAACTAGCAATTATAAAAATAATTTCAGTTAGCCCTATTCCATAATCAAACGAATATTTAACTATAAGAGATATAATAAAAATAGGATAAAATATTAAAGCAAATAAAGCAGGCTTATTTAGTTTACTTAACATAAAATTTACAGTTTTTAGTTATAAAATATATAAATCGGCAACGAATAAAATCTAATTATATTTATAGTATAGATAAATATAATTAATGGATATTAACATACTTAACGCATAAATACAAAGAAAATTTTGGCAACAAAATTCTAGGTTTTGTGAAGGAGAATTAAATTATTTATATTGTTAGATATTTTTTAGCGAAAATTAATAAGATTTTTGCGGTAATAGTCGTTCCTATTTCAAAAAAATTTTATGATTTACAGCAAAAAATAGCAAAAATAGATTAATTTAATTCTCCTTCACAGAGCCTAATCATTATCCTTATTTAAACAATAACCGATAAAACGAACGGTTTTAATAATTAAATTGTCTTTTCCTAAGGCCTCTCTAATCCTATTTATATGAACATCTATAAGACGCTCATTAAAGGTCTCTTCACTTTCCCATAAATATTTTATTATTTCTTGACGCGAAAATACTTCATTTGGAAACTGAAAAAAAAGTCGTAAAATTTTAAACTCAGTAGGACCTAGACGAATATTCAGTCCGTCTTTGTATACTTTTTCAGTATTTAAATCAATATTTATATTCTTAAATTTAATAATATTATCTTGTAAAACTGATTTAGAACGCCTCAATAAAGTCTTTAAAGTATCTACTATTTGCTCCGATAAGAAAGGCTTATAAAAAAATAGCACGTTATCGTCTATTTCTGTTAAATTTAATTGCTTGTTTGATAATAAAAAAATTATGGGCGTTTTAGAAAATTTATTAATTTTTCTAACGTTATTTATTGTTATTAAAGGATTTTCTTGTAATTCTGCACTAATAATCATGATAGCAAGCGGTTGACTAAAAAAATAAGTTAATGCTTTTTCTAGAGTTGAAGCCCTAATTATATTAAAGCCTGCTCTCTCTATATCATTACTTAAAGAAATATTAACACTTTTTTTATTTTTTTCTTCTATAATTAAAACTTCAGGTAATAGCTTATCAAACACTGAATTAATCTCCATTAATATTTAGTAAATAATTAAAAACTTTTGTAACAATTTTCTAATTTATTAGGGGTTATAGCAAACTTTTTATAAAAAGAAACAAAGAAATAATAATTTTTTAAAGATAATACTTGAATTTAATAGTTTTAGTTGCTATAAATAGCTTTATTTTAAAGTTTGTTTGTTGGAGAACCTATATATATTATGAGCTTTTATGAATCAGTTTTTATTATACGCCAAGACGTATCATTAAACGATATAGATAAAATCGTTGATGATTTTGCTAAAATTATTAAAGATAATAACGGCACTATCATAAAAAAAGAATATTGGGGGTTAAGAACTTTAGCTTACAAAATCGGTAATAACAAAAAAGGACATTATTATTTTCTAGGTCTAGACATTGATCGAAATGTAAAAGAAGAGCTAGAAAGAAAAATGAAGCTTAACGAGAATATTATTAGATTTCTTACAATTAAAGCAGATTCAATTAGTAGCGAACCTTCACCGATATTAAAAAATCAAAGTACAGAAAATACTCCGGTAATTGACGTAACGATTAATAATTAAATTTGTAAGAATTAAGGTTAAAGAATGTTAAAAAGTAATAATACTAGTGAAACAGCTACCCGCAAGGTAGGAGATAAAACCACTAAAAAAGTATTTTTTAGAAGACGTAAAGGATGCCCTCTTTCTATTCCTAATGCACCCGTCATTGATTATAAAAATCCTGAACTTTTGATAAAGTTCGTTTCTGAAGGCGGTAGAATGCTTCCAAGCAGGATCACAAATGTTTGTGCAAAGAAACAAAGAAAGCTAAATAATGCTATTAAAATTGCAAGAATTTTAGCGTTATTACCTTTTGTATTTCAAGCTAAATAAAGGCATAATACATGGAAATTATATTAATAAAACCCGTAAGAAAATTAGGTAAAATTGGCGACATACTCAGAGTAGCAGACGGATTTGGTCGTAATTATCTTTTACCGCAAAAATTAGCTATTAGAGCTACTGAGCCTAATAAAGAGCTAATAGTTAAGCAAAAAGATGAATTTGAAGCAAAAGATAAGCAAATAAGAGAAGAAGTAGAAAAAATCAATGCTCTTATTAAAGATCAAAAATTGGTTTTTATCCGTCAAACATCAGATGATGGTAAACTTTTCGGTTCGGTTACTAATAAAGAAATAGCCGATAAATTATCTGAAAATGTATCTTATAGTATTTCTCATTCAAATATTATTCTTGATAAACAAATTAAATCTACTGGACTTTATACGGTTGAAATAAGACTCCATGCAGAGCTTAATGCTATAGTTACGGTTATTGTTGCAAGATCAGAATCAGAAGCACAAGATTATTTACGTGAACAAAAGACTGAAACTTCAGAAAGCTTAGCTGAATCAGCATAAATTTTTCTTTATCATTTAGTTGTGCGGATCAATTCTACCTCTGTCATCTCCCGCGAGCTTGTAGGCGTTGTTGCATGGCTCGTTTTATGTCATTCCCGCGAAGGCGGGAATCCAGTAAAACACATAAAAACAAGTTTTTTATGTGTTTATTTTGCCAAATATGATGTAACTTCTGTATCAATATTGAAGTTATTTTTCTGGATCCCCGCCTCCGCGGGGATGACATCGAGCAGGTTTTTCAAGCCATGCAACAACGTTCCGCCGTTGCTGGAATGACATACTACTACGTTTGACCACAATATCCAAACACTTTACAATACTAATATTTTTCAACCATGCTATATGAAAAATTTGAGTATAATATCAATAACCTAATAGGTAACTTTGGTTTATCTAAAATAGCGATCGCAGTTTCCGGTGGGAGTGATTCGGTAGCACTTCTGTATCTTACTAATATTTGGGCAGAAAAAAATAATATAGAATTATTTGTTATATCGGTTGATCATAACTTAAGACAGCAATCGAAACAAGAAACCCATTATATCCAAAACATCAGTAACAGCCTAAATCGCAAGCATTATAGTTTATCTTTTGATCATCAAAATAATTTTTCCAATTTACAAGAAAGAGCAAGAGAAGGACGCTATGATTTAATGACAAATCTATGCGTGGAACTCGATATATTAGTTCTTCTAACTGCTCACCATGAGGATGATTATATAGAAAATTTCTGTTTAAGATTAGAACGTAAAAGCGGTATATTCGGTCTTAGTAGCAGTAATATAAATTGGCATAACAATACACAGATAATTAAACCGCTATATAATATTCCAAAGAGTGAATTAGTAGAATATTTAGTCAGTCATAATATAAAATGGTTTGAAGATGAATCGAATTTATCTGATAAATATAAGCGGAATCTTATTAGGCAAAAATTAGCTAAAGGTGAGGATTATATTAAAGCCGAAATAATCTCACAACAATTTAAAACCAACAAGCTTATAGAAGATGAGTTTAAGCCGGAATTAATATCAGCAATAGCTGAAGCGGTCAAGATTTTTGAATATGGTTTTGCTTTTCTTGATTTAGTAAAATTTGATAAGTTTTCAAAAGAGGTAAAAGTACAATTAATTAATTTTTTACTGGTAATAATTAGTGGACAATCTAGGGTGGCACGTTTTTATTCAGTATCGCCTATTTTAAAATTAATTACTCAAGACGTAAACTTTAAAAATACACTTCATGGTTGCGTAATTAAACGCACTCAAAACGAGTTACTTATATATAAGGAATTCGGTAAAAAATTACCTGAGAGTAAAATATTACTAGATAAACCAGTTATTTGGGACAATAGGTTTCGTATCACAAAAAATAGACTTCCTGCAAAATTCGCTTATAGAGAGGAATTTGTAGGAGACACGAAACGCAGCACCGCAGCGTACATAAACGTACGTGAGGATAAGGGGTTAGGATCGACGCACAAATTACCTCTAGAAGTAGAATTTTACAGGGAGTCTATTCAAGAAACTCTAAATTGTTTTGTGACTCATTTATCGTTGGAAGATTATAAAATAATAAAAAAACAATTAGATTTAGAACCTTTGAAAAATCTATCCTGCAAAAACCACAATGTAATTTTATTTACCTTGCCTATCATTAAAATACTTGAAAAAGTTATAGCAATACCACATATATCATATTATGATAACGACATGTGGAACTTTGAAGTATCTTTTGCTCCAAATTTTGTATCTCGTTTCACCCATTTTTGCTAACACCGGTAACTTAATGCCGGTAAAAATTTTTATTAGGTTTTATATCGATGAATAATCAAGGTAGAAGTATTTTAGCTTGGGCAGCACTTTTTGTTTTTGTAATATTACTTTTTAATATTTTCCAGTCTGACGGTTTACTTGGCGGAAGAAACAACATAACTTTCTCGGATTTTTTAACACGAGTTGATGAAAAGACCGTTAATTCAGTAAAAATTCAAGGTAGAGTAATTGAAGGTACTTCAAATGACGGCTCTACTTTTAACACTTATGCTCCTGATTATCCTGATTTAGTAAATCGTCTTACTAGCAATGACGTTAATATTGAAGTCGTACCTCTTGAAACAAGAATGAATACATTTTTAGGTTTTTTAATTTCTTGGTTTCCGATGCTTTTATTAATAGGTGTTTGGGTTTTCTTTATGCGTCAAATGCATGGTGGTGGGAAAGCCATGGGGTTTGGAAAATCTAAAGCTAAATTATTATCAGATAAAGGACCTAAAGTTACGTTTAAAGATGTAGCCGGTATTAATGAGGCAAAAGAAGAATTAACAGAAATCGTCGATTTTTTAAGAGACCCTAGTAAATTTCAAAAGCTTGGCGGTAAAATTCCGAAAGGCTGTTTACTAATAGGGCTACCAGGAACGGGAAAAACCCTTTTAGCAAAAGCAATAGCCGGCGAGGCTAATGTGCCATTCTTTAGTATTTCAGGCTCTGATTTTGTTGAGATGTTTGTTGGAGTTGGTGCAAGCCGTGTGCGAGATATGTTTGAACAAGGCAAACGTAATGCACCTTGTATTATCTTTATTGATGAGATTGATGCGGTAGGTCGCCATAGAGGTATTGGTATGGGCGGCGGTAATGATGAACGTGAGCAAACGCTTAACCAAATGTTAGTCGAAATGGACGGGTTTGAAACAAATGAAGGAGTTGTTATTATTGCAGCTACTAACCGCCCCGATGTTCTTGATCCGGCATTACTAAGACCTGGAAGATTTGATCGACAAATTACGGTGTCTAATCCTGATATTGACGGCAGAGAACAAATATTACAAGTACATTTGAAAAAAATAAAATATAACTCTAAAGTTTTACCTAGAATTATTGCTAGAGGTAC
>DYDV01000026.1 GCA_020404465.1 Rickettsia endosymbiont of Omalisus fontisbellaquei
ATTCTCACTAGTATCTTCAAGCTGCAAAGGGTTAAAGTTACATTTTAAACCCGGATCAATTACTGTATAAACTCCGTTTAAAGCACGTATAAATATTTCTGCTCCTCGATCTTTATCAAAAAAGAACATACGAGGTTTGAATTTTTGTGCTTCAGCACATAAGAAATTCATAAGAACTGTTTTACCGGCACCTGTTGGACCGATAATTAGAGTATGTCCAACATCCCTTACATGGAAATTAAAATAAAACGGCGTACCTGAAGTAGTATCAAGTACTGTGACATATTCTCCCCAATGGTTATCTTTAATTTTACCGAGTGGATAATTATGGTGCGATGCAAAGCTAGCCATATTTAATGTATTGATAGTAGATTTACGTACTATATAATCCATATTTCCGGGCAGCTGCCCCCAATAGCTAGGTTCCATGTTAACTTTTTCTCTAACCGGCTGAATTCCTGAATTAGAAAGCTCAACTGCTGCCATTGATAATATATCTTCTAAAGCTTTAATATTATTTGCGGAACATAAAAGCGATAAATGATGCTCACCGAAACCGATATCGCCGCTAGTAGCCATATCAAGAGCCGTATTGATTTCAGCAATTTGTGAAGTAGCCTTGTCACCGGATTGTATCATTCTATTTTGCTGTAATTGCATTTTACCAATCGCTACGGTTCTATTAGCAAAGACAAAGCTTTGAGTCATGACAAATTCAAAAGGCATTTGCAGGAATCCGTCAAAAATTCCTGCCGAAGTATTAGGACCGTATTCAAGTATACTGATCATTCCAGCATATTTCTTGCCAAGCGGACTTCTTGCTTCAATAGTACGAGAATCAAAAAATAAGCGATGGGTAGGTAAATATTCATCAATAGTACCACGCGGTAATGATATAGGTCCGGGTGAGTCGCCGCAATTAACTAAAGATGAAAGGAATTCTAAAATTTCACAATAACTACCTGACGGCGTTTGACGAACTCCAAGTAATCTTGCTCCGTAACTTCTGAATGTATTAACCACTCTAGTTGACATTTCTTGAAGATTTTCTTTCATCTCCTTCATGTCATTTTCCCAAGCGGTTTTATTAGATTTTTGTCTAATCTTCTTTAGAAAATACTCAACTATAGCAGTACCGCCGGTATCAGGCTTATATAAAATACTAACATATAATTCATTAAAAAACGACCTAGCACCCGCATGTTTCTTACGCCATTCTGCACCTAAATAAGTAATAAAATCATTAGGGACTTTTACGGTAGGATCATAAGTAAATTCCGTATCGTCAAATATCACTGCTTTACGTCTTCTAATAGTATGGAAATACATAACGATATTTCCCGAAGCCATATTTTTAAGTAAGGCATTTCTGATATTCTTTTTAATGTCTAGATCTTCATCATCCGCAGTTTCAAAAGAAAAGCCGTTTATTTTAATGACTTGCAATAATGAATTATCTTTGGTTAAAATAGTATTACTATCCCAATGACATTTATAAGGAATAAAATGCGAAGTGGGTCTTTCTTGTTTAGACCTTAATTCTTTAGCTGCTCTAGTTCTAAATAACTTCATTACCTCACCTGATTTAACTATTTTGATTTATTTTGTCATTGCGAGTAGCCGTAGGCTGCGTAGCAATAACGGTTTAGCATCCACGCGGGAATGAATAACAAACTCAAATATTATACGAATTTGCTCCATAGTAAAATTTATTAGGACATTGGCTAGTTCTTGACATTTTATTTAAATATAGCTCTATGAATCTCGGTTCTTTAAAACATATAATATAAGCTACCAAATGCAAAGCAGCCGCAATGAATAAAATCATAATACCGTTGTTCCAAATAAATACTATCATCGTCATTATCATATTTAATGCAGCAAACTTAATACTTACTCCAAATATCATCGGCGGTCTAGTTAACCCTACAAATAAAAGATCAGATGCTAATGCTCCTGCCATAAATTTCTCCTATATCTATATATTTCCTAATCTAAAAAAACTTAAAACTCTGTTTCTTATTTAAAATTAATTTTTATAATCAAGATCGAAGCCGCCTTTGATCTTGATTATTCAATATTATATTCAAGATAAGGATAAATTTTTATCCTTATCTTGATAGTGCAAATAAAAGATCAGATGCTAATGCTCCTGCCATAAAAAACCTCTTTAGTTTATATTTATATCAAACATAGTTGATAATATTGAATTCGGTACTTCACTATTTACAAAATGTACGTAACTGTTATTATTTTCAAGTGCATTAACTGCTATCTTAATTAATTCTTCTTCGATAAAATTATTACTATCACCCAACATTGATTTCAATAAGTTAATATCTCGTATTTTTATATTATACGGAAACGTCTCGGATACCTGTAATATCTCATATGGAAATATTAAATGTTCCGCACTTAATGCAGAAGCAATTGTTGCTACCGTTAAGTTAACATTTAATAAATGCGTTTTCTCCTGATCGTCGCTCGCAAATGGTGCTATTACAGGTATAATATTATTATCTTCAAAATTTAATAAAATTTCCGGATTAATAATAATAGGCTCGCTTAAAAAACCAATATTTATAACATCATTATTTACAATTTTTCGGTGAGATAATTTTGACTTTTTTGCTTGCAGTAAATTAGCATCCTTACCTGAAATACCAACTGCATAACAACCTACACTACTTAATTTTGTTACTATAAGCTTGTTAACGTAACTGGATAAAATTTCCATAATAATAGGATTATTTAGAGAACTATAGTCGCTTATTTTACTAATTTTTTGACTAAAATTTTCATCTATTTGTGATATTAAAGACGAACTTCGTAAATCAATATGATCATGTACTATATATATTTTAGCACCGCACATCTCAAGCAATCTAACAGATTCAATAAAAGCCGTAAATAATTTATCGTCAATAATAATAGTAGCAGGTAATTTTAGAACTATTGCTTGATTCTTTAACTCACTACTACACTTTATTATATTCTTAATTATAGCAATGTTATTTAATGAAGAAATACTATCTACCTCTTTACCTTTGAGGTTTGATGCATTTTGCCAAACTAGCTTTAAGTTCTCTTGCACCTTCTTTACTCCTACTACTTACATACATAACATTACATGAGTAGTTTAAAGTTGCAAGAAAATTCTGTGCTTCGTCGTTAAGGTTTTTGCGATCCGTAACTTTATCGGATTTTGTGAAAATAATTTGAAATTCTCTTTTATTTGCAAGTAATAGCTCAGCTACTTTCTTATCGTTTTCTTTTATACCCCTTCTTGAATCAATCAATAAGTTAACTAACCTTAAATTATGGCTATTTTGTAAATAATAGCTAATTAATACTTCCCACTGCTCTTTGACTGATATAGGAACATTAGCAAAACCATAGCCGGGAAGATCAACTATAATAAG
>DYDV01000027.1 GCA_020404465.1 Rickettsia endosymbiont of Omalisus fontisbellaquei
ATCAGCATATAATATAGGCTGCAAATTATCTGCTAGAGCTTGAGAAGCTGGATCATTTAGCATTTCTATATCCTCTAGAGTACCAAATTGTGCTTGAGCTAAGTTTGTTAGAGCCTCATTTACTTTTGCAAGTTCTGCTTTAATATAAGTTAAAGCTACATTATCGTTTACTTGCTGCTCGGCAAATTCGCTTAAATCATCAGCAAAAACTTTCATATTTTCACAAAACTCAATAAGAAGTTCTTGATTGATAACAGGTTTATTTAGTAATTGCATTCCTTGTTCTTGATGTTCAGCTAGCGATTCTTTATACCAATCTACTAAAGCTTTGTCTGTAGCAGAATCTAACTCTAGCTGCTCGATAATACTTTCTAATTTTTGAGAAATATTATTATAGTCACTTAAAACCTCTACTACTTGCTCTGTAGAAATCAGCTCTTGCGTTGCGGTAATTTGCTCGGCATCATCTCTTCCTTGTAGTAAGTTCATAACTCCATTCCAGCCTTGTTTCATCAAATGAATTCCCATTTGCATTAATGGAATCTGTGCCGCATTTACGGGTAAACCATACCAAATAGGCTCTGATCTCATGCTAGAAGAACTATCATAAGCTGAATCAGCATCACGTCCTATAAAACGAGTACTAGAGTTATTATCGGCACCATGTGGCGTATAATCATCAATGTCTATTGCTTTATCATGATGATCAAAAGCTTTTACTTTTTTACCGGTAGAACTAGTTGCTTTTTTTGTAGTAGTTTTTTTGACTTTACCGCTACTGCCAACAGGTAATACGTTAAGGTTATCAGCATTTGGTAATTTATTTCCGTGACCTTGAGGCAAAAAGTTCTCTGCCTCATTAGTAGGAATAATTGGTTTTGGAGTACTTGTAATAGAGTTTGATTCTTCCTCGTTAGTCGTGGAAGCTTTAATGGTTTTATGTTTGCTATGTTTACTTTTAACTGATTTATGACTTTTAATTACTTTTGTCGAGGCTAAAGCTATACTATTTGAGTTACTAACAATATTTGAGCTAGAAGCTTCACTAGGTAAGAGTGAATCGCTAGGCGATGGCGATAATGACGCACTAGGACTTAATGAATCACTAGGCGATGGCGATAATGACGCACTAGGACTTAATGAATCACTAGGTGACGGCGATAACGACGGACTAGGACTTAGTGAATCACTAGGTGACGGCGATAACGACGGGCTAGGACTTGGTGAAGGACTAGGCGATGGTGATAGTGATGGACTAGGGCTTAGTGAAAGACTAGGTGACGGCGAAAGGCTAGGGCTTGGTGAAGGGCTAGGCGATGGAGAAGGTGAAGGGCAAGGAAAAAGGTTGCTTCCGGATACTACATACGTTACTCCATTAGAAGCTCCGTTAGAATAGCCGTATGTTCCAATGAATAACTCGGGTTTTCCATCGCTGTTTAAGTCTCCTATAGTACAGAAGTACCTGAAAAGTCATTATTATTTTCACCTAGCAATCGACCAATACCTGCTCCAGGAGTTATTGTAAAGCTGCCCCCTGCAGCTAGGTTGATATTAGCTCCGGATACCACATACGTTGCTCCTTGTCTATTCCCACTTGGATATTGATATGCTCCAATGAATAACTCGGATTTTCCATCGCTGTTTAAATCTCCTATCGCATTCACAGAGCGACCTAAAAAGTCATTATTGTTTTCACCGACTAATCGAACAATACCTGCTCCAGGAGTTATTGTAAAGCTGCCCCCTGTAGCTAGGTTGATATTAGCTCCAGATACCACATACGTTGCTCCATTAGCAACACCGTTTGGATAGCGAATTGCCCCAATAAGCAGCTCTTGTTTCCCATCGCCGTTTAAGTCTTTTATAGAACTTACAGAATTGCCTAAACTATCACCGTTGTTTTCACCTACTAATCGACCAATACCTGCTCCAGGAGTTATTGTAAAGCTGCCCCCTGCAGCTAGGTTGATATTAGCTCCGGATACCACATACGTTGCTCCATTATTAACATTGTTTGGATAGCGAATTGCCCCAATAAGCAGCTCTTGTTTCCCATCGCCGTTCAAATCTCCTATAGAATTTATAGACCAACCTGAAAAATCATTGTTGTTTTCACCTACTAATCGAACAATACCTGTTCCAGGAGTTAGCGTAAAACTGCCTCCTGCAGCTAGGTTGATATTAGCTCCGGATACCACATACGTTGCTCCATTACCAACATTGTTTGGATAGCGAACTGTTCCAATGAGTACTTCAGGTTTTCCATCGCCGTTCAAATCTCCTATAGAATTTATAGACCAACCTGAAACATCATTGTTGTTTTCACCGACCAATCGGACAATACCACTACTTGGAATGGCATAATTAGCTAGTGGAATACTTCCTGCAGCTAGATTGATACTAGCTCCGGATACCACATACGTTGCTCCATTAGCAACATTGTTTGGATGGGCATTTGCTGCAATGAGTAATTCGAGTTTTCCATCACCATTCAAATCTGCTATCGGAGCTACAAACCAGCCTGATTGATCATTATTATTTTCACCTAATATAATTGTGTTATTATGGCATTTTCCTGTAGCACCTAAAGTAAAACTTTCTGGAAACATATTATTTCTCCTCCTTATTTATTAATTGATAATTAAACTAAATATTGAATTTATGAATTAATTAGAAAACTAAATTATAAGCATCTAATAATTATTAAATAACCTATTTTGTTTAATCAAATTATCTAATTAAAATGATAAGTATAGAATGTTAAAAGATAGAAGTTATAATGAGCTTAAAATTAGAAATTTTATTTTTAGAAATTTCTAAACTTATGATTTCAAAAATACTAGAGTAATAAATTTAACTTTTCAACTAAAATTTAATTAATAATTAATTTTTGGTTGCTAGATATTTTGTTTTGTTAGCGTTTGATTAACTTAACCAAGAAAATTATCATCAATAAGATTTGGATATATTAAGATAAAAAATATTATACAAGAGTCTTTACTGTGTGTATTTTTATATAAAGCAAACTTATATTATAGGAGAATAAAATGACCAAGTATCCGACTCTTATTCCTTATTTAACAGTTAAGGACACTAAACAAACAATTAAATTTTATGAAACTGCTTTTGGATTTCAATGGAAAAATAAATCAGAAGTAGATTCATCTGGAGATATTCAGCATGTAGAAATGATTTATAAAGATACAATTATTATGTTTGCAGCAGAAGGAGCATTTGGTTCTAAAGCTCTTTCCCCTAAAAGCTTAAATGCGATTTCTCCTATATGCTTATATCTTTATTGCGATAATACTGTCAAAATTTATGAGCAAGCTTTGCAGGCACAAGCTCCTAGTCTAACTGAGCCTGAAGATGCATTTTGGGGAGATCGTATAGTAAATATTACCGATATTGATGGGTATAATTGGATCTTTGCTACACCGATTAAACATGGTGGATAATATGTAAGTATCTATCTTGTTATGTACAATGGGAAAAATGAGTTGTGGAAACAATTGTCGCATGCTCATTTAACAAGCTATCCTCAAATAACAAGAACTGCTGCTGCGAAATTGATAGCTCAAATGAGTTCTGAAGAACTAAGTATGGCTGATAAATACACTAGAACACCACTGCATTGGATAGTTAGTAGAGGATGGAAAGATGAAACTCAAATTTTATTAAGTAAATTAAGTATAGAAACAATAAATAGAGTTTCTGAGCTAGACGGTAGCGTTCTGCATGAAGCTGCCTATCGTGGTTATACTGAAGTAGCTAAAATATTGTTAGATGCAAGCCCTAGCTTAATAAATATAAGAGATGGCAATGGGGAAATTCCGCTACATCATGCAGCTAAAAACAATGAATCATATAAAATAATTGAATATATCTTACAAGAGAACCTCAATTTAATTGAGACAATAGAAACTAGATGGGGTCGGACTGCATTACATATAGCTGCTGAGTGTCGATGTAAGAAAATAGTTGAAATATTGCTAAAATATAGTCCCAATTTAGCTAATAAAGTCGATAATTGGGGCTGGACTCCATTACATTTTGCGGTTAGGAATGGGGGTGATGAAGAAATAGTTCAAATGTTGCTTAGTGTAATGAGTCAAGAGCTAGTTGATCAAAGACCTCTCGCTGCTTCTGATGTTACGGCTTTATCTTTAGCAATTTCTCATTTTGTATTGTACACATCTTCTAATAAGCATGAACGAGTAGTAGAGATGCTACTAAATAGCACAAGCCCTAAATATTATTTTACTTCAATCAAAGGTAATATTCTATATAGAGCAATTACCTCCGGTAATGAACGAGTCGTTGCTATGGTACTGAATAAAATAATTAAAGAAGATGTCACAATATCTCTGGAATGTATTAATTTAGCTTTAGATTTGGCAAATAACACGAAATACCAAGATATACGTAAGAACAAGAATATAGTAAAGTTGATTGAAGATAAATTAGGTTTAAACAAAGATAAGGAAAATATACCTGAATTACAAAATGAAAATCATTGTAAGATATTAGAATCCTCAAAGTTTAAACAATTGATATCAGCAATTGATATGAATAATACAATAGATGCCGTAAAATTAATTACTCAAATGAGTTCTAGAGAGCTAAATAAGCTAGATCAAGACGGAGGAACAGCTTTGCACTGGGCTACAGCGAAAGGTAATGAACAAGTGGTTATCAGCTTATTAAAAAAGAATCCAAATCTAATTAATATTGAAAATAAATATGGTTTAGCTGCTTTAAGTATAGCTGATATATATGATTTTCCTAGAATCGTAGAATTATTGAAGAATTTCTTACCTAGTAGCTTATGTGAGTATGAGGATTTATTATTAGGAATAAATGATGAATTTTATCTATAACAAAATCTTATGAATAACGATATAATTACCCCCAATAATTATCTAAACGTTACTAAGTTAAATTGGTTATATATAGATATAAATAGTTATTTTGCCACTATAGAACAGCAAGTCAATCCTGATTTGAGAAATAAGCCGATTATCGTAGTTGCAGTTTTATCTGATTATACTTCTGTGATTGCTGCGAGCTTTGATGCTAAGCTTAAAGGAATAAAAACTGGGACTAAAGTAAAGGAAGCAAAGAGCTTATGTCCTGAGCTGATATGTATTCTTGCTAATCATAAAGTTTATGTAGAATATCATAAGAAGATATTTGCAGAAGTTGAAAAATATTTGCCGGTAGAGCATATATTTTCGATTGATGAAGCGGCATGCAGATTAACAGCTGATCAATGTAATATAGATAATGCTATAGCACTTGCAAAGCAGATTAAACTAGCTATTAGGCAAAGTGTTGGAGAATATATAAGTTGTTCCATAGGTATTGCTCCAAATAGGTATTTAGCAAAAATAGCAACTGATATGCAAAAACCTGATGGATTAGTTGTAATTACTCCTGAAGATATTCCAAATAAGATTTATTCGGTTAAATTGCGAGATTTGCCTGGGGTAGGGCGTAATATGCATAATAGGCTTAATTCTTATGGAATAACTACGGTAGAAAAGTTGTATAATCTTCCTGCTAAGTTGCTACGAAAAGTTTGGGGAAGTATTACAGGGGAAAAATTATGGTATTTACTTAGAGGTGCTGATTTACCATTTGAGCAAACTAAAAGCAGTAGCATCAGTCATAGCCAAGTTTTAGCTCTGGAACTGCGAATTTCTAATAAGGCAAGGGATATAGCAGTCAATCTAATTTTAAAAGCAGCTCAGAGATTAAGAAAACGAGAGTTGTATACTTCAAGTATTATATTAGTAATCAGAACTCAAGATGATAAATCTTTGGAAAGTAAAATAAAGCTAAAACCTTCTGCCGATGATATAACTTTGTCAAAATTATTATTAAAGATTTGGGATGAGCTTATAAAAATTAATAAAATAGTATCTATCAAAAAAATAGCCATTACTTTAAGTAATTTAGAGACTAAGCCTCAACAATTAACTTTTGATGATATTGTAAATAAGCAGGCGGATAATAAAAAATATCTCTTGTCACAAAGTATAGACAAATTGAATAATAAATATGGTAGTGATGTGGTGAAATTAGGTAAATTACCTAAAACTAATAAATCTTCATTCTTAATAGCATTTCAGCATATTCCAAAAAGCTGATATTTGTTTCTTTTTTTGTTTTTTAATTTTGACTAAAAATAGAGTTATTAATTATTGTAAAAACAATTTGTCGTTCTTGACTAATCGATAATTTTCTTTATAGTTTAGCTTGTCTAATGGTATTTAACTCTACTATTAATATAAACAAATCCAAGTATAAGTTTTTATTTTATGCTGGGAATCTGCTATTATAATTATTTTTCAAATAAGAAATATAGTGGAAAGTCGTTATATTAATGGCTGAGCTTAATTCCCAGCACCTTACTCTCGCACTAATATATTATCTTAGTAGTAGATAAGCTAAGTATTTCTAAACAGCACTAAATTTATCGATTTGATATTGTAATGCTACTTCTTTACCACAGAAAGCCATAGCAATTTTGATGATATTCTGAACGTGACTATATTCCTTTATTTTGGTATCGTATTGCTGACTATTGATTTGAGCAAGACCTGCTTTTGCAATAGCTTCTAAGTCTTCCTCTTTTTTAGCTATTTTGTACTCTATAATTATTGCATTGTTATTTTGACCTAGTTTAGGAAACAGCACTATATCGGCTCTACCTTTACCTGTTTCTTTTTCGCTATCTATTATGTGACTTACTGCTAGCATATTTAACAAACCTAACATAAAACCACTATAAAATAATTCTCCTCTTGTTTCCCCTGTTTGATAAAAACTGGTGCTATTTAATAATAACCTTTGCAATTCTTCTTTGAATTCCTCTACTTTACCGTTTGCCAGTTGAGCAATAAAAGAATAATATCTAGAACTATCTATTTTTAATTTATTAGTCACCCACTGCAACATTCTTGTTTTATATATATGTCTTACCTCTTTATTAGGTACAGATAATTCATATATATTTTCTTCTGATTCTTTAGTGGTTGGATTTAAGTAACCGCTAAATAACAGCAAACTAAACAAGCCTATAGGTTTATCTATATCAGCAAAACTTATTTGTTTAGTAATAGGTGATATTATACTCTTGCCAGCAGCTAATTGTTGTAAATCTTTCTGTATTTCATCTGATAATAATGCTTTATCAATAAGAGATGTTCCCCCACTATCTAGCCAGTAGTAATCAAGTGTTCCTTTGTGTGCTAGGCATTGCATTATTGACCATGGATTATAAATTATTTCACCGCCAAAATTATAACCGTTATACCAATCTTTGATTTGACTAGGAGCAGTATTTGTAGGTACTTTTGTCAATAACTCGTCAACTTCTTCTTGGGTAAATCCATAAAATTTAGAAAATTCTTCATCAAGTAATGTATATTCAGTAATATTATTTAAATCTGAAAATAAATTAGCTTTAGCGATGCGTAGTATCCCTGTTATTACTCCTTTTTCTAAATACGGATTGCTCTTTAAGCTACTTCCAAGCATTCCTCGAAACAATTCTAATACCTGTTCAAATTCTTTTGAACCACCGCCAAATTTTATATAAGCACTATTGATTGGCGTATCATATTCATCAATTAGAATATATACTTTTTGATTAAATTGCTTAAAAAGTAATTCACTTAAAAAACGTAAACTAATTTTTAAATCATCTTTATCTAATTTACCGGAAAAGTATTTTTCTAGCTGCCGTTTTTGTCCCTCATCTAATAAATTTAGAATATTTTTGATGTAACGATGATTACCAAATAATGTTGTTATCTGATATACTACCCCGTTTTCAATTTCTTGATAACTACTCCCTTTAACGTCTTTTAAATTAAGTAGTATTACTGGAAATTGACCTTGACGTTTCATTGCATTTGCGATATTCGCAATTTTTAGAGATTTTAATTTTTTACTCTCACCAAAACTTAAATCAATTTCCCCGCCGATAAAGAGTTTATGATTTACCGTATTTTCTTCAGATAAAGCGATTCCTTTCTCGTCCACTTCAATTTCAAAGAACTTCTGAAGCATATTCATATTTAAGCTTTTACCCCAGCGTCTTGGTCTAGTGATTAAAATTACCTCCCCGCTGTCTTCTAGCAGTTCTTTAATCATTAAACTCTTATCAACAAATACATCGCTATTTAACAATAAGGTCTTAAAATCGTCAGTACCTATTCTCATTCTAGGTAATTTATTACCTTGCATATATCTAATCTTTTGTTATTTGAGTTACTTTAACAAATATAACATAATTATACATCGTAAACTTAAATTTAGCAAATTACTGATTCTTGAAGGGTATATTTGTTTTTATAGTTGAGGATAGTTTTTGGCTAGAGAAGATGAGACCTTATTCATATTTTTAGATAACTTAAAGAAATAATTTAGCAATTTTATTCATGGGTAAAAATAATTTATTTGAATTGTCTAGAAATTCGTTAAATCCATAGTTTTTATAGAAGTTTTTAGCTTCTCTATTTTTAGCCTCAACAATAACAGCAAAAGCTGCGATTTCCGATTTATACGATTTACAAAGAGCGTCCATTAAAAGAAATTCACCAATTTTTTTCTTTTGATATTTTAAATCAATAGCAAGCCTACCTATTAATGTAGCAGGTAAATATGGATAACAAGGTAATTTTTTTGTATAATCTTTCGGTAGTTCTGATAAATCAATTCTATTAGAAGATAAAGTATAATAACCTATTATCTCTTTTTGATCTTCTAAGGTACAGACATACACTGCTGTTAAATATCTTTTTAAATCTTGAGTAGCGTATTTTATTAAATAATCATTTAATATAGTTACTCCACAATCAAAATTTTTAAGTTCAAAGCTTTTGCTGAAAGGATATATTTTAAAAGATAAAAGGGACATTTTAAGTATTATTCAACTGTATAAATCTTGCGGCTGCTTTTTTTAATTTTTTATTAGGAGAAGAATCATCCGAAGATTTTTGAATAAAATTTACGGCATCTCTTAAGGTAAGATTAATTAATGTTTCTTGCCTAAAAGTAGCTTCAGCTTCTTTTTTGGCACTAGCAATAATAAAATTAGTTAAACTGGTACCCTGCATTTTAGCTGCTTCTAAAAATAAATTTTTTAATTTTGGTTCAATTCTTGCTTCTAACCTTGCCATTGTATGTTGATTTGCGTTGTGTGTTCTACTCATTGAGGTCTTTTTTACTTTCATAAGTAACCTTATTAAATAGTTTATATAATAGTATGATACGGCAATTTGCCGTATCATACAAGTATAAAATTTAGAGTTCTTATTTTTTTATGGTTTGTGATTCTTGATTTGACGATGAAACTCTACCGATCATTTCGTCTATAGAAACATTAAAGTAATCAGCGAGTGCTATCACAATAGCAGTACCTAAGGTTTTTTGAGAAGCATTTTCACCAATAAAATGACGTATAGAATTTTTACTAAATCCTTGCAGTTTGCTAAGCTTATAATAATTTAAAGAGTTTTGCTCTAATCTTTCATTTATAGAATTTTTAAGATTAATATACATTTCTTCAGAAGAAATATTATTAAAATTATATTTTTCTGATGTCGTAGAACTTTCTCCCCGTCCTACTACTTCATCAATTGTACAATTAAAGCACTTAGCAATTTTTAGTATAGTTTTAAGCTCAGGACTAGAAATATCCCCGTTAATTAAATCGCAAGCGTTGAAATAATTAATCCCAGAATTTGTTGCAAATTCTCTACGTGTAAAATTATATTCTTTTAATTTTTGCTTTAAAAAACTCTGTATTTTATATGCAAGACTCATAAATTAAAGTAAAAAATTTAAAACAATTATAAAATATTGGTATTGACAACACCAAATAATTGTAATAAAATAAATATTGTAATTGAGGTTAAGCCCTTGATTACTAAGTCTAAAGCTTTACTTTTTCCTAAAAATAAAAAGGTAAAGTTTTAGGCTTAGTAATAAACAAAGAGCTATATAAGCTATTACTTATAAAGCGTAGTATTAAAAAAACAAAACACAATTTATGACTTAATAATACGATTTTATAAAATTTTAGTTGAATTAGTAAGTACTAGAAACCGTCAAGTTTGCTACTTACTAACTCAAAAACCAAAAACCCATAATTAAATAGGTTCCTAATATGACAATATATTACCCTACCTCTCAAATCAACAATATTTATGAAGATTTATGCGATCTTTATAATTTAATACTAAGAACTACAGATGAAGAGAATAAAAAAGAATATTTTGAAGATTGCATAAAGAACTTAAAAAAAGAGCAAAATACATCACAGGAAATTGCCGAATATCAAAATGAAATAAATAAAATAATTTTGAAAATAAAAAATAATGAAAAGGAAATGAATGATAAATATAGTTATTTATATCCGTTTACTCCAAGTGCCGAAAATATTTTTGTTATGTTCGATAAAATTTGGGCAATAGAAGAGGAAAGGGAGATTAAACGATATGGAGATAATTACACTGATGAAGAATATGAGAATCATAACACCAAGCTTGAAGATTTAAACAATAAGATAAAAATCCAAATTGAAAGTTTGATAAAAGAATATTCTTAAATCATTTCATAAAATTTAACTAAGTCGGCAAATATAGCATCTTTCAAATTCAGTATTTACCGACTCAAAAAACTATAACCCTTAAATTAGAAACTAACATAAAAGGTTATTCTTATGACAATATATAATATACTTTCTAAAAGTAAGACTATTTTCTCTTTTATCTCACATTTGTGCCAGTAACCTAAAATATTTTACCTTTTATTACTAATTTGATTCTTGTGCCTTTAAAAAGCACACGGGGGGAAATATGACAACATGGCATAAATTTGAAAGCACATCTAATAATAAAAAATTTCAAAAGAAATCCGAAAATGAACGATTACAAAATATAGAAAGTAAAGTTGGTAATATATCAGGTCGTGTTATAGCCATGCAGAGCAGTATAGATAATAGATTTCAAGAACTCCATATGCAAAACCAACGACATTTAAATATGATGCAAAATAAAGCAGAGTTTCATTTTGTTGTTATGATAATTTTAAATTATCTACTATCTGTTAAACAACTATCTTTTCTTATTTCACTTGTTTCAGATCAAAATATTTTGAAATTCTTAAACTCATTACTTTAAAGGAGAACCCCATGACATATCAAACAATAACGTTATTATTACTTCTAGTTCAGCTTATTTTAATATTAAGAATTTTGTACCGTCCAAAATGTGATTGTTTACTAATTAATAAAATAATAAATAAACTAGAAGAATTGAATAAAATATGACAAAAACTTATTACTTAGATGAAATTGAATATAACTTTAAAAAAATACTCAAAAAAATTAAACTAATTTAAGATATATAATATGCAAAATAAGAAGATTAAAAGTTCATTAGAAGATAAATTACAAAGGTACGATGCTATAGAATTGTTAACACTTTATAGAAGTTATGCTAGAGTTGGTGAGCTAACAGAAGCTAAAATTATACGTAATTATTTGGAAAAATTGAAATGCAACAATGCGTTAGAGTATTATCAGAAAGGCTGTGCATTTAGTAAACTTAATGCATATCATCAGGAGGCACTTGAGGCTTTTAGTAAAGCGATAGAGTTAAAGCCTGATTATGTAGAAGCATACTATATGGTAGGAAAAAATATAAAAACAAGAGGAAAATATGAGGAGGCAATTAAATTTTTTGATAAAGTAATAGAACTAGAGCCAAGTTTTTTACAAGCATATTTAGATAAAGGATGGGCTTTATGTGAACTGGAAAAATATGAGGAGGCATTGGAAATTTTTAACAAAGGTATAAAGTTTAATCCTTGTATAGAAGAATTATGCTCTGGTAAAATATGGATATTAAATGAAATAATGCAAAAAAAGATAGGGATAGGAAATTAATAATAATGCAGATTTTAATATGAGTAAGTTTTTTAATAAAAAGAATATAAAAACTTTGCCCTTTACTATAAATTAAAAAAGTTAGAAATATCAACTTACATGATAGCGTAGAACACTAATCTAAATTAAAACAAAAACATTTAAAAAATAATGATAATGCACGGGATATATTTATGAAAACTGAAAAATTTTTCCAAAAAAACGCAAGCAATATTTCTTCTCTAGGATATACTGAGTTTGAGAATACATTTTTATTATTAAAATTACTAGAAGAGTCCCCTTTAGCTTGGAAAATATTACAATATGCAGCATATTTAGACCCTGATTTTATTAATGTAAATATTTTTAAAGAATTGTTATTAGTAGATGAAGAAAAATTACAAGAACCTATAAAAAGATTAGAAGAATTAGGTTTAATAAGTATATGGCATCAAAATGGTATAGATGGATTAATGTTACATAAATCATTACAGGATTCAGTAAAAAATTATGCAAAAAGACACAAAGAAAAGTTAAAAAAATTAGAGGCAATAAATTCAATATATAAAAATGATATAGATGCATTACCTTTAAAGAAATTATTGCAGGATTCAGTACATAAAAGAAATGTAATAGAGGAAAAAGAGATTTATGCTCGAATAGTAAGCGTCCTGAATGATTATTTTTCATGGTTACCGAATGTTCCAAATCTAGACCAAGAAAATTCCAAGCCGCTTTTAAATTACAGGGAATAATCTAAAATATGTTATTTTCATATATTAAAAATATTAGATAATAATATAGAATGTGAGAAGCAAGATATAGTGGCAAATTTATATCAAAAATTAGGAGATTATAATAGTATTTTTAAGGCTAACTTTGAGCAATCATTTAAATATTATGAAAAAGCTTTAAAAATAAAGAAAGAATTATATCAAGGTAATCATTCCTATATTGCTCTTTCTCTTGATAAAGTTGGAGAGATTTATCGGAAATCAGGCGATATAAATAAAGCTATAGAATTCTACAAACAAGCTTATTTGATGTATATTAATAATTTAGGTGCAGATCATCCTATTAGTCAAAACTTAAAAACTTATCTTGAAAAAATCTCTTTGGAATTTATAGGAAGTATTGAATCATAATAATTTATAATTAAGTATAAAAAATACTAAAATAGAGGTATAATTTTTTTAAACAAACTGTGCAAGAGAAAAAATACAGTTATTAAAAGGGGAGGGTGTAAAGTATTTTTATAATTTTAAACTAGTCTCGTATATCTTTGTTAAGTTCTATAATTTATAATAATATTTATAGTAAGAATATTTTTACACACCTCACCACGCTTATTTTTATTTGCTATGTTTATTCTCAAAATATTTAGTTAAATATTTTATCAATTTATTTGGTTTTAAAGATAGTTGTTTATTAAATGTTATTGTATTATTTTTCCAAGTGCCAATTATTATACCGGAAGAGAGTGTTATAGTTATTTCGTCTAATGGATTACTGCTATTTTCTGTTTCCTTTAAATTATCATTACCTTTGGGGACTTTCGCTTGAACTAAGCGTTCTAATTTTCTTGCTCCGGTGCCTTTACGAATTTCATCTGCCAAGTCAATAAGTGTTGAAGTATATTTTTCGCCTTTTTGTGATAAAGAATAAATAGCACAGGCAGTTCTAGCAGTAACTTTTGTCATATTTTCTACTTTATCCCAAATATCATTAGGAATTTTAGTAAAATAAAGAAAGTTACGCAATTTACTCCTATTAATATTAAGATTTTTAGCTAGTTCTTCTTGAGTTATCTTTTCATCTTTCAGTAGTTTAGTATAGTAGATTCCTTTTGAATAATCACATATTTTATGTCTTTGATTTTCCTTAATTTGAATGATAGCCGCCCGTTCATCACTTACATCGTCTACAATAGCTTTGAGTAATAAATTATTTTCTAAACAAGCTTTCCATCTTCTACTACCTGCTATAACTTCATATTTAAATTCGTCGTTATTAGCTAAAGGTCTTAAATATATGGGTTCGATTTGACCATTTACTTTTATATCTTGTGCAAGCTTAGTCAAATCGCCAAATTCAAACGGGCTACGATCAGCATATTGCCAGCGTCTGCATTCCTTAGGGTCAACATCAATTATATGCATAATTACCTTTAAGTTAAAACTATTAATGAAAATGGTACACGTGTGTCATTTTTAATTTCTGAAAAAGAAATCCCTTTATTTTACTATATCGCTGATTACATTACAATAAGATAAATAACAGTTAGATTTTTTTTAAATATATAGTGTTGTTGTAAAAAAAACTCAAATTCTAAGTCAAAATATTTCTATAAATAATACTAAGTATTTCTTGTTATTTAAAGAAATATTTGATATACTATTTATATGAAGAGAAAAAGGTTTCAAGATAGTTTTTATTTCAAAAACCAAATTAAATTGTTCAAATAAATATAGGTAATTATGTTTAACAATGAATTATCTTACTTGCTTAGGGAAGCAGTAAGAAAAGGTGATTTAAAAACAATAAAGTATTTAATAGAGCAGGGAGCAGATTATAAAATAAAAGATAATAATTTGAATACGATTCTTTCTGTTGCTGCCAAGAATGGACATATAAAAATTATAGATTATTTAAATTCCTTAGAACAAAAATAATAAATCAAGTATGAGAAGAAATTATGACTAAAACTCTAATAGAGCTACCAAAAAACTTAGAAAATTTAAATGAAAAACAAAAAGAATCTTTATTAGAGCAATATTTAGATTCAATTGTAAATTCAGGATACACAGGAACATTTTCAGAAAATTTTTTTAATTTATTGAACAATAAAAGATTTTGTTCAATTGTGTTAAAACAAATTTATTCCTATGAAAAAACTAAAATAGAAAACTCTATTTTAAATTATGAAAAGCAAGCAGAGAAGTATAGAAAAGAGCTAATCATATTACAGGAACAAAAAGAGGCAAATAAAGAAATTTGTCAATCTATTATAGAAAAGATGAAAACAAAAGAATTCATTGAAGAAAAATATAAAGAGAATATAACGAGTTATGAATATAATTTATTAGGACAAGAAGAAGAAATATCTAACTTATTTAAAGAATACTCAAACGATGCATCTAAACTAAAATCTTACAATGTGATTAAAAAATATAAAATAAATCGAAAACTATGTAAATTAACAGAACAGCTTTATAAAATAGAACAGATAAAAAGTTTAAAGCATTTATCAAACGCAAGAAAATATGAAATTGAAATATTAGAACAGGACATAGCACTAGAAAAATCAAATATCGAAAAGTTAAGTTTTGCAAAAGATATAGAAGAAAAAATAAACACAATAACTACTACTCAAGAATTAATCCAAAAAGAGAAAAAGAAGCTAAATGATATAAAAAACGAATATAAATATTATTTAGATTCTACAGATATTACGGAAAAAGATTCAGCTATTATAAATTTAATAACAGAATATTATGCAAAAGATTTAGGTCTTTACGATCTAGGAAATTATATTGATAATGTTTTATATAATAATGACCCATGTGATGATTATGAATATGACCCTTATAATCAACAAATGTATTTATCAAAAGAGGCGTATGATAGATATACCAAAGAGCAGGAAAAATTAAGAAAAGCCGGAGACAGGGCTTCTAAAGAATATAATAAATTGAATATAGAACTTATAGCAAGCCTAGAAAAATTAAATTATGAAGTTGCTAGACTATAAAATCAAGCTAACAAAATTAATTATTATTTTTAATAAAGGTACATTTATGAGTCTTTCTTATTTTAACAGCGGCTTGGATAAAACATTTTATACTTTAAAAGAAATAGGGATAAATTCAGAACTTGAAGCAGAACGTTTTTATAAAGCCATCAAATATAACGTAGAATTACTGGCAAAACATTATAAGAATGATTTAGATTTAGAATATAAGCATGAGGCGGATAAAAGGCAACAAGTTTATGAAATAGTTTGTAATGAATTAAGTTGTACGAATGTCTACTTTAAGCCTAAAACTTTTATTGAAAAAGAAGCTGTAAGATGCTTTTTAACTCCGTTTATTTATAATGGTCAAAAATTATTAGCAGTTGGAGGAAACGGAATGGATTTAACTCCTAGATTGGAAGCATATCAAGCATTAGTAAATGATGGTGAAATAGGGAAGAAAAGCAAGTTTTTTGTTATTAATGATGCGTCTTATTTTGCGAGTGCTTTTATATCAAAAGGTGTAATCCAAGAAGTTTTAGAAAAAATTACAAAATTTTATAACCATACGGCTATTTAAATTATATTTTAAAGCTCTCTAATAATAAAAGTAACCATGTTATTTAGAGAGCTAAAAAACAAATTATTTATTTTCGTTACAAGCATCTTTTAAAGATTTACCGGTACTAAATTTAGGCTGTTTATAAGCAGGAATGATCATAGGTTGGTTAGTTTTAGGGTTGCGTCCTGTTCTTTCTTCTACGTTACTAACATAAAAATTACCAAATCCAGTTAGGGTAACTTCTTCTCCTTTAGCTAAAGCCGTAGTTATTGATTTAGTAAATAAATTGGTTATCTTTTCGGCTTCTGTTTTAGTGATACTATGTTCCATAGACATATGCTCGATAAATTGGGCTTTATTCATGTTTTACCTTTTTAAATATATTGTTGAATAATAAATGTTTATTTAGCAAATAACAAGTCTTCTAGTTAGCTTAGTTTATTAAATCAACAAAATTCTTCTAATTATTTCTTAAATTTTAATATTTTCAGAAGTTTTATTAAGAAAAGAGATAGCTACGCAACTTTAAAATGTCAAGGCACGCTTCGCTGTAAACGCCTATGACATTTTAAAGATTGCTCCGCTGTTTAGCTGAAAAATGAGTTTGCAAGTAAAGCAGCTCATTAATTCAACATTAAACAGAGGTAAAATTATGGTTATTTCTTATTATAATAGTGGTCTTCATACGAAAACTTTTTATACAGAACAATATATAGATTTTTTTAGAAAGGATATATATTTGTTCGATGAGG
>DYDV01000028.1 GCA_020404465.1 Rickettsia endosymbiont of Omalisus fontisbellaquei
TACAGTATCGGGCGTACCGCTACCTGACTTGATAAAAATGGGCTTATCAAGTAATGAGCGTATTGAAAAAATAATCGATCGTACTAGAAACGGCGGCGGTGAGATTGTTGCATTACTTAAAACAGGTTCTGCTTATTATGCACCCGCAGCCTCAGCAATAGAAATGCTTGAAGCATATTTAAAAGATAAACGTCAAATTCTAACTTGTGCCGCTTATTTGCAAGGTGAGTACGATGTACATGATTTATATGTCGGCGTGCCTATTATTATAGGTAAAGAAGGAGTAGAAAAAATAATAGAACTACAGTTAACTAAAGAAGAGAAAGCATTATTCGATAAATCAGTCGAGGGAGTTAAAAAACTCATTGAGACGGTGAAATAAATTATAAGATTATATTTTTTAAACATAATTGAAGCACAAATGCAACAAAATTTAAAATATTGAATTAGTACTAATTATTAGTATTGTTAATTTAACATAAATGGTATTACAGTTTGGTTTATTTTTATTAATAGAGGAAAATTATGAAAAACAAAAATGAATTAGACAGGCTAATAAGAAATCTTTATTTAATAAAAAACACTAATTTAAATAATATTTTAGAAACAGATAAATTAGCTATAGCACATACAACCAACTTCATAGAAGCTCTAATAAATAAAATAGATCCTAGAACACCAGGACCTTATGTTTCTCAGCAAAAGGCTAATTTCAAAGTAGCAAATGATAAAAATATACAAGGGGGGCAGAAAGAAATTTATTTAAAAAACCTACCTATTAGTATCGGTAAAGTTGAAGGCTTTAAGGAAGACGAAAAAGGTAGAAAAACAAAGGCTCAACTCGACGTCCTAGTATCCCCCTCAGATTTTTCAGAATTATTAAGACTAAGTAATTCATTACCGGTCACTAAAGAACAAGGACTAGAAATAACAGGCAATATTAATCTATTACAATTGATGGAAGAAATTGTTCAGAAAGTAGGTAAAAAGAACTTAAATATACAGCAAGATACAAAAGTACTTACCTCTCAAGAAAATGAGCAAGCTATAACATACGGTCAACAAAAAGTAGAGCTTAACTCTAAAGAAGAAATAATAAAGCTAAGGGAAGCAGTTCAAGAAACAATCAAAAATCCAACTAGTAACGAAGAATTTAATAAGACATCAAAAGAAATTTTAGATTTGATTAATAATATTAACTCTCATCAACCCGCTAGATTACAGGCAGCTAGAAATAAAATCCTGAGTAGCGGAGGAAGTCCTAATACTAAAAATACCAAAATAGCGGGATTTTTTCTTGAACAACATGAATGGGATAAATTTCAAGAATTAAGAGAAAGATTACAAAAAATAAAAGAGCCTAGAGAAAAATTAGATGAAATGAAAAATTTTTATGATGTGATTAATTCATTAGATAAAAATATCATTCTAGGATTAATGAAAGAGAAACAAAAAGTTCAACAAGCTTCCAATCAAAAAGCACAAGAGATTATAAGAAGTAAATTTTTATACCTTGATAATGCTCAGGATTTTTCAGACGGTTTACAAAATTTATTTGAGAAGTTAAAAAATAAAGAAGAGACAGGGGAAAAAGAACTTATAGAAGCTTCTAAGAATATACTCAGTAAAAGTATATCAGTAAATAAAAATTACTTTCGTAATACTGATAATTCAAGCGAATTAGATTTGCAATATAAGATGTTGTTAATAGATCATGCAGATAATATCTCGCAAAATATAAAGGATACTCTAGTCTTATATGCCGGAAGTAATAACAATAATAAGATTGATATATTATCTGAAGAATTAGCAAATAAATTTAAAAATATATCAAATTTAATAAAGCAAAATGAATCGGTACTACAAAGAGAAACAAGTAAATATTCTCCTTCTTTAGAAACTATACCTGAAGATTCTGTACCTAAGTTGTCACCGGCAATAGTACATTCCTCAACAGAACTTTTTGCAAAATTGGAAAACTCATTCAATGAACTAGAACAATTCACTGATAAAATATTAATAGATGCCGGCAAATCTTATACACAACAAGCAAATATTAATCCTAAATCTAATAATGTTTCTAGATCTTCTTCTATTGATTCGGGAATCGGTTCAAGTCAAGAAGAATTGTCTACTACATTTGGAAAAAGCAGCTCTACTAATTTAATTGAAGCTCTTGATTTAGCACAAGCGAAAATTTTATCAAATTCAAATACGGCAAAAGATAAGTTAACGGCAACAAAAGAATTACAAAAATCTATCCAACAAAAAGAAGTAAGCAATGAAAGACTTACTCAAGAAGAAATAGATAATATTTACAAGACACTAGGTATATTTGAAGAAATTAAGGAATATGAAAAGAGCGAAAATTCACGTAATCCTCGCATATTAAATAAAAATTATTATAAGCTAACTGATCCTCGTGAGGAGCGTAGAAGCGATAATGTCGCTTTAGAGTGGGATGATACCGGAATGTTAACTACTGATACTGATTTAGAGTGGGATGACACCGGAATGTTTCCTCCTTCCCAAAATAGTGCCGTTTTAGACAAATTAAAAGAAGCAGTAGACGGTTATATATCTGAGCTACAAAATGAAAAGCTATCTAAAGAAACATCTCCGAAGCAGGTTAATATAGATAACGTTTTACCCAAAATACGTAACTTGTTTAACGATGAATTATCTAAA
>DYDV01000029.1 GCA_020404465.1 Rickettsia endosymbiont of Omalisus fontisbellaquei
CCGTAGAACAAAACCCTCCAAGGATAGCGGCTAAAGAAGCAAATATTATAATCGTAATATATGGGCTATCATATTTAGGGTGTAGTTTTGCAAAACTTTTCGGTAATAATCCGTCACGTGCTATAGCATAAAAAATACGAGAAGTACCGTAAATATTCATCATCAACACCGTCATCATACCGCAAATTGCACCGGTTGCAACAATAGCCGAACCAATCTTACTGTTATTAATAGTTAATGCATATGCAAGCGGTTGATCATTATTTAGCTGATCAAAAGGAGCTATACCCGTAACAAGCCCTGCCATTACCACATATACTATAGTAGTTAAAACAAGTGATCCAATTATACCGATCATTATATCACGTTTTGGATTTTTACACTCTTCAGCAGCGGTTGCAATCGTTCCAAAACCTGTAAAAGCTAAGAATAAGATAGATGAACCGACCAAAACGTTACTAAAACCGAACGGCATAAAGTTGCTCCAGTTAGTAGCATCGAAATGCGGGGCAGCTGCGAGTACAAAAACAAATATTGCTGCCATCTTTACAAAAACTAAAATAGCATTTAACCTTTTACTATCTTTAGTACCTAAATATAAAATAAATCCAATAAATACTGAAATTAAAAATGCCGGTAGATTTATTATACCGCCATTTGTCGGTACCGTAGTTAATGCTTTTGGTAAATTGATTCCACCTGCTTCGAGTATTCCTTGTGCATAACCTGACCAACCAGCGGCTACTATTCCCGCAGCTACACCAAGCTCCAATATTATAACGCTACCGATCATCCAAGCAAATACTTCACCAAATGCTACATAAGAATATGTGTAAATACTTCCTGAAGTCGGAAGCATAGCTGCAAGCTCAGTATAAACGAGAGCTACGAAAATACATGTAATACCTGCAATTGCGTAAGATACCATTACAGCAGGACCTGAGTATTTAGCAGCAATTATACCGGTAACGACAAATACGCCGGTACCAATCATAGCACCAAGACCTAGTAATATTAAATCAAATGCTCCAAGCGTTTTACTAAGACCGCTTGAACTACCTATCTCTTTTACTGATTCAAAACTTTTCTTCTTAAAAAAACTCATTTAGTTTCTCCTGTTTTTAGTGAGCTTATTTTGTATTGCCTAATGTAATAATTTTTCCGTCATTGCGAGGAACGTAGTGATGAAGCAATCTCGTGCCAAAATCCTGAGATTGCCACGCTCCTTTCAGTCGCTCGCAATGACGATTTGGTATCCACGCAACAATGCCACGCGGGAATGACAATAAATTACCTTATATCCCTAGTAATCCATCCGCCGCCAAGTACTCTTTCGCCTGCATAAATAACGCATGCTTGCCCTGGGGCAACAGCTTTTTCTTCGGATAAAAATTTTACTTTCATTTTATCATCGCCGAGTTTACTTATTTCGGCGTGGCGTGGTGGTCTTGTTGAGCGGATTTTAACGGCTACTTCTAGCTTTTCGTTATCTTTAATCTCATCTGCAAGCCAATTAATATCTTTAATTATAAATTCTTGCACGTTTAATGCGGACACCGGTCCTACATATACTATATTGTCCTTAGGATCAATCTTTACTACATATAAAGGTTCGCTGTAAGCTATACCAAGTCCTCGACGTTGCCCTATAGTGTAATTAATTATACCGCTATGCTCTCCTAGCTCAAATCCGTTTACGTGAATAATTTTACCGCTTTCACTACTACCCGGACGTATTTTATTTATTACGCTCTTATAATTTCCATCAGGTACAAAACATATATCTTGGCTGTCGGGTTTATTTGCTACCTCAAGTCCAAATTTATTAGCTAATCTTCTTGTTTCATCTTTAGTAAGCCCCCCTAGAGGAAAACTTAAATATTCTAACTGCTCTTTAGTGGTAGTAAATAAAAAATAGCTTTGATCTTTTACCGGATCAAGTCCCGTATGTAGCTCAGCTCCGTTATCACCGTTTATTTTTCGTACGTAATGACCGGTAGCAAGCTGACCTGCTCCAAGCTCCTTAGCCGTTTTAATTAGATCCCTGAACTTTACCGATTTATTACATTGAACGCATGGCAGCGGCGTTTCGCCTTGTAAATAGCTATCGACAAAATTATCTATTACCGACTCTTTAAATTTGCTCTCATAATCAAGTACGTAATGAGGAATACCAAGCTTGTTTGCTACCATTTTAGCATCGTAAATATCCTGACCGGCACAACAGGCATTTTTCTTCCCTACTGCTATACCGTGATCATATAGCTGCAGCGTAATACCTATTACATTATACCCCTGCTCATGCAACATTGCGGCAACTGCCGAACTATCAACCCCGCCTGACATTGCAACAACTATAGTAGACTGCTTATCCCCTAAATTAATCATAAGAACCTAAAACAAACAGCAAATTATACTAGATTTATAATTAAATTACAACACTATCTTTTAGTATATTAAAATGCTATAATTCTACATCTTTGAAGAATTCAAAAATCATATGTTATTTAAAATATTATATAAAACAGTTATTACATTAGCTCTAATTTATTTCGTACTGATTATTTTAGAATATGCACGTCAAGGTTTTATTAATGACTTATCATTACAAAAAGTAGATTTATCTATTCAAAATTCTATAAAAGAACCTATTTATTTAGTCTCATATGCCGATGGACCTGAATATGTTTATCGTAATCAGAATGCAACTACTCATTATGCGATTAATAAAGGTATAGATTTCATATTTAACTATAAGAAAAAGCATATTAATCAAGCATTTATAGAAAAAAACCAAGAAATTTTTAATGAACCTACAGGAGCAGGTTTATGGCTATGGAAACCTTATATTATACTTGAAACAATGAAAAATGCACCGGAAGGAGCTATTATAGTATATTTAGATTCGGCTTTTGTTATCAAGCAGCATATCAGTAATTTAACAAATCTTTTAGGCGATAATGATGTATTACTGGTACATGATCGCAATCGTAAAAACGGTAGTTTTGTTAAAGGTGAAACTTTTGCTTTGATGGATTGTCTGAACGAAGAATGCAGAAATGACGATCATATTTGGAGTGCCGTTATTATTGTGCGTAATACCGAGCTTTCTCGTTCTTTTATTGAGAAATGGCTAAAAAGTTGCGAAGATATTAGAATTCTTTCAGGTAAAGATTATAATATTTACCCTAATTATGATGAATATAAATGGCATCATTCCGATCAATCAGTACTTAGCCTTATATATCACAAAAATCCACAGTCGGTTAAAGTAATAGAATATGAAGAAACAACACCTTTCTTATCTTGGTTTCATCGTAAATATTCAAAGAGTTCACCATTAAAACCTTGGTATAGCATATACGGTATAAAACCTATAATTAATTTTAATACCAACGGCAAAGTTTTACCTTCTACCGCTCTTATAAATACTCCGCTTGTAGTTAGGCTGCGTAAGTGGATTATAGAACATCAATGATGGGCAGATGTTGTTGCATAACTTCAAAATCGTCATTGCGAGTACTCGAAGAGTGCGTGGCAATCTCATGAAATAATAACAAACTCCTGAGATTGCTTCGTCAATTACTTACGTAATTTCCTCGCAATGACGATATCTCTCGTACTTTAAAAAAACTGTAAGAGAGGGTAAGTACTTTTACGTCTTGCATTTCAGGGTCAAGCTCAAAATCTTTATCTATATAAAACGTAACCGGCATTAAGACTTTTTCGCCGGCTTTTAACAATTGTTCTTCAAAACAAAAACAATGAATTTTTACAAAATATTTTCCTGCTTTATTTGGAGTGACATTATATACGGACGTTCCTATTATATCGTTATTGCTTAAATTCTCTGTTTCATAGAACACTAAAGTATTCTGTCCAGGAACAATTTGCACTCTTTGCTGTCTTGGGATAAAACGCCAAGGTAAGTTTTTATCAACATTAGCATCAAACTCAATAATTATAGGTTTAGTGCCTTTTACCTTGGAATATACACTCACCGTTTCTTTTGCTGTTGTACCTCCATACCCCGTAACTTTACAAAACAAATTATAGATAGGTACGGAAGCAAAGCTTAGTAACATCATACTAATTATTAGTCCTAGCAAGGAAAAAGCTAGATTCTTATTAATTTTTTTAGACATTGTTTGATTTTATTTAAAAATACTCTAGAAAAAGTTTATTTTAGATCATATATGTGTTAGTATAAAGAAAATTAGTTAGCGAGGTTAGTAATGACTAATAATATTAATGCATTAGCAATTTCTAGTGAATCAGGGTTTTATAGCTATTTACAGAAAATCAATAAAATTCCGTCACTTACGCAGGAAGAAGAATTTTTATTAGCTAAATCCTATTTAGAAGAAAATGATTTAGAAGCTGCACATAAATTAGTAACTAGCCATCTTAAGCTTGTTGCAAAAATCGCAAGCGGTTATAGAACTTATGGTCTTCCTGTTACTGAACTAGTTTCAGAAGGTAATATAGGTTTAATGCAGGCAGTAAAAAAATTCAATCCTGAACTTGGTTTTCGCCTATCAACATATGCTATGTGGTGGATTAAAGCCGCTATCCAAGAATATATATTAAAATCTTGGTCATTAGTAAAAATGGGAACAACGGCTGCACAAAAAAAATTATTCTTTAGCCTTAACAAAATTAAGCGTAAAATTACTAATTTATACTCAAGGGCTATTACGGCTGATGATTTTGTCCAAATAGCGGATGAACTCGGTGTTTCGGTTAATGAAGTTTCCGAGATGAATAGTAGAATTTCAGGTCCTGACTTATCGCTAAATAACGCTATAAATAGTGACGATGCAGAATCAGGAGAGTTAATAGAGCTGCTACCTGAATCACGCCCAAGTCCTGAGGCTATGGCTATTAGTAGGCAAGATTCTACTAGTAAAAAGAAGTTACTAACAAATGCTATGAAAGTTTTAAACGATAGAGAACTCCGTATTTTAACAGAGCGTAAATTAACAGATACTCCTAAAACTCTAGATATTCTAAGCAATGAGTATAATATTTCTAAAGAACGCATTAGACAAATAGAGAATACGGCTTTTGAAAAAATAAGAAAGTTTATTTTAAACCATAGTAGTCAAGTAGCTTAACATTCTTAATCGTCATTGCGAGGAAATTACGAAGTAATTGACGAAGCAATCTCAGGATATTTGATAAGATTGCCACGCTCCTTGCAGTCGCTCGCAATGACGATAATGACAAAAAATCAATTCAGCACACCTGACCATTCAGGATCGGAAGCATCCGCCGGTGTTATAATTTCTCTTTCATTATGACCTGTTAGATCAATTGCAAAAATTTTGTTTTTTCCAGGAGCTTTAGCTCTTGATGGCCAACCTTTAGCATACATAATAACTCGTCCATTAGGTGACCAGCAAGGGCTTTCGACTAAATACCCGCTTGTTATTATCCTTTCGCTATTTTCGCCTTCTTGTGAACATGCTTTCATAATTCCGATGTTAAAGGTTTTTCCTTCAGCTCCTTTAATACTCTTAGTAAATGCTATATAGTCTCCTCGAGGCGACCAGCTAGGAGCAGTGTAAGAACCTCCACCAAAACTAATACGCTCTACATTACCCCCATCTGAACTCATGATATATAATTGAGGAACACCGCTTCTATCGGAATTAAACACAATTTTTTTACCGTCCGGTGAATAGCTAGGAGAGGTATTAATACCAAAACCATCAGTTAATTTATGAAGTCGTTTGGTAGCAAGATTAATTTCATAAATATGAGTTGAACCGTTTTTGGCTATCGACATTACGGCTTTTTTGCCATCTGGTGAAAATCTAGGAGCAAAAGATATACCGGCAAAATCGCCTACTACACTTTCTTTGCCTGTTTTTAAGTCTTTTTCATAAACAAGTGCTCTTCTTTTAGTTGCGTATGAAACATAAAAAATCTTATCCGCTGAACGAGCAAATCTTGGTGTTAATACTAGTGACTTTCCATTAGTAAGGTATTTATTATTAGCCCCGTCATAATCCATCAAAGCAATTCTTTTTATTTTCGGCAAAGAAGTACTTTCTGACACATATACTATTTTACTGTCAAAATAACCGAAATCACCAGTAATTTTTTCATAAATTTTATCGGCAATTTTATGTGCTGCTCTTCGCCATAGATTTTCCGGTACTTCAAAAATTTCACCGGCAAGCTGTTTTTCAAGCAACGTATCCCATAATATAAAACTAATTTTAAGCTTACCGTCTTCAAGCTTTTTAACTTCACCGTTTACTAAAAGACTAGCATTAATTTGACGCCACGCAGCAAAAAGCGGCTTATATTCTATCCCTGTCTTCTCTTCTATAAAAGAGGCAGAAGAAATAGGACGAAATAATCCCGAAAGCTTCAAATCATTAGAGATAACTTTAACCACATCGTAACTTACTGCGTCATCGACAGAACTATCGGCATCAAATTTATTTACTGCTATAGGTGTGGGATCAGCTCGCCCATGCTCAATATTTATTGTTTCAAGTGCATAGCCGGTAAAGCTAAATAATAGTGATAGTATAAAATATATAATATTTCTCACTCAAAATACTCCTTTTATCAAATTCCGTTATAGTAATGGTACTTTATGTCATTCCTGCGAAATGAAGAATTGGGATACGAAGATCAACTTGGAAAAGAGCAAGGAGTCTGTAAGCCGAAGAGCGGAGCGTATACTTAATACGTGAGCATCTGAGGACTTACAAAGACGACGTAGCCAATTTTTCAAGTTCATCGAGTATCCATTAACCAAAAATCTTCATCAATTCTTCCCATTCTCTTTTAGTCATACCGCTAGTCTCATGAGTCACTTTTTCACCGTTTATCATTCTTTTAATTACGTCCAAACCTTTACGTGAAATATTTGCTCCCTGCAAACGATATTCCTCAAAAGCTTCATAGGTAAAAGGAACCCAAGCTTTGACTATCTCAAGCATTTTTTCGGCATAAACTCTAATTTCATATTGTGCGTGAGGGTCGGCTCGCAATCTTAAGAAATGAAGTAAATTATGTAAATTAATTTTCCAGTACCATTCAGTATAATAATTTAAAGTTAAATTCATACGGGCAAGCTCTCTTGCTATCCCTGTAGTATTCTCATCTATAATATTACCCTCTTCATCGGCATTCATCAGCTCCTTATAATGCCCGTAACACTGCTTAGCATCTTCTTCTAAAATTGCAAGGACCTTTTCAGCCACTTCTTTCGGTAAGCTATCCCCTTCCCTACATTGTTTATTTACGGCAGATTGGGAAGCAATATTTGCCGGTTCGGGCAAATAAAATTCATTTCCTAAAATAGAGTATCTTGCCGAATATTCATTAACACTAGCTGTTCTATGCCTAATCCATTGTCTTGCAATAAATATCGGTAGTTTAATGTGAAATTTGATGTCACACATCTCAAAAGGAGTAGTATGATAATGACGAAGCAAGTAGTTTATCAGCCCTTTATCTTGGTTTAATTGTTTCGTACCCTTACCGTAAGATACGCGTGCTGCTTGTACTATAGCACTATCATCTCCCATATAATCGATAACTCTAATAAAGCCGTGATCCAACACTTTTATAGGCTCGTATAAGATTTCTTCTAGTGCCGGAACTGTTGCTCTTTTTGTAGTGTTGTGCATTCTATTTATCCTTTATGTTTTTCTTTAAATTAACCTTTTCGATGTCATTCCCACGTTGTTGCATGGCTCGTTTTATGTCATTCCTGCGAAAGCAGGAATCCAAAGTAAAGCGAGATAAATCGAACTTTTAAAAAGCTTTAAAGTATTGGATTCCCGCTTTCGCGGGAATGACATCGATCCTTAAGTTGACACCCATACACTTCTGCAGGAATGACATAAAGTTATGACAAATAACTATATAAATTTTTACCGTTTCTTTTTAACCATAATTTTGCTGGTTGGTACTGAGGATATATATCCTCAACTAGCTGCCAAAAATTTTTGCTATGGTTCATTTCTTTTAA
This sequence comes from Rickettsia endosymbiont of Omalisus fontisbellaquei, assembly GCA_020404465.1. Lineage (GTDB taxonomy): Bacteria > Pseudomonadota > Alphaproteobacteria > Rickettsiales > Rickettsiaceae > Rickettsia. The sequence goes on from DYDV01000029.1 coordinate 8,000, forward strand.
GTGTGCCATTTCATGAGCTATAAGATATTTCAGTACTTCAAAGGGGGCAAAAACTATTCGCCAATTAAAAGCAAGATTCCCTTTACTACAGCAACTCCCCCAACGACTAACATTTTTCATTATTCTAATATTGGAATAAGTCAAATTATGTTTTTTGGATATGTTCTCTACTATTATTTTTATTTCTGCTAATAATTTCTTTTTAAGAAATACTTCTATACTAAGTTTTTTTAGTGCTGTACTGCAATACACTTCTAACGTAGAATCATTTAGTTTTATCTGATTTTTAGACGAATCAATATGTATTATTTCATAAGATTTACCCAAAATAGAAATCTTATCTTCATCCTTTGGGATCTCGGTTACATTACGGCGTAATTTTTGCCTAATCCAGTATTCTTTACTTAACAGAAAATTATGACCTTTTTCAGCTTTTGCCTTAAGAGGCAATACAAGCTCTACTCCTTTGGGCGTAATTCGAATGGCTATATTTTTAGCTTTGCTACTCCTCCTTACTATAACATTTTGAGGTTCACCGTATTTGGTAAGAGTAATAAAATCTTCCATTTAAAATTCTATATACTTACTAGGATCAACTGCAACTTTGTTTTTACGCATCGCAAAATATAACTTATGTTCTACATGTCCGATAACATTATTTCTAGCAACTTTATCACCTTTTTTAAGTAATAAATCGTCTAAACTTGCATATGCTACTTCTAAATCATCTTTATCTAATTTAACTATTACTAAATTACCGAATTGTTTGTTAAAACCTGAATATATTACTGTTCCTGCAGCTATCGATTTAACTTCGCTATATTCTTTAGCCGCAATATCTATCCCTTTATTTTTTCCGGCTTTAAACTCAGTAATAACTACCCCGTTTAACGGCTTTGCAAAGTTTAATTGTTCTGTCACCTCTTCATCTTCGTCTTCATGACTAGATGTAGGGATCTCAATAGCATCATTATCATCTTCTATAATTTCTGCTTTTGGTTCTTCGAGTATACCGCTAACTTTTTCTGATGTGGGAGTATCTTCCATAGTTCTTTGAACTATCAGCCCCTCATCGTGGTCTAGTCCGGTAGAATTATTATTTGCAGTAATAGCCCCTATTTTATACTCAATTGGAGCAGGTGGCTGATCAACGCAAGCAACTAAACAAAAACATATAATAGTACTAAGTGCAACAGGATATTTCATATATTCAACAAAATTATTATTTATATTAGCTAATAGATTATGCTTATTATATAATTCTTATCATTATTTTCCATCAAAAAAATTAATTATGAAAAATTACGATATTGTTATAGCTAGTGATCATTCAGGTTATGAGCTAAAGTCTAAAATTATCAATTATTTAGAACAGAAATCTCTAAAGATTTATAACTGCGGAACAAATAATACACAAACCGTTGATTATCCTGATTATGCTAAGAAAGTAGTAGATATTATTATTGAAAAATTAGCACCTATCGGTATTTTAATTAGTGATACGGGAATTGGTATGTCTATAGCTGCTAATCGTAGCTCAGAAATAAGAGCTGCTTTGTGTAACGATATATTAACTACCGAAAATGCTAAAGCTCATAATGACGCTAATATTTTAATATTGGGAGCAAAAACCATAGATCACAAAATAGTATTTGATATTATAGATAAGTTTTTAACCACTAAATTTGAAGGCGGTAGACATAGCACTCGCTTATCAAAGATAAAGTAATTTTATAAACTATTAGGTACTGTGAAGATTTCTAAAAAGTTGTTGCACAAACATTCATGATGTCATTCCTGCGAAAGCAGGAATCCATAGAACTATTCAATTAAATCTTTCCATTCAGGATTAGTTTTTTCTATCTGTTCTATTTTCCAACTACGTTTCCACTTTTTTAAGTTCTTTTCTCTAGTAAGTGCTTCTTTAATATCAGTAAATTTTTCTGTATAAACAAGCTTTATAATATTATATTTTGAGGTAAAACCTTTTATTATTTTTTGTTTATGTTCATAAGCACGACGTATTATATTATTAGTAATACCAATATATAAAGTACCCTGCTTATTAGAGCATAATATATATACCCAATACATCTTTATTTTTTAGTTTATGGATTCCTGCTTTCGCAGGAATGACATCTACTGCTTTTATAATCAGGCTAACAACAACGTTTGTGCTGTTGAGGACTTGATCGCAGAATCCTCATATGAACCTTTAATAATTTCATTCATTTCATTTATAGTTAGAGTATTTTTAGGTTTTGGTAAAATATGTTTCAAGTTTTTAACTGATTTATTTATAGGTATTACCATAAAAGAATTATCTTGTACTATTAACTCTAGTTTACTTCCTGTAGATAAATTTAATTTTTCTCTAATATAACTTGGAATTGTCATTTGTCCTCTATTAGTGAGAGCTACAAGCTGTGTTTTCATAATGTTCTAATTTAAATATTTTCAGTATAAATTAATAATAGCAGAAATAATTTAATAATGCAGCCATTACAATTAATTTTCCCTAAAAATATATATTTAACTTAATGATACATTCCTATATATTTTGATAAACCATAATATGAATGATGCTGCTTAATATGAATCTTCAAGAATTTAAACAAAAATATAATTACGATGTTGCAACGAAAATGATGCAGCAATATTTAGATATTAAATTTGCTCATTTAGATTGTTTACTACTATTTAGAATGGGTGATTTTTATGAAATGTTCTATGAAGATGCAATTCTAGCAAGTAATGTACTTGGCATAGCTCTAACAAAAAGAGGTAAAAACGGTGAAGAAGAAATTGCCATGTGCGGTGTGCCTCATCATGCACTTGAGAATTATTTAACTAAATTAATTGAAGAAAACTATAAGGTTGCTATTTGTGATCAGCTTGAAACTCCTGAAGAAGCAAAAAATAGAGGCGGTTACAAAGCGGTAGTTAATAGAGAAGTTATACGTATAATAACCCCCGGCACTATAATTGAAGAAAATTTAATTGCTTCAGCTGAGCCTAATTATTTAGCAAGTCTTGTAATACCCAAAAATAAAGATATTTCTGCACTTTGTTATGTTGATCTTTCTACTTCCGAAATTTTTGTAGTTAATGTGCCTACATTAGAGATTCTTAATGAGCTTGCTCGCCTAAAGCCTCGGGAGATTTTACTTAGTGAAAATTTAAGGTCTTCTGATCTTGCAAATAATATCTTCAAACAACTAAATTTTCGTATTACTTATCAAGTTGATAGTTTTTTTGCAATTAATAAATGTGAGAAAATTATTCTAGATTTTTACAAAATGAAAGATATTAAAGGGATTGGTGAGGTATCTAGCGGTCAAATTTGTGCCATAGGTAGCATTTTAGAATATTTAACGTTAACGCAAAAGCAAAATATCCCTCATTTACCTATCCCTCGAATTATCAATTTTCATAGCTATATGACTATTGATTTTGCAACTAGACGCAATCTTGAAATCGTAACAAACTCACAAGGGGGCCTGAAAGGAAGTTTACTAAGTACGATTAATCATACGGTTACCAAACAAGGTGGACGCTTACTATATAATTTTCTTTCAGGTCCTTTAACCGATATACAAAAAATAAATCACCGTTTAAATATTACCGACTTCTTTTATTCTAATCCGGAAATAGTTTCAAAAGCTAGAGGATTTCTTAAAAAAACTAGTGATATAGAACGCTGCTTAACTCGTATTACAATGAACAGAAGTTCAGGTCGTGATTTACTTAGTATCAAATATACTTTAGAAACGGCGACGATTATTAAAGGAGTATTTTTTGATGCTTACGGTTTTAATTTACCTGATTTTATTGAAAAAATTATTAAGCCGCTATCAGGCAATGAAGAATTATATAATTTAATAGACGAAACAATACGAGAAGATGCACCGAATAATTTAAATGACGGAGGTATAATAAAACATGAATATCATCCGAAAGTAGCACAATTACATGATTTAATTAATAACGGGAAATTACATATTGAAAAGCTAAAAGATCAATATCGCAAAGAAACGGGCATAGACAGTTTAAAAATCTCTCATAATAATGTTATAGGACTTTTTATCGATATCACCGCTAAAAATGTTAATAAAATTACCGATTCTAAATTTATTCACCGTCAAACAACAGTCAACAGTGCGCGTTATACTACTACCGAATTACAAAAGCTTGAAAGTGAGCTAGTCAACGCTAAGACTTTAGCAATAAGTTTAGAGAAAGAATTATACGCGAATATTTGTAGCCAAGTAATCGAAAAGGCCGCCTATTTACGAATGCTTGCAAGTTCTTTAAGTGGGCTTGATGTATTTTGTAATTTTGCTTATATCGCTGATGAATATGATTATGTTAAGCCTGAATTTACCGATGATTTAAGCTTTGATATTGTTAAGGGACGTCATCCGGTAGTAGAGGAAGCTTTACTAAAGACTAGCAAAAGCTTTGTATATAATGACTGTCATTTATCTGAAGCTGAGCGTATCTGGTTAATTACCGGTCCTAATATGGCAGGTAAAAGTACTTTTTTACGTCAAAATGCCATTATCGCAATCATTGCTCAAATAGGTTCGTTTGTACCAGCTAAAAGTGCCAAAATAGGAGTAATTGATAAAATATTTAGCCGAATAGGTGCTGCCGATGACTTAATTAAAGGACAATCAACCTTTATGGCAGAGATGCTTGAAACTTCGGCTATTTTGGCACAATCTACAAAAAACTCACTAATCATACTTGATGAGGTAGGCAGAGGCACTTCTACTTATGACGGTGTATCTATAGCATGGTCGGTGCTTGAATATATCCATGATAAACTGAAATGTCGCTGTTTGTTTGCGACTCATTATCATGAGCTAACCGTTATGAGTAATTTCCTGCCGGCTTTGCAAAATTATACTATTGCTATTGAGGAATCAGGTAAGGATATACTGTTTTTGCATAATATCATATCAGGTGCAGCAGATAGGTCTTACGGTATTCATGTTGCAGCACTCGCTGGACTCCCTGCAAGTGTTATAAATAGAGCTGAGCAGATTCTGCTCAAATTTGAGAAAACTTCTACCGGTAAAGGAAAAAATATCTTATCTACTGAATCAAATAATTTGAGTTTATTCAATCTTGAGCCTAATAAAACTACTATAAGCAGCCAATTAGATGAAAAATTTAGAACTATCGATCCTGATAAACTATCCCCTAAAGAAGCACTTGAGTTGATTTATGAGTTGAAGAAGTTGGTTTAATGTGGGTTGTGGCTTCTTCGTCATTGCGAGCGACTGAAAGGAGCGTGGCAATCTCAGGAATTTTGCCTGAGATTGCTTCGTCGACGCCTATGGCGTCTTCTCGCAATGACGTTCGTCTACAAATTATTTGCTGCCCCAAAAGAAACTACATACATATCCCACTATTGAACTTACTAATTTTACTGCCGTGTTATATATTACAGTAAAACTATCGTCTGAAGGTATAGTTGTTGGAGTTGCTAATTCTGCAGAAGTAAATAGTTCTCCTGAATCTAATAAATTAAATTCTTTTGGAGTTGTTGGAGTATATTCAGCACTTAAATCTGTGCTATCTAAGAACGCTAATACTGCTTCTTTGGTATCAATTAAAATATCGTACATAAAAAATCCCCTTTTAATATTTAATAAATTAATTACTCTGTGCATTAACTTATTAGTGCATTATATAGAATTTTAATATAGAAGTCAAGGGAGAGTTAATAAATTAATATTTAATTAACTAAATGTCATTGAACACAATAAGCTATACAAACTTTAGGATGTCATTCCCGCAGCAGCGGGAATCCAGTAAAACATATAAAAAAGTTGTTTTTTACATGTTTATTTTATACTAAGGTTTATTTTTTCTAGATTCCTGCTTTCGCAGGAATGACATTAGGGGCATGCAACTCATCCTCCTTTTCCAACCAATATTTACTACAGGCGAAAAAATTAGGATTAGCGAAATTTTCTTTACCGTAAGTAACTTCTTTTCCATCGGAACCTAAAATATTACCGCCGCCGGCTTTAATTAAAGCATGACCTGCCGCTATGTCCCACTCCATAGTTTGACCAAATTTAGGGTATATATCGGCTTCACCTTCAGCAATTAAGCATAGTTTAATTGAACTACCTATTGCATTTATTTTACCAAATGAATATTTACTTAAAAATTCTTTAGTAGCTTCATTTGAATTATAAAAGCCTATTACGGCATTAAAGTTCTCATGTTTAGGTTCAGGATTAACAAATATTTCTCTAGAATTCTGTTCAATTTTTAAACGACCGTTTACATCGGTATAATATAGCTTTGCTGTTTCAGGATGATATATCAAGCCGATAGTCGGAAGACCGTTTTCAATAAGCCCTATATTTACCGTATATGTACTTTTGCCGTTTACATAGCTCCGCGTCCCATCAATAGGATCGATTAACCAAAAAGTATCACTATTTAATATAGGTAGCGGCTGCTCTTCACATACTATAGCTATTTGAGGGGTTAAGACTTGTAAAGCCTGATAAATTACTTTACTAATTTCCTTATCAGCATTAGTAACGAAAGAACCATCTGATTTAGTATCAACTAATATTCCTGATTTTTTTATATCTAATGCAATCTTACCGGTATTAATAATTAAATCTTTTAAAGCAGCTATTAAGTTATTATTCATATTATTTATTAAATGCGAATAGCGAATTATTACAGATGTTCGATGTCATTCCTGCGAAAGCAGAAATCCAGCATAAAGCGAGATAAATCGAGCTTTTAATTTTAAAAATTTGCTGTATGTATGCTTTTTTTTTGGATTCCTGCTTTCGCAGGAATGACATCAGCAGCTCAGCAACAAAGATTTTCTCAATAAAATATTACTTATGTAATTTGCTATCGGGAATGTTTAACATTTTTGCGGCTACGTCATCCTCTAGCCACTGACCGGTATTTAGAAGTGTAGATTGCTGCAACTCAGCAATTTGATGATCAGGTGACCCCGGTAACATTTGCCACCCTAAATACTCAATCCCGTAATATTCTATATCAACCATTCTTAAATAAGAGTCCATATTTTCTAAATCTTTTTTATTATTTGCAAAAATTACTATTTTTGTAGGTTGCTTTGGTATAATTTTTAAGAACTCTATAAGAGTTTTTACTTTATTTATATTACCAGTAAATATTATACCTAAATAAAAAATAGGAGCTCCAGCATCACTTGGATTAAATCTAAATACATCTTTATCATTAACTTTATTAGTAAAATTAATATTAAGTCCGTAAAGTAAGGTATATAACCATCCTTCATAATTTTCAATTAAATTACATGGGGAAGTTATTTCCTGAAGACCTAAAACCGTTGCACCTTGCTGTTTCATCTTATTAATTAAATCTACCCATTTAGATTCAACAAGCATCATTTGACGTTGCTCTATCAATTGTGCAATGGTTTTATTAACTGATGAATTAGCCACTGCAAGACTATATAAATATTTAGTAAAATTTATATAAGAATTATCTTGGTATCGAAATAATTTGGATTTCGGTGTTATAATAGTATTATCTATATTTACAAGTACCAGCGTGTCTGCATCCATCTTCGGTAATAAATTTTTCATTGTTACCGAATCTACGGAGTAAGTAGGAATAATTTGACCATAACTTACACACGAAATAACTAAGCAAAGTAAACTCAATAAAACTTTATTCACTTTTGTCATAAGGATTTTTACCTTTTGCATTATTATTCTTTAAAGGTGGATTATTTCTTTTTACTTTATTTATTTGAGGTATTAAATCATTAATTAGTTTAGTATAATTTGCTACATTTTGATTTCCTTCAGTATTGCTATTATTATAATGATAACCAATAAATAATATATTAGAACTATAACTATTAAGTTGAAATTCCATTGATTTTAATAATTCTATATTGCTGCTAATCATTATAAAAGCTTTAGGCATAAATCTTATTTGAATAAGGAATTTAAAAATTATTTCTGCTTCCGGTATGTTATTACCAGTCAATATGCCTTTATAAAATACCGGATAAGTATTAGCAAAACTGTCTAAATTGTTAAAAATAACATAATTATTGTTTGGAAAACTATTTGAAAAATCAATATTGAAATTTTTCTTTAAATAATCGGCAAACCATATTTCAAATTTAGGAATATTATTAAAATTACCGGTAAAGCCATCATTTACTGCTATTATAGGGATTTTACTATTACTTATTTCATTTACAAAATTTGGAAAATCAGATTCTTGTAATTCTTTCTTATAACTATCATTAGTTAAAATCAATTGATCTATATAAATAGCTTTTGGATTTTTATTAATATTACGTAAAAGAGGAGTTAGTGTAAGATAAATATCTTTATCAATTTGTCCACCGGTAGGAACTAAAGACTTAAACAAAAATTCATCTAAAGCCGTTACTACTAATAAATCCTGAGGGGCATAATTTTTATTATAATTTTCTTTAAAATCTTGTTTTATTTTATTTAAACTATCTATTTCTATAATCTCTGCACGAGCTATAAAAGATATGAATAATATTAAGATAAACAAGAGCTGTTTAGAAGTGATCATATTTTAAAATATTTGTTTGTTGCGTACGATAGACGAAGTTTAATTTGGAAAAGAGCAAGAAGTTCACAAGACGAGGAGCGGAGCGTATACTTAATACGTGAGCACCGCAGTACTTGTAGAACGACGCAGCCAATTTTTCAAATTAAACGAGTATATATTAGTGTTACCATATCACAATGCTAATATCAATCCATATTAACTTATAATACGGTAAATATGTTTGGAAGTTTTTTTAGCTCGCTTGGCGGCGGCATAGGAAATGCGTTTGGCGGTGGTATATTTTCAAGCATAGGAAGATTTGCCGGTAAAATGCTTGGTGAGTATTTAGATCAACTAAATCATGAGCCAGCAGAATACGACAATATTAAAAATTTCAAAGAAAGCTTTAAATATACCACAGCGAGTTACGGCGAACCTATACCGCTAATTTTCGGTACTGCAAGAGTTAACGGTAAAATAATTTGGGCAGACCAAATTAAAGAAGTAGCAAATAGTACCCGTCATAAAGAATATTTTCCTTATTTTCATAACTTAAAATCCGTTACTAATTTTACTGAATATAGCTATTTCTTTTCCTTTGCAATTAGTATTTGTGAGGGAGAGATTACCGAAATTAATAGAGTATGGGCTGGTGATGAGGCAATAAATTTAGGTAAGTATAATTTTAGATTATATAAAGGTTCAGAAACGCAATTACCTGATCCTTTAATTGAAAAACACTTAGGCAGCGGTAAAACTCCTGCTTTTAGATCGCTTAGCTATATAGTTTTTGAGGAGTTACCTTTAGAAGATTTTGGCAATATTATTCCAAGTTTCTCATTTGAGGTAACAAGAAAACCAAATATTTATTTACCGAATAATTATGCAAAAGTTGAAAATTTAATCAGTAGCATTAATATGATCCCGGGATCAGGTGAATTTGTTTACGATACGGAAGTACAATATAAAACTTTAGGAAGTTCTTACGGCGGCGTAATAAGCCACGAGGCTATTAACTCTCATAATCATTATAATATTGCGGATAGCATATTTAGTCTCAATCAGCTACAAAACACCTGCCCTAATATTAAATGGATAGCACCTGTAGTTTCTTGGTTCGGCGATAGTTTGGACATAAGCTATTGCAGCATAAAACCGGCTATAGAGTTTAACGACCCTTTAACCTCATATTCATGTACTTGGCAAGTCGGTCGTTATAATAGACAGAATGCTAAAATTATCTCTAAAGATGAGCGTGACAATCCTCATTACGGCGGCACGGTTAATGATGCTAGTTTAGTACGTTACCTAATAGAGCTTAAAAGACGTAATTTGAAAATTATGTTTTATCCAATGTTTTTCATGGATTTATCAGGTAAACCATGGCGTGGGCATGTAACAGGTTCTGCAAATGCAGTAAGTAATTTTTTTCATAAAGCGGACGGCTATAATAATTTCATTCTTCACTATGCAAAACTTGTTAAAGATTATGTTGATGCCTTTATAATCGGCTCGGAACTGATTAGCATAACTTCTATAAAGGACTCTGCAAACAATTTTCCAGCAGTGACCGAGCTTTGCAGTCTTGCTCGTTTAGTAAAAGAAATAGTAGGAAGTAATGTACAAGTTACCTACGCAGCTGATTGGTCAGAATATCATCACACTAGCGGCGGGTGGTATAATTTAGATCCTTTATTTGCCTCCCCTTATATCGATTTTGTTGGAATAGATGCTTATTTTCCGTTAACTAGTTCTTTAAGCTCTCAGATAACTAAAGAAGAAATTATAAAAGGTTGCCACACTGGCGAAGGATATGATTATTATTTAGATGGCAACGGTAATAAACAGCCTCTATCTGCTGCTTATGCTTGGAAGAATGTAGGTTATTGGTGGGAAAATCATCATTATAACCCTGACGGGAATAGGACAGCCTGGGAGCCGAAAATGAAAAAGATTTGGTTTACCGAGTTTGGCTTTCCATCAATAGATAAAGCTCCAAACCAGCCAAACATATTCTTTGATCCTAAATGCAGGGATGGCGGTAGTCCTAAATATTCCTCGGCAGGTACGGATTTCTCAGTACAACGCACGGCTATTAAAGGCTTCATAGAATATTGGCAAACGCAAGAATATATAGAAGAGATGTTCTTATGGACTTGGGATGCACGCCCCTATCCTGCATGGCCGCATGGGAATATTTGGAGCGATAATCATTTATGGGAAAAAGGACATTGGGTTAACGGCAAATTCGGCTCTTGTAGTCTTGCCGAGATAATTCTTGAGCTATCTGCTAGAAGCGGTATTGACCTACAAAAAATCGACATTTCTACTATTGATGAAGTGGTAGACGGTTTTATTTTGAATAAAGTTTTATCTACGATAGATGTTATTAATTCTCTAAGAATATTTTATTTTTTTGATATAATAGCAAGCGATTACGAAAAAATTAGATTTCTGAAACGAGGAGCCGGTAATTTAGAGCATCTAAGCAGTGAGAGCTTAATAAAGCTGAGCGATAATAGCTATTTAAAGCAAACAGAAATACCTGAAGAAAATATTATTAGCAAGCTTAGTATTAACTTTATCGACAGGTTTAATAATTACGATAATTCCTATTGTTATGTAAGTAATGAATCAGGTTCAAATAGTCCCACCCTTAGCGTTAAAATCCCTATTATCTTATCGCTACCCGAAATAGAGAAGATAGGAGGATTAATCTTAAAAAATGCTTCCATTGAAAGTAAGGTAATTAAATTCTTAATACCGACAATTTTTTATGGGTTTAAGCCAGGGGATTTCCTAATACTTCATTATAACAAACTTAAATACCAAATTAGAATAGTAAATATACAACTACTTTCTCTAACCTCCTATGTTACAGGTGTTATAGATAATTTATCTTCTTATTATTTGCCTGCTGCAAATATCTTATCCGGTTTTGAGAAAACCATAAATGAACAAGTTAAATGCGTTATTCTTGATCTACCTTTTAATGTAGTGGATGGAAATGACCAGCCTTATTTAGCCGTTTACTTACAGAGTAATATTAATGAAGCTTTATATGTATCTACAGATGGAAATGATTACGCTAAAATAGCAAATTTAACTAACCAGACTTTTATAGGAAGCGTTGTTAGTTTTGCTTCAGATTATCTTACTATTAACTGTAAAAATTTTGAAACACTAGTTAATAATGATTGGAATTTCGCGGCCTTTGGTCTAGAAATTATAAAATTCAAAAGATGGGAAAAGCTAGATACCAATACTTACAAAATTAGTGAAATAGTAAGAGGGGAATTTACAACACAAAACTTAGTTCGCTCTCATCTTCAACACGAAAATTTTATTTTACTCAAAAAGAATTTTAATATCATTCCCGTAGCTAAAAAATTAAAAGGTAAAAAAGTATATTTTAAAGCCGGTAACTTATCCCCTGTAGAAATTACTTTCCAAAATAAAGCGGGATTGTAGAAAATTTGTTTGACATGTATATACAAAGTAATTACAATATATCAAGATATTTGGATTAGTAATAAATATGCATGCGGAAATTATTAAAATCGGTAATTCAAAAGGCTTACGGATTCCTAAAGCCTTTCTTGAACAATGTAAAATAAAAAGTACTGTAAACTTAACGGTAAAAAATCATTCTCTTATAATAACTCCTTATGAAAATATACGAGAAGGATGGGAAGAAAGTTTTAAAACTATGGCTAAAAAGAAAGATGATCAACTCTTAGATGAAGATTATATAGATTTAGATACAGAAGGATGGGAATGGTAAATATTAACAGATTCGATATATTACTTATCTCTCTTGATCCGACTAAAGGAACAGAAATAAATAAAACAAGACCTTGTGTTGTTATTTCCCCTAATGAAATGAATAAATATATTAACACTCTTATCGTTGCCCCTATGACGAGTAAAATTAAAAACTATCCAACTCGTGTTCCGGTTACTTTTGATGATAAAAAAGGAAATATTGTACTTGACCAAATTCGTACTATAGACAAATCTAGAATTATAAAAAAACTTGGGATTTTGGATAATGAAACTATAAATTTAGTTTTTAAGACTTTAGAAAAAATATTCTCTTGAATCATGTTACGATGGCTTTATTGCATGGTTCTGTGTCATTCCTGCTTTTGCAGGAATGACATAGAAATAAATAGATTTACAGATTCACTTTAAGTCTAAGAGAACCTTGGTTAGCTATATATTTCTTCGCAAGGGACAAATTATATCTAATACCGAACTCCATCCTATTATATTGAGTAGAAATTCCACCACCTAAATTATAATTTAGTTTTGTAGGTTTAAATCTGACTGTTGTAAGCGGCTCATCTATACCGTCTAGGCGAGCTTCAATATTTGGTAATTTTCCTTTAAAATCGTAACTTACGAAACCGTGTAATTCCGGTTTTATTTTTACGTCTCTTACAAAGAAATTAGTTATGCCTTTTAACCCCGCTATGCCTTCAAATCTATCATATGATTTTTTTCTAACGGATAAATTTTGGAAAGTAGTACCTGTTTCTTTGTAACTATTATTTTTAAATGTAGCATAACGAGTTCCGATCATCGGTGTTATAGCCATGAGGTTAGATATTAAATAATTATAACCGCCAAGTAATTCACCGCTATAAGAAGTGTTATTAAACTTACCGATTGCAGTTTGATCACCTGTATAAACCTTACGTTTTTCATAATTCTTAATTCTACTTCTACCGTATGAGCCTATAGCCTCAACAAAGAAATTACTTGTCTCGCAATTATAAAGCCCATAGATAGAGTATATATCGCTTATAGCTTTAGTCCTATCACCGATTTTATAATCTTGATGGCGTAATTTACTATCAGCTCTAGTATAGGCAGCTCCAACTATTACTCTGTCACTTAAAGCATAATCAAAACCTATTATTCCTCCTTGAGATTTAGACTTATACCCGCTTGCTCCATCATTACGAGATTTTTGCGTAGCCTTACCGTAAAAAGGAACGCCCCAAATACCCGTACCAATATTATCTTCATCACCGGCAGCTATTGCCGCTTGGTTAGTACGGGTACTTTCATCCTTATTATTTACCTCATCTAGTCTAGTATTGACACCTGAAGAAACAAAACTATCCATATTTACCGAAATATCAGTTAATATATCCTCTATTTCTCCTCTATTAAACTCTCCAAACCCCTCACTCACTTCCCTCACATCTGTTCTTCCTCCTAAACGATTTAAAGTTTCTGAAACATTTTTTGTCGATCCTAAATTATTCAATGCTTTACCTGCATCACTATCATTACCAATGCCGATACCGATTAATTGGTCTATAAGACCGGGAGCTATAGGACCGGTAACCTCATCTTTGATCGGTTTTGGATCAAAAATAGGTATCAGTCCGCCTCCGCCGTCACCCGGGTTAGGATTACCGGGATTACCTCCTCCGTTATCACCGTCACCGGGATCAGGGTTTCCCGGATTTCCTCCACCACCGTCATCATCATTATTATTTAGCAATACGACTCCATTCTCATCACTTGTCCATCTTACCCATCTTATCAATCTGTTTAATTCACCGCTTGTATCCACGGTAGTTTTAGCATGAGCAACGGGAATAAAATTTCCACCTGCTTCTTTTAATATTACTTCGTGCTTAGTATCAGGAGTGATTTTAGTAATATCAGAACGTGATTTAACTTTAATAACTAGTTTATCTAGAGGTGACATATCAACATTAGCCCCGTTACCGACTAATATATGCCCGCCTGATTGCAATGTCGTATCAAAATATGTAATAATCTCAAGAGTACCGTTATATGTAACATTTCCGGTATGTTTTAATTCATAATTAGCTAAATCTAAAACACTATCCGTAAATTGTGAATCTGCATCTATTCCTAAATTATCCAACAGTACTATATTTGCTTTATTTACTACTAAATTAGCTGCTTTAATATTTTTCTCAAGGACAGCAAATTTCTCAGAAGCAAACTCTAATCGCCCTATATTTTTAATTTCTTCTTTTAACCAAACATTTTCATCAAATTTTATATCACCGCCGCCATCAATCTCAGCATTTACTAAAACCGCATCTTTAAAATGCACAGAAGAAGCAGCATCTGCAAAATTCAGCTTATCTGCTTTAATATCGGTTACATAACTAAATAGCTGAAGCGAACGAGGAAGGAGATCTCTATCTACCAAAACATCCCGTATAATTATGTTTTTAGCATTTCTATTATTATTACCTCGTTCAAAATCTATATTCTTACCTGCATCGATATTAATCTCTTTAGAATATACATCGCCTTTAATAGTGCTATTCTCACTAACCTGTATACTAGCTAAACTGTTATTTTTACTTCCTAAACTATAAGTAGTACCACCCTCTATATTAAGTTTTACATTACCTTGTCCATTATTCACAGTAGTTACATCTGAATAAAAATTCTTAGTATTTACCGTAATTAAACCGTTTCCTATTAATTCTATTGCTTTTAACCTATGATCTTCAGCCCCAATAACACTATTACCTGTATCAAAATCTGTTACTACTAACGTATGAATATTATTACCTGCTGTAGTAATATTTGTAACTTGGATTGCTGCTCCTAAGGTTAGAGTTGCATCTTGAGCGGCATTAGAGAATAAAATATTTTGAGCTTTTAACTCACCTGTAATAGTAACATCTCTACCGGCTACTTCTATTGTACCTAAACTATTATTATTCCCAATAGTACCTGTTATATTAATAGGAACTTTGTTGTTTAATTTTAAAGTACCATCATTCTCATTTTCACCTGCAATATCCGTGGCAGTGATATTATCATTGACCTCTATTTTTGCACCGTTTGATACTATAATATTACCGCTTTTAACGGTACTGCCAAAATTTACCTCACCTGCTTTTACGATAATATCACCGACTGCTGCATTTGAACCGACGGCATTACGAACACTACCACCGTCATTAAAGATTAAATTGACAGCCTGCCCGCCGGTCTTATTAATATAAGTTGTCGTTAGCCTAGAATTAGCACCAAAAGTTAAATTATTATTCCCGTTACCTTGAATCTCACCGATAGAGTAATCACCGCCTGCACTTAAAGATACATTGCCGCTACCTGCTTTTAACATTTTTATATTAGTAATTAGCTTGGTAACTTCCCCTGCTCCTTCAAAATTCAACTCACCATTCATATCGCCAGTACTTGTAACCTTACTATCAATTTTTATATTATCGGCAATATTAATTATACCTGCTTTACCTTGGAAATCTATAACATCACCTTCTATATCTCCTGTTGCAGTGTATATTGTATCATCTTCAAATCTAATATTCGCCTTTACTTTTTTAAGTGTAATAGCGTGAATATCTAATATAATATTTTCGACATGTATTTCTGCTTGTAAATTTATAGTACCATTACCGGTGCTGACAAAATCCAATTCTTTTAATCTATGATTTTTTGTACCAAGCGTATTATCATCATTACCATTATTATCTATTATTAAATTTTTATCTCCTGTAGTTAACTTTATTATACCAGACTTATCATGTCCCGAATCCAAAGGTCCTGTTAGTGTTATAGTATGATCATTAGCATTTGAGCTATTTTTAAGATCTAATGCCGAATCTTCATGTACAAATATCATACCGCCGGTATTTAACTCAAAATCACCATTTACAGCATCTAAAGAATAAGTAGCCGCTCCAGCTAATTCACCGATATTTATCTCTGCAATCTTAGCTGATGTTAAACTTTGATCAGTAAATACTGCTTCTTTTTGAATATTTAACTGATTAATATTATGTGTGTCTAAATTATTAGTAATAGTAACATTTCCCTTGATATTTAAAGCATCAAGCTCGTTACCTTTACTGCCGAGCGTCACTCCCTTATCACCGTCTATAACTAAATTATGACCGTTACCATTTAAAAATACTATACCACCACCTTTTAAACTATTAGCAAATGTAACCGTTTGATCCACAGGTGCAGTTAATGTTAATTGTGAATTTGCATTGCCGAAGTTAATGCTACTATTTGGACTACTCAGCAGAGCTAAATTGCCATTATTTACTTCAATTAAAAAGTTCTGCCCTGCATTAGCATCCCCTATATTTATTGTTTTAAGCGTACCAACGCTTGCATCCGTAGCCGTTAAGGTAGTTAAAACATTTAATACACCGGTTTGCCCATTTGCTATAACGGCATTGAAAATATATTGCCCTTTACCGTCAAGCTCTAAAGTACCGCCCTTTGCTCCAAAATCAATATTCTTTGCCGCGAGATTTTTACTAAGCTGTAATTTTCCACCGTTTGTAAAATTAATACCTCCTACAAATACATTATCTACTAGAGACACATTTGTTGTATCATCACCTTGCACTATTATAAGAGCCGGGCTATTTTTTGCATCCACCCCTATATTCTGTCTTACATCACCATCACCTTTAAAGCTTAAAATACCGCCCACTCCACCGGTGCTAAGTACTGCTCCGTCAATTGCAAAACCGGCATTTACATTAAACGTTCCGTTAGTTCCTTTAAAGTCTACGTTTCCTGTTATACCTTCAGGTGCTAATGTGCCATCTGCTTCATAATTTACGTTACCGGTCATTAATCCCATAACTGTAACTTCAGCATTAGCATTTGCTATGATAAAGGTTTTGGCATTAGCTGTACCTTCTATAGTATTCACACCTTTAAATACTACTTCCTCTAAATCTTTCCCATTTTCTCCTACGTTATCCTTAACTGTTCCATCATTTGCAAATATTAACTTACCTCTACCATCATTTGCAGTTGTTACACCTCCATAAACTTTTGCATTATTCTGTAACGTTAAGACTGAATCATCAGCCGTAAGCCTCACTGTTCCAACATATATATCACCGCCAAGGCTACTTCCTCCAGCTCCTACCTCCACCCTCTCTAAGCTTAAGCCATTTGCACCAATCCCATCAGTTACGCTGCTATTCTGACCAAGCACCAATACACCTTTCTCGTTAGTCTTGGTTGTTACACTACCATGCACTTTTGCATTATCCTGTAACTTTAAGACCGAATCATCAGCCGTAAGCTTCACTGTTCCAACATATATATCACCGCCAAGGCTACTTGCTCCAGCTCCTACCTCTACTCTCTCTAAGCTTAAGCCATTTGCTCCAATCCCTGCAACACTGCTATTCTGACCAAGTATTAATACCCCTTTCTCGTTAGTCTTCGTTGTTACACTACCATGCACTTTTGCATTATCCTGTAACGTTAAGACTGAATCATCAGCCGTAAGCTTCACTGTTCCAGCATATATATTACCGCCAAGGCTACTTGCTCCAGCTCCTACCTCTACTCTCTCTAAGCTTAAGCCATTTGCTCCAATCCCTGCAACACTACTATTCTGACCAAATATCAATACCCCTTTCTCGTTAGTCTTGGTTGTTACACTACCATACACTTTTGCATTATCCTGTAACGTTAAGACTGAATCATCAGCCGTAAGCTTCACTGTTCCAGCATATATATCACCTTCAAGGCTGCTTGCTCCAGCTCCTACCTCTACTCTCTCAAGAGCCAATCCGTTCTCTCCGATCTCCGCAACGCTGCTATTCTGACCTAGCACTAATACACCTTTTTCGTTAGTCTTCGTTGTTACACTGCCATGAACTTTTGCATTATCCTGTAACTTTAAGACCGAATCATCAGCCATAAGCTTCACCGCTCCAGCATATATATCACCGCCAAGGCTGCTTGCTCCAGCTCCTACCTCTACTCTCTCGAGGCTAAAGCCATTTTCTCCAATCCCATCCGTTACACTACTATTCTGACCAAGTACTAATATTCCTCCGGTGCGGTAGCTTGTTTTTACACTACCGTGTATTACTGAATTATCCTGAAGAATTAATACCGAAGCAGGGAATCTCAGTAATACTGAATCGACATATATATCACCTCCAAGGCTACTTGCTCCTCCTACAGCAGCTATCTCCACTCTCTCTAAGCTGCTACCGACCGCTCCTATCCCATCGGTTACACTACTATCCTTACCAAGCATTAATATGCCTTTCTTATCATTCTTGGTTATGACACTACCGTAAACTTTTGCATTATCCTCAAGTGTTAAGACGGAAGTCTCCTCCTGAAGCTGTACTGCTCCGGCATATATGTCACCTCCAAGGCTACTTGCTCCAGCTCCTACCTCTACTCTCTCTAAACTGAAGTTATTTTTACCAATCCCGGCAACACTGCTATTCTGACTGAGTATTAACACACCGCGTGTATCATTTGCCGTTGTTACGCTGCCATGTACTACCGTATTAGGATTCAGCGTTAACACCGTAGTATCATCCGTTAAAGATAAAGTGCTAGCATATACATTACCTCCGATGTTGCTTGCTCCGGCTCCTACCTCTACTCTCTCTAACTTCCCGTCAACTGCCCCTATGCCGTCCGTTACACTGTTACCGTGTCCAAAGATTAACACACCGTGCATATCGTTTGCGGTCGTGACACTGCCGTGTACCGTCGTATTAGGCTCTAGTGTTAGGATTGAATCTTCTTTCGTTAAAGATACGACCCCGGCATATATCTCACCTTCAAGACTACTTGCCCCGGCTCCTACCTCCACTCTCTCTAAGCTTATGCCGTCTACCCCTATTCCCTTAGTTACCCTACTATTCTGTCCAAGAGTTAATACTCCTGTATTCCTGTACCTTGCTGTTACACTGCCATGTATAACAGCATTATCCTCAAGCGTTAAAGCCGAATCATTAGCCATAAGCTTCACTGTTCCCACGTATATATTACCGCCAAGACGACTACTTGCTCCTGCTCCAACCGCTCCAACCTCCACTCTCTCTAGACTGCTACCTACCGCTCCTATCTCGGCAACGCTGCTATTCTGACCTAGTATTAATACACCTTTCTCGTTAGTCTTCGTTGTTACACTACCGTAAACTTTTGCATTATCCTGTAACTTTAAGACCGAATCATCAGCCATAAGCTTCACTGTTCCAGCATATATATCACCGCCAAGGCTGCTTGCCCCCGCTCCAACCTCCACTCTCTCTAGAGCAGCATCTTCTTCACCAATTGCACCCGTAATATCAAGACTTCCTGCAAAACTTAATATACCACTAGTTCCACCGGTACTTTTCACTGTACCGGTAACTTTAGCCCCTTCGCTTACATTTAGTATTCCACCTTTGCCCTTAAAATCGGCATCCCCTGTTATACCTTTAGTGGCTGTTACCGTACCTGCTGCATTATAACTTAAGTTACCGGTCATAAGACCATCAGCAGTTACGTTAGCCTTAGCATTAGCTACAATAAAATCTGTAGTATTTGCCGTAGAACCAAGATTTGTATCTCCCGTACCATCAAAATTAATAGTAGTAGCATTGGTTATTGGACCTGTAACGCTACCTCTCAAATTTATAGTGGTTGATCTAGTATTTATAGAATCTATTGCACCAGTTACTGTTTTATCTTGATTAATAGTTAATACAAAATTATTACTCCCGTTACTAACCCCCTCTATATCCGCATTAACATCGTTATTTATAGTCATTCGCATATTTGGGTTACCAGCATAAGTACGATTTACTTGAATCTTAGATGCTTTAATCTCACCGTTTAATATAATATTAAGACTATACTCATTAGAATTATTTATTATTAATTCCTTTATAGGATTAGTCATACCTATAGAACTATTTATAATAGAAGATTGTGCAAATTCATTCCCTCCTTGCGATATAATAACTGAACCGTTATTATCTGCATCATTGATATTATCTATATTAGCTGCAAAAACTTGATTAGAGCCTATACTTATCTTAAGAGTATCATCAACATTTTGAAAATTAACCTTTCCGATAATAGGATTATTACCGCTAACATTTAATGTACCGGGTTGATTATATAATACCTCTCCTTCTGCTCCTAAATCTAAGACTTGATTAAGAGTTACCTGCCCGGTACTATTCATATTAAATCGCTTTGTAAACACCTTATTATCAATTACGATATTACCTGCTCCCTTAACTTCAAACTCTTTAAGGCGGTGTGTATTATCCTGCCCTATAGTATAAGGTCCTCCGTCATTTGCTATAGTAAGAGCATTTGTAGCTGCTTCTACTCTGACGACACCATATTCATCTTCTACATCTGATGGGTTTAAGTTATCATATAACGTAAATTGTTTATCCGTATTACCGGTATTTATTAAACCTAACTCTGTATCTGCTCCTTTGAATACTATATTTGCACCGTTTTTTAATAAGTCTATATTGCTATTAATACTATCGATATTAAAAGCAATATTATCTGCGATATTAGTCTCTTGAATGGTAGTAATAGTTGGATCGGTAGCCGTAGTAATTCCGGCATTTACATTTAATGTACCATTTACTCCGTTAGTTATTGACCCTCTAATTGTAGTATCAGCACCATCAACATTAAGAACAGCATCAATACCTGCAAAATCAAAATTTATTCTCCCTGAACTTGTATCATCTCGAAAAGAATCAGAAGCAGAGAAAGTAAGTGATTTATCTCCAGCAATATTAAAATTCATATTTCCGGAGCCATTAGCACTAGTAAAATTAGTTATTATAACATTATCATTTACATTTATCATTTCTGAGGATGCGGTAGTATAAAAAGCACTATTTAGCGTTACCGGTGCATTAATATTCAAGATAATACTATCTGCCTTATCTCCACCACCGAATTGTTGAAATGCTACACTTTTTAATGCAGTATAATCATTTGCTGCAGGCATATTATTAACCCCTGCACTACCGTTTAAAGTCACTTTAATATCAGTCTCATCTCTAAGCCTTATAATACGAAGTTCATCTATAATACCGGACATTGAACCGATTGTAATCTCAGCCTTTAGATTTAGATTATCATCACCGATTAATATCTTAGTATCGTCTTTACCATCTCGTATAGCTCCTATATTATAAACACCGTCATCCAAAATAGCTATAGTACCCGGATTAATCACCTCAATAGTATTTCCATTAACAAATGGCGGTGCAAAATTAGTATTTGCATCATTAAGGTTAACATCTCCACTCATTTGACTAACAGCTACAGCATATATTTCATTTGTTGGTATGGTCAGTGACAGACCTAATATTGATGCAGTTGCTAAAAAACTTTTTAATATTCTAGATTTTTTCCTCATAATACCTAATGATGCAAATTATTTTGCTGAATAGTCTACTATTTATATTTATTGATATATTAATTTTTAAATGAAATAATTGTATATTTATTAAATCTATGAGATTTTTTTACAACAAAAGGTTTTTTAAAGTTATGAGATAGTAACTTGTAGATTAGTAAAAATTAATATGTGTTAAATTTTAAGGAGTGATTATACGACTACATGCTTTATTGTGTGGATCAGTTTTTCAGTTGTCACCCCGTGTTTTGACCACGGTATCCAGTTTAAAATACTAAAATTACTAGTATTTTAAGTTGTTTTTCTGGACCCCGTGGTCAAGCCAGGGGGTGACACTGAATGCGTTTTTCGATCCACGCAACAATCCAATGACGTGATCTTTTAAAAAAAACTTTTCAAATTATAATTCTCTAGAAAATTATCTATTATCATTTTATCTTTTTCATCTATTTTTGAGTTTTCGGATGATGTTCGGCTATTGGATAATTTGTTTAATTGCACTATTAAGTTAACTAGCTTATTTAAGGTTTCAGCGATATTTTTGGTATTTATTATATTATTCTCAGTTTTATGCACCGTAATACGTACTAATTCATCTTCGAGCAGAATAATAAGCTTAGCTACAAGATCATATAAATTATTCAAACTATCGCTGATATCTTTAGTCATAATCTATCACCGTTTATAATTGGTGAAAGCCCGACAAAAGCTCTTTTTTCGTTTAAAGTCATGAAATTAGCATTCGAGATTTTAGCCCACAAATTTTCACGCTTTTCCGTTAATGCAGATATAGAATCACGATCAAAATCAATAATGATATCTTCCTTAAAAAGATATGAAAACCAATTACTCATACTATCCGCAATTTTATCGAGTAAAGGGATTAGCGTTTCTTCCCATAAAGCTAAGCGTGCTTCCTGCATATTGCTATAGGTGTTATCGCCATTTATTCCAAGTAGCTGCGGCGGTACTCCAAATGCTAGTGCTATTTCTCTTGCTGCCGAGTTTTTAGATTGAATAAAATCCATATCCTTTGGATTAATACTCATTTCTTGCCAACCAAGACCTCCTTCAAGTAATAGTGGCTTACCGGCATTACTATTACCGCTAAATTTCTCTGATAATTGAGTTTGCAATCTTTCAAATTGCTCATCGCTAAGATAACCGTTACTATCCTTTACTATAAGAGCACCAGAAGGTCTCGCCCCGTTTTGTAATAATGAATGATTCCAATAAGAAGATTGTTGATGTAAATCTATAGGAAGTGAAGCAGCGTCTAAACAAGATAATCCGTAATGCTGATCTAGAGGATGATAGTTTTTTAAATGCAAGACTCTACTCATCCTTAGCTATAGGATCAATCTTATAAATCCTATCACCTTTGCTGCTTTTATATCTATAAGCAACTAAATTATTATGTTCTATAACAAGTTCCGTAGCAAGAGACGGCAGTAAATAAATCTCTTGAGGTTTAGAGTCTAAAGTTGATAAAATATAACTATTGCCAAATAACAATTTACTGGCAATTAGCTCACTAAAAAAATCCGCTCCGGCTTTTTCGGGATTTGGTCTTTTTAGTAAATAATGCAGAGGATGATCTGATATTACTTCACCATTTTTACTTTTAAGCACTTTCCACGGAACATGTCCCGCCGATTGGGCTATTAAATTAATACATCTATATACTATAACGTTTTCACGATAAGCATCGCAGCCTACCCTAACTCTTTTTAAATTCCCATATGAAATGTCGCTTAACTCAATAAAATTCTGTGATTTGGTAGTACTATTCTTCCAAAATTTTTTCCAATAATTTTTTATCATACATCTTAATATGTTTGTTGTTTTCAGGAGTATATAATGATTTAGGAGATAGACTAAGAGAGCCTAATGAAATGTTAATATTTGTTACTTATTTCTTTACAAACAGAAAGTTTATGATATTTATTATAAACTATATTATCATAGAAGCCTTTAATACTATGTAGCGTCAAATAACTTTCAAACTAATATTGTATGACTTCAGAAAAAGAACTAATTAATACTGCTTTAGCGGATGATTTAACAAAATTAACTGAGTTATTAGAGGTCGGTGCAAATCCTAATATTTTTGATGAACATGGCTTACCCCTTCTATTACGTCTTGTTTTAGAGAAAAAACAACAAGCAGCCGAAATTTTATTAGAAAAAGGGGCTGATCCTAATGTGCCTAATAAATATGGGTATAATATTTTATATGACTCTAATTTAGAAGAACATGTAGCTACAATGAAATTTTTATTAGATCATGGTGCTGATCCTAATAAAAAATATCTAAACGGCATGACTCCTACTAACATAACTCTTGAAACCGGTAGTATACCAATGTTTAAGCTTTTGACGGAATACTCAAAAGATAAAGAAGCTATTTTTTCAACAAATAGCAAAGGTGAAACTATATTACATTTAGCAGCACAACAAAATGATATAAATACATTTAACGAGTATAAAAACCTACTTCTTACAAAAGCAAAAGATGGAATGAATCTTCCGGATAAATTAGGATATACTCCTTTATATTGGTCAAAATTATTGGAACATAAAGAAATTACCCAAGAATTAAATAATTATGCATTATCTCAAAACATTCCTGCATATACAAAAATTACCGCTAGTGAGTCTTATAAAGATTTACCTCCACGTTCTAAAGTAGCAGTCAGTTATAATACTACTATTGGAGGCAAAACGTCACAAGAAGTATTAAAAAGGCTGACAGAATGTTACAGCGAAGCAGTACCAATTGATTATAGAGAAGTAGTTGCTGAAAAATATAATAATGAAATAGTGAATTTAGATAAAATCAAAAAAGAAGCCTTAGAAAAAGCTACTATGTTATTAGCTGATAAAGATGCATTAATTATACCGGGTAATAACTCTGCGGTTGCTCCCGAAACTGCTACATATTATGGTGGAGAAACTAATTCTATATCTGCGTCTGATAAAGCACGTTCGTTTGCTGAAATGATAATGGTAGAGGTAGCAATTAATAAAGGCATGCCAATAATGGGATTATGTGGGGGGCATCAAGTTATTAATGCATATCTTGGAGGTAAAATAGAAAGTTTAACTGAAAAAACGCCAGGATCTCATGATCATAATTCTATAATAATTGAACCTTTTTCAGAATTAGCTCCAATAATTAAACAAACTTCAAATATTAAGGATAACAACATTCCTAGGCAAAATTTTTGGGCAGCTCATGGTGACATAGTAAAAGATATAGGTGGTAAGAATAGAATAAATAATAATAAAGATTTATTAAAAATAACCGCTAAAACTTCAGATGGAGAAATTGAAGCAACTGAATCTCAATTTGGGACTCCAATCCTCACTTTTCAATTTCATCCTGAAATGACTGAGGATAAAGGTCCTAAACTTAATTTTTCTATAGAAGAAATTTTACGAGACCGAAAGATTTTTTCTTTATTTTTAAAATCAGCAGAAATATTTGCTTATAAAAAAGAACTTATTAATGAAATAGAACAATTAAAATTAAATATCAAGCCTTTAGCAAATAAAGATATAAACACTACAAGCTCCGAAGCTTCTTTAAAAAAAACATCTTCCTCTCTTTTTAGAAGATGATGAAGTACAAACTCTAGGTGAAGAATATAATTGTAACACATTTGATGGAGCGTAATTATTGTATTTATTATGACTATAATGTCATTCCTGCGAAAGCAGGAATCCAAGAAAAAAAGTATAAATACAGCAAATTTTTGAAATTAAAAGCTTGATTTATCTCGCTTTATGCTGGATTCCTGCTTTCGCAGGAATGACATCGACCACTTATTCTTAAGCCATGCGGGCAAAGCTGATTTAATCGCGGGATCTATTGAGTTATTCCTAATCACTAAAATTATAACTAATATTTTTTCTAGCAGAACTTATATCTTTTAAACGTTCACAAACCTTTTCAAAAACTTGTTTAGGCAAGATATTTGAAGCATTAATTTGTAAAAACTTATCGTCTTTTAATTTAATCGAAAAAGAAGGTTCTTGGAATTCCGGTCCATCAATTTCTCTAGCAATTTTTATATAATAACCGATTATATGACTATTGTAATAATCACTTTTACTAATCATTTTCTTAGCTGTTTTATTAATCTGCATGTCAGTTTTAGCAGTATAAGTAACTGTAAGGGCAATACCAAGCATTAGACGCTGTCTATGACTAAAAGGAATGTCTGAAGATAATATAAATTCCGAAACAAAATTTGCTCTGAGCGTTTTATCGATATTTTTATTATATTGAGCAAGCATTATAGCAAGTTCAATAATGACAAGCGTCGTGTAGTCAGGGTTGATTAAAAGATAGTGTACAGCTTCTATATATTTATCGATCTTACATATATTTCTATCAAATTTTACTAATCTCTTTACTCGCTCATAAATAATATCTTTTTTTGTTTCATGCGGCGGCAACGAGTCAAATCTTACTCCTTCTTTTAAACCGTAATTTGAGATAATAATTTTTTCCGGTGAAAATACCTTAATCATCGCCTTTATTACTAAAACTGCATTATAATTTATGGCCTTCTGCTCATAATAACTCAGCTTTAATTTATCGATTTGTGATAATTTCTCTAGATATAACTCAAACTCTACACGATTTATTTCAAAATTATGTAAATTTTTAAGAGGATAATTTATAGACTCCATGTATATACGGCTCATTAGACGAAGAGCACCGCCGATTAAATATAAATTAGGATAATGTGCAGCTCCAAATTCCTCCTCTAGCATTTTAGTAATCAGTCCAACATCACCAAAATTGCTACTAGCAATAATTTTAGTACCAAGAGGTAGTGATTTTAATTTACCGACCTTTTTATTTTCAATTTGTGCAAGCTCAAGACTTCCACCGCCAAGATCAGCTACAATACCGAAAGCATCACTAATACCGGAAATTAATCCGGCAGCAGTTAAATAAGCTTCACGTTCACCTGAGATAATTTCAATATCAATATTGAATCTCTTTTTAATTATAGCTTTGAATTCATCTGCTTTAGGATGTCCTCTAAGTATAGCTGTTGCAACACATCTAATATTAGTAACGGACAGTTTGGTAAAAATATGAATAAGATATTGTAAAGATAAATATGTTTGATGTTTTACGTCTAAATTATCTAAGTTAAGTAAATTTGTAAGATAATTTCTAAATTTATAATTAAAAATTTCCGGAGCTCCAAGCTCATCACTTTCATAAACTACAGCTCTTAAAGCATTTGAACCGATATCAATAATAGCTGAACGCATTTTTGGATCTTACTCATTATTTTCCGGAGCAGTTGTTGTTTCAGTCTCTTCAGAAGCCTCATTATTATTTGCCCTAGGATCAAAAGGTACTTGAGTAGGTACAAAGGTCGGCGGTAATAATCTACTAGTAAAAAACTTATCTTCGTAATACTTAATTTTACGAGATTTTATAGGCGGAAAGGATTCTATTAAAACAATTTGCTCATCTCTCGGTAACTGTATTACTTCTTGAGGTAAAAGTAAAGCTCTTTGAACTTGAGAAACGTTTTGGGTTCTAGTAGAAATATTAAGGTCAAAAAATAAAGGTTTACTAAATGATCTTTGTTCTACCGTCTTATTACCGACAAGCTGCGATATTAAATTTGCCGTTTCATAGTTATTAGCAGCAAAAGTAATACGATATGTCGCATTTGATAAGAAAGAATTCATACCGGCATCTTCATATGTTCCTTTGAGCTGTTGAGTATCCTGAATGATTAAAAATAAACGTACTCTATAACCTCTAAAATATGCTATACCGGCTTTAAAAGTATCCATCTTCCCAAGTGTCGGGAACTCATCAAGTAAGAAC
>DYDV01000030.1 GCA_020404465.1 Rickettsia endosymbiont of Omalisus fontisbellaquei
GAGAAATTATTGATCCGGTTAATAAAATAGGAGATGCACATATAAAAAATGTAGAATCACAAGTACAAAGTTTATCGGATATTCATTCTAATGTAAGTGGTGCATATAGTAATAGTCCAACAAAAGATAAATTAAAATCTAAATATGATGAAAATGCTAGAAAGCTGGAAGAGTCATCAATCAGTAGTAACACAGGTGGTACTAAATCTTTAACCCAAGATACAGAAAATGATGTAAATTTAGGACAAAAAATGTATAATAGCGGTTATCCTGAAGGAACTAGCTTGCAGAATTTACAGGGTAAAATTTCTGAAGATAAAAATAAGATTAAAGAGGAATTTGATAATACACCTAAATCTACTGCTGTAAGAGTCGTAGGCAAGGTTATTGAAAATGCAAGTGATGTAACAGAGGAGTTGTTAAATCCTAATAAGAAAAAATAAATTATGAAAAAAATTCAACCTAAATTAGATTTAAAATATTACATTATATTAATGCTACCTCTGTTTATTCCGTATTTTATTATTATGAGATTAGGGCATATTATATGGGATTTTTGGGGTATAGTTGGTACTTTTTTAATTCTTTTAGCTTTTATATTATATGGGTTTAAAATATTCTTTAATTGTATAGATTTTTTAATTGAAGATTATAAAGTTTCATACGTTAATCGCTTCTTTAATTATACTATAATAGATATTAGGTACGAAGATATAAAAGAAATAAATTTAAAATGTAATGTTTTGCAACGTATATGTGGGCTGGGTACTATTTCAATGCTCAGTAATGCTACTGCAAAAAAAGCCGGAATAAAGTTTTTTAGTATTGAAAATCCTCTTGAAGTATATCAAGAGCTTCAAAGCAAAATTGATCAATGTAAAAAAACAAATAATTAAAGGAAATAATAATAATTTAGCCCGTTAAATACAAAACTTACCATGAATGAAATAATAAATATTACTAATGAATTAATAAAAGATATCAGTAGCTTTATTGATCAGGCTAAATCACGAGTAGCTATTAAAGCTAATGCTGAAATGACAATGTTATATTGGCATATTGGTAAAAGAATCCAAGAAGAGGTGCTTAAAAGTGCAAGAGCTGAATATGGTCAGGAAGTTATCAAGACGTTAGCTAAGGGTCTTTCATCATTATATGGACGAGGGTTCTCTAGTACAGCATTGATTCGCATGAATCAATTTTATCAATTTGTTCAAGATCAACAAATTGGTGCGACAGTGTCGCACCAATTAAGTTAGAGTCACATTGTTGAGTTACTGCCTCTAAAAGAGCAAAACCAAAAAGACTTTTATGCTTACATGTCTATACAAAAAAACTGGAGTGTTAGGCAGCTGCGTAGCAATATAGATAAAATGCTATATGAAAGAACTAAAATATCGCAAAAGCCTAGTGAGCAAGCAATATCATTGTTAAAAATAAATTGAGGGCTAGAACCTAATTTAATCCTTAAAGACCCTTATTTGCTCAACTTTTTGGAACTTCCTGATGAGCATTATGAAAGCGATTTAGAAAATGCAATATTGCAGCGTATATGTGGGCTTGGTACTATTTCAATGCTCAGTAATGCCACTGCAAAAAAAGCCGGAATAAAGTTTTTTAGTATTGAAAATCCTCTTGAAGTATATCAAGAGCTTCAAAACAAAATTGATCAATGTAAAAAATAAATATTTAACAAATGACCTACTTCAATACTTCAGAAATAGTAAATGAGATTACTATTGTTTCAAATAAACTTACAGAAGATATAAGTCAATTTATTAATAAAGCTAAAGTACATATTGCTAACGAATATAATTCTGTTCAACTTATGCTTTGTTGGTTTATTGGAAAGCGTATAGAAGAAGAAATTTTAAATTCAGATCGTAATAAGTATGTAGAAAGTATTATTACTACTATTTCTCAACAATTAACGCTGAAATATGGTAAAGGATATAGTAGACCTAATTTATTTAGAATGATCAAATTTGCTAAGTTATTTCCTAATCAAGAAATTGTCTCGACACTGTCGAGACAATTATCGTGGTCTCATCTTATCTTAATTTGCAGTATTGAAGAAGAATTAAAGAGAGATTTCTTTATTGAGATGTGCCGAGTGCAAAATGGAGTGTTAGAGCTTTAAAAAAGCAAATGGATAGTCTTTTAT
Organism: Rickettsia endosymbiont of Omalisus fontisbellaquei; assembly: GCA_020404465.1. Lineage (GTDB taxonomy): Bacteria > Pseudomonadota > Alphaproteobacteria > Rickettsiales > Rickettsiaceae > Rickettsia. Next base: position 2,165 of record DYDV01000030.1, read on the forward strand.
ATGAAAGAACCAGTATAAGTAAACAACCAACAAATATTATTAAATCACAACTTCAAGAATTAAAATCTAATGATGTATTAACAGCAGATTTAACTTTTAAAGACCCATATTTTATTAACTTTATTGGTAGTGATTATAAATCTGAAACAGAGTTAGAGGATGCAATTCTTACTAATATTACTGATTTTTTACAAGAGTTTGGCAATGATTTTTGTTTTATCGCACGACAAAAAAGAATGAGTACAGGTAAAAAAGATAGATATTTGGATTTATTATTTTTTAGTCGTAGATTACAAAGATTAATAGCGATTGATTTAAAAATTGGCACTTTTGATCCTGCACATAAAGGACAAATGGAGTGGTATTTAAATTGGTTAGATCAAAATGAGAGATTACCACATGAAAAAAAGCCTTTAGGTATTATTCTGTGTGCAGATAAAGATCATGAAGATATTGCATATCTAGAAATGGATAAAACCGGTATTCATGTAGCACAATATTTAATTGAATTACCCCCAAAGGATATTTTGGAACAAAAATTAAAGTATGCAATTGCTTTAGCTAGAGAAAATCAAATTAAGGAACAACTACAAAAAGGTGTTGGTATTGATAATTTGCCAATCGAAAAGTAAAATTTCATGAAA
>DYDV01000031.1 GCA_020404465.1 Rickettsia endosymbiont of Omalisus fontisbellaquei
GAGAAATTATTGATCCGGTTAATAAAATAGGAGATGCACATATAAAAAATGTAGAATCACAAGTACAAAGTTTATCGGATATTCATTCTAATGTAAGTGGTGCATATAGTAATAGTCCAACAAAAGATAAATTAAAATCTATATATGATGAAAATGCTAGAAAGCTGGAAGAGTCATCAATCAGTAGTAACACAGGTGATACTAAATCTTTAACCCGAGATACGGAAAATGATGTAAATTTAGGACAAAAAATGTATAATAGCGGTTATCCTGAAGGAACTAGCTTGCAGAATTTACAGGGTAAAATTTCTGAAGATAAAAATAAGATTAAAAAGAAATTTGATAATACACCTGATTCTACTGTTGCTAGAGTGCCAGGACAGATAATCAAAAATGTAAAAGACTTTTAAGAAAGACAATAAGCATGAAAATTATAAAACCAACAATAAATATAAGATATTATAGTATATGTTCTATATTAGTTTTTATTTTATATTCTTTTGTATTTATAACATTAGGAGTATCGCTAATTGATGTTATACTGCTTTATTTTGTTATAGTAATTTTCTCAATATTAGGATTTAAGTTATTTTTTCATTATATAGAATTTTCGTTCGATGATTATAAAGTTTCACGGACTAATAGTTTTATTAGTTATGAGAGAATTGATATTAGGTATGAAGATATAAAAGAAATAAATTTAAAACGTGGTCTTTTAGAACGTATTTGTAATCTTGGTACTATTTCAATGCTCAGTAATGCTACTGCAAAAAAAGCCGGAATAAAGTTTTTTAGTATTGAAAATCCTCTTGAAGTATATCAAGAGCTTCAAAGCAAAATTGATCAATGTAAGAAATAAATATTTAACAAATGACCTACTTAAATACTTCAGAAATAGTAAATGAGATTACTATTGTTTCAAATAAACTTACAGAAGATATAGGTCAATTTATTAATAAAGCTAAAGTACATGTTGCTAATGAATATAGCTCTGTTCAACTTATGCTTTGTTGGTTTATTGGAAAGCGTATAGAAGAAGAAATTTTAAATTCAGATCGTAATAAGTATGTAGAAAGTATTATTACTACTATTTCTGAACAATTAACGCTGAAATATGGCAAAGGATATAGTAGACCTAATTTATTTAGAATGATCAAGTTTGCTAAGTTATTTCCTAATCAAGAAATTGTCTCGACAGTGTCGAGACAATTATCGTGGTCTCATCTTATTCTAATTTGTGGCATTGAAGAAGAATTAAAGAGAGATTTCTTTATCGAGATGTGTCGAGTACAAAAATGGAGTGTTAGAGCTTTAAAAAAGCAAATAGATAGTCTTCTATATGAAAGAACTAGTATAAGCAAACAACCAAAAAATATCATTAAATCGCAACTTCAAGAATTAAAATCTAACGATGTAGTAACAGCAGATTTAACTTTTAAAGACCCGTATTTTATTAACTTTATTGGTGATAATTATAAATCTGAAACAGAGTTAGAGGATGCAATTCTTACTAATATTACTGATTTTTTACAAGAACTTGGTAATGATTTTTGTTTTATTGCACGACAAAAAAGAATGAGTACAGGTAAAAAAGATAGATATTTGGATTTATTATTTTTTAGTCGTGGGTTGCAAAGATTAATTGCAATTGATTTAAAAATTGGTGCTTTTGATCCTGCACATAAAGGACAAATGGAGTGGTATTTAAATTGGCTAGATAAAAATGAGCGATTACCACACGAGAAAAAACCTGTAGGTATTATTCTTTGTGCAGACAAAGACCATGAAGATATTGCATATCTAGAAATGGATAAAACTGGTATTCATGTAGCACAATATTTGATTGAATTACCCCCAAAGGATATTTTGGAACAAAAATTAAAGTATGCAATTGCTTTAGCTAGAGAAAATCAAATTAAGGAACAACTACAAAAAGGTGTTGGTATTGATAATTTGCCAATCGAAAAGTAAAATTTCATGAAA
>DYDV01000032.1 GCA_020404465.1 Rickettsia endosymbiont of Omalisus fontisbellaquei
ACTTAAGCGTTATATTTAATGATGTCATTCCCGCGTAGGCGGGAATCCAGCATAAAGCGAGATAAATCGAGCTTTTAATTTCAAAAATTTGCTGTATTTATACCTTTTTTCTGGATCCCCGCCTACGCGGGGATGACATCGAGTAGTTTTTCGGTCCACGCGGAAATGACATTGAAGCAACACTCACATTAGTCTAAGAATAAATAACACCAAGCGATTTGTCTATAATTAAAAACTTAGCCGTTGCCGTTACCTAACATTGGCACATTCCCGTTCCCCCATAGTGTATCTTCGCCATTTGAATAATAATCATCCGAAATAGGTTCAAATCCAATACTTTCTATTATTTCTTGCTTTAAATCTTTTTCACTAAGAAGAGGTGCAGTATCAAGATAATTTAACTCAACATAAATTTCATGCTGTTCATTAAATTCATATAAAAAATTAAAAGCTTTATGAATATGCTCTATTCCTTTGTTCTTGACCAAAACTGCTATAATACCATAGTCTTTTGCAGCATCGGTATGCTTTTTAGTATCATCCATGAAAAATACATTTGCTTTATTCATTATTTCGGTATTACTCATTATTTCTTTGATATACGGTACTTTATCACAAAGTTGTATCTTTTCAACACTATCAGCAGGCAACTTTGATTTTATATAAACTTTTGCCGCATCTTCCTTTCCTAATAACTGTTCTAATGCATATTTTACGGCATAATGGTAGGCATTAAACGACGCTATAGCATTTTTATGACCGGATAATACAATGTTCTTAAAAAGGCGTGCTATTTGCTCTTCATTTTTCCAACCTAAATTTTCATCAGCTAAAAATTCTTTCATTAAATCTATAGAGAATATTTGCTCAAGCCTAGCTATTTCTTTAGCACGTTCGTCATATGAACTAAAAAAGCGATTTTGTATATTACGTGCTATTAAACCTCCTAATCGCTCCCCGATATAATTATGTGAATGTCCTTTAACCAATGTCCCGTCAAAATCAAATATAAATAAAGCTGTATTTTCGTTCATTAAATTCCTGTTATTTAGGTTATAAAAGTTAATATATCTTATTCTTTAAATTGAATTTATGAGTTTTTCAAGAACTTTATTCCAATTTTTGGTATTTTAGTGTATAATACGGAAAACTATTGTAAACTTGAGAGAATTTTTAAAGATGACATCTATTCGTAATATAGCAATTATTGCCCACGTTGATCATGGGAAAACCACGCTTGTCGATAATATGCTTAAGCAAAGCGGAACATTTAGAGCTAACCAAGCAGTAGCCGAGCGTGCTATGGACTCTAACGACCTTGAGCGTGAACGCGGTATTACCATACTTGCCAAATGTACTGCTCTTATGTGGAACGATATCCGTATCAATATAGTCGATACACCTGGACACGCCGATTTTGGCGGTGAAGTAGAACGCATATTAAGCATGGTTGATGGTGTTGTGTTACTTGTCGACGCTTCTGAAGGACCGATGCCGCAAACAAAATTCGTGCTTTCTAAAGCTTTAAATCTCGGCTTAAAACCTATTGTTGTTATTAACAAAATCGATAGAGATGATCAAAGAATTGGGGAAGTTATCGATGAAGTATTTGAGCTATTTGTAGCACTCGAAGCAAATAACGATCAACTTGATTTCCCTATAGTTTATGCCTCAGGTAGAGCAGGAAGAGCCTCTTTAACCTTTGATGATAAAATCAATCCTTTAGACAATTTAGCAGATGATTTAGCTCCACTTTTTGACCTTATAGTACAGCATGTACCAACGCCCGCAGCCGATGATAAAGCACCGTTTTCTATGCTTGTTACTACTAGAGAATATAATTCTTTTTTTGGTAGGGTTCTAACGGGACGTGTACAAAGCGGCACTGTTAAAATCAACCAAAATGTCAAAGTATTAAACCGTGAAAATAAAGTACTTGAAACCGGACGTATCACTAAAATATTAGCATTTAGAGGTTTAGAGAGAATCGCTATAGACGAGGCTACAGCCGGTGATATTATTGCCGTAGCAGGCGTTGAAAATGCCAACGTTGCCGATACTATCTGCGCACCAGAGGTAACGCAGGCTGTACCGTCTCTACCGATCGATCCACCTACCTTATCCATGACCTTTAGTGTTAACGACTCACCACTTGCAGGAAGCGAAGGGACAAAAGTGACGTCAAGCTTAATTGGAGCTAGGTTAATGCGTGAGCTTGAGAGTAACGTAGCATTAAAAGTTACCGAAACTGCTGAGAAAAATGCTTTCCAAGTTGCAGGGCGTGGTGAGTTACAACTTGGTATCTTAATCGAAACTATGCGTCGTGAAGGATTTGAGTTATCTATCAGCAGACCGGAAGTATTATTCCAAACCGATGAGAAAGGCAATAAACAAGAACCTATGGAAGAAATCCAAGTTGACGTTGATGATGATTATGTCGGAGTAGTCGTAAAATCTTTAGCTCTTAGAAAAGCCGAAATGACTGACATGAGACCGTCGGGCGGTGGTAAAAGCCGTGTTACGTTTATTGGACCGTCTAGAGGATTAATCGGCTATCACAGTCAGTTTTTAACCGAAACTCGAGGCACAGGAATTATGAACCGTATCTTCCACGGATATGCTGATTATAAAGGAGCTATCGAGGGAAGACGTAACGGTGTGCTTATCTCTAACGGTGACGGGGCAGCGGTTGCATATGCTTTATGGAATCTAGAAGAAAGGGGGAAAATGTTTATAAACCCTAGCGATAAAGTATATAGAGGTATGATTATCGGCGAACATAACCGTGATAATGATTTAGAGGTAAACCCGCTTAAAGCGAAGCAACTGAGTAACGTTAGAGCTTCAGGTAAAGACGAAGCGATAAGGTTAACACCACCGGTGCTTTTAACACTAGAGCAAGCTATCAGCTATATAGAAAACGATGAAAGAGTTGAAGTAACGCCTAAATCTATACGTTTGCGTAAAGCTATGCTTGACCCTAACGACCGTAAAAGAGCTGCGAAGTAGAAGGGCATTCCTGCAGAAACGCATAAATGTCAACTTAAGAATCGATGTCATTCCCGCATGGCTCGAAAAGCGTACTCAATGTCATTCCCGCGTAGGCGGGAATCTAGCATAAAGCGAGATACGTCGAGCTTTTAATTTCAAAAATTTACTGTATTTATACTTATTTTTCTGGATTCCCGCCTACGCGGGAATGACATAAACGAGCCATGCAACAACACCCATGGCGTTGTTGCGTGGATACCGCCCCGTCATTGCGAGGAGCAAAGCGACGCGGCAATCCAGAAAAATAATTAAAAAACTCTGTAAATCAGAATTTTTAACTGGATTGCTTCGCCCTGATTACTGCGTAATTCTTCTCGCAATGACGGCAAAACTAAGCTATACATTAAACACTATAATAACACACCTTTTTAACGGCTTCTATTACATCGCTCTCGCTCGGCAGAGCTAGTTTTTCTAAATTAACGGCATAAGGAAGAGGAACATCTTTACCGCTGACAATCTCTATCGGTGCATCTAAATAATCAAAAGCTTCTTTCATAACAATAGAAGCTATACTTGCTCCAACGCCTGCAAAAAACCATCCTTCTTCCACTACAACTAAACGATTAGTTTTTTTCACTGATTCTATTATTGTCTCAGTATCAAGAGGCTTAATAGTACGCAGGTCAATAACCTCACAATCAATATTATCATTCTGTAAAATATTTGCAGCATCTAGGGCAAGTTTTACTTGAATCGAGAAAGTAACTATAGTGACGCTACTACCTTCTCTTAAAATTTTTGCCTGACCAAAAGGTATAGGCTCGATTGTTTCTGGTACGTCAAAACTATGACCGTATAAAATTTCATTTTCTAAAAAAACAACGGGATTATCGTCTCTAATAGCTGTAATCATAAGCCCTTTATGATCTTCGGCACTATAAGGAGCTACTACTTTTAACCCTGGAATATGAGCATAACAAGCTGTATAATTTTGGCTATGTTGTGCGGCTACTCTACTTGCTGCTCCGTTTGGTCCTCTAAATACTATCGGGCATTTGACCTGCCCACCTGACATATAATGAGTTTTTGCAGCTGAATTAACTATGTGGTCGAATGCTTGCATAGCAAAGTTAAAGGTCATAAACTCCACAATTGGGCGAAGTCCTGCAAAAGCTGCCCCAACTGCAAGCCCTGCAAACCCATATTCCGTTATAGGTGTATCAATTACTCTTTTAGGACCAAATTGCTCTAGTAATCCTTGAGTTACCTTGTAAGCTCCTTGGTATTCTGCAACTTCCTCACCCATGACAAAAACTTTGTCGTCTCTTATCATCTCTTCTTGCATCGCATCACGCAATGCTTCACGTACCGTTATTTGCATTTTTCTTTTTTATTTGAATTAAAGTTTGATGTCATTCCTATAGTACCTATGTCATTCCCGCGTAGGCGGGAATCCAGAAAAATAACCTTAATTAACAAAATAAACCTAAAAAAACAAGTTTTTTATAGGTTTTACTGGATTCCAGCCTACGCGGGAATGACATCCTGAACGTTCGTACAACATAGAATCAAGCCACGGTATGACAAATATCCGTATACAACTCTACCTCATCAGGCAGCGGTGAATTTTCTGAAAACTCTACTGCTTCTTTCACAATTTCTTTTATCACCTGTTCTATTTCTTTCAAATCCGCTTCAGTCGCATATTTATTGTCGAGTATCATTTTTCTTATTATTACTAACGGATCGCGCTCTTTATATTGCTCTACTTCTTCTTTGCTCCGATATTTTGCCGGATCGGACATTGAATGCCCACGATAACGATAAGTCTTTACTTCTAATATCAACGGCTGGCTAGTTTCTCTAACATATTCTGCTGCTTGCTTAGAATAATCATAAACTTGCTCAAAATCCATACCGTCTAGCTGAAATCCCGTTATACCGAATGACTCGCCTTTTCTGTAAAGATCACGCATAAAGGTAGAACGAGCCACGGAAGTACCCATCGAATATTCGTTATTTTCGATAATATAAACTACCGGCAAACCCCATAAAGCAGCCATATTAAAGGCTTCATATACCTGACCTTGATTAACCGCACCATCACCTAAAAAAGTAAAACAGATATTATTCGTACCGTTATATTTTTCAGCAAAAGCAAGCCCTGTACCTATCGGCACTTGAGCCCCTACTATACCGTGTCCACCGTAAAATTTGTTTGGTACGTCAAATAAATGCATCGAGCCGCCCTTACCTTTTGAACAACCTGTAGCTCGCCCCATAAGCTCAGCAAGAACGTATTTAGGCTCTGTACCTGCTAAAATAATATGAGCATGGTCACGATAGCTAGTAATCGTACTATCTTCCTTTTGCTTAATCATATTTACGGCAGTAATTACTGCTTCCTGCCCTATATATAAATGACAAAAACCGCCAATTTCTCCCATACCGTAGTACTGTCCACATTTCTCTTCAAAGCGACGTACTAATAGCATTTCCTTGAAAGCTCTTAAATATTCTTCTTTTGTCGGTTTATATTTCCCTGGTTTAATATTCACTAATTACTCCTTAAGATTATTGTCATCCCGTAGCGTTTTATGTCATTCCCGCGTAGGCGGGAATCCAGCTCTTTCCTCCGTCATCCCGTGGCTTGACCACGGGATCTAAAAATAATAAATCAGATACCGCGATCAAGTCGCGGTATGACAAAGAACCGGATTCCCGCCTACGCGGGAATGACATCGAGAGTCACAAAATACGGTACATGGTCTGATGGTGGCAGCCAATCACGTGCTTCTGATAGCAAATTTATAGAAAATAATACATCTTTTAAATTATCGCTAACCCAAATATGATCAAGCCTTCTACCTCTGTTAGATTTTTTCCAATCTATATTTCTATAACTCCACCAAGTATAGAATTTTTCGTCAAGCGAAACAAAATGCCTGCTACTATCGATAAAACCTAACGAGTTTTGTAACTCTATCAATAATGAGCGTTCAATATCGGTATGGCTGATAACATTTCGCAGCTGCTTACTTGACCATACATCATGCTCATGCGGAGCGATATTTAGATCACCGACAATGATAATTTTATCGTTTTTAGTACGGTTAGTAGTTAACCATTCCTGCATTAGCCTTACATATTCAAGCTTATGCTTAAATTTTAAGTTTACCTCTATATCAGGTATATCGCCACCGGCAGGAACATAAAAATTATGTATTTCTATATCATTAACTATAGCTGCTATATGCCTTTTATCACTATTATATAACTCCAATGAAAAAACATTATTCAAAGGAAATTTAGAAATAATAGCAACACCGTTATATGATTTTTGCCCTGAATATATTACATGTTCATAGCCTATATTTTTAATAACTTCAAGAGGAAATAATGAATCATCTACCTTTGTTTCTTGAAGTAAAATAATATCCGGCTGATGTTCATATGCTAATTTTCTTAATAAATCAATCCGTAGACGCAATGAATTAATATTCCAAGTAACTATTTTCATTTAATCCTTTTTTATAGCTGCTCCTATTATTGCATCCCTGAAATAAATTATTCCAAGCTGATTTAAAGGATTTTTCATGTCAATTTTGCCTTTTTCATCTTTCGGAATTTTAATCATAGTATTGCTGAGTATAGCAAAGTAAAGATTATTAGGCAAAACATATCCCGCTTCACTTTGTATCCCGAGGGCCTTTCCAGTATAATGAATCATTAAATGCTTAGAATCAAGATCGGTAAGGAAAATACCGTACCCCATATAAGATTTACGACCTTCTATATCTTTTGCTAAAAAATATTTAGTAGTCATAAGTTTATAAGATTTCTTAGAAAGAATTTTTCCCTCATTTAATGCCCTATACCATTTAACTAAATCGTTTGGTGTAGATATTATACCCCCGTCTGCACAAGGAACTGCTAAAAAATCGACAGTTACAGGAGTAAATATAGGTTTATTACTATTATTGGGCGTTAAAAAATATCTTACCGGATAATTAGAACTAATAACGTTTTTTTGGATCCTAGCGGCTTCACTATACGAAGCAAAACTAGTAGATTTCATATTAAGAGGTTTAAAAAATTCATCATAAAAAAAGTTACCTAAATCTTTTTTAGCTACTTTTTCGATAATCATACCAAGTATAACAAAATTAGTATTACTATATTTAAATTTTTTTCCTATAGATATTTCTAAAGGCTTAGAAGAAACAAATTGTAATATTTTCTTGTGAATCTCTTTCTTAGGCATATTTAAATCAAGCTTAACAAAACTAAAATATTCGGTAATACCGCTACTATGCGTCAATAAATTATGGATAGATATTTTATATGCCCAATCCGGCACTTTTCCTCCCCACATTTCTGGATCGAGATATTTATAGATTTTATCGTTAATATTTAATAATTCCTGTTCTTGTAATTTTAAAATTCCTGCCGCTGTAAAAGGCTTTGTAGCAGAAGCAATAGGCATCATTTCATTTGCTTTTAATTGCTCACCGTTTAAAGCAAAGATTCCTTTAGCACCGGTTAATAAAGGTTTATAATCATCGGCAAACATAAAAACGGCATTTAAAAATCTATTACTTATATATTCTTTTTCTGCCTCATTGATTCTTTGCTGTATATCTGCAAAACTACTATTACTAATTAATAAAAGAAAAAATAATAAAAAATACTTACGAAACATAACTTCAACACTCCACAAACTTATCAGTAGACATCTTACAAACATTCGCTAATAAATAGGAATTTGAAAGAGACCCTTCACTTCAAACCGCAGCGTACAAAAAAGTATGTGAGGATGAGGCGTTAGAATCAACACACAAATTACCTTTAGAAGTAAGTTATGTAAGACATTTAGTAAAATAAAACGGTAATTTTGCTTCTAAATTAATCTCTTTACCAAAAACCTTTTCAGATAAACATATATTATTAGCATGCAAGAACATATATTTACTATACGGCATTATTTCTTTATTACCATATTTATCATCTCCAAGTATAGGACAACCTAATAATTTAGCATGCAACCTTAATTGATGCATTCTACCTGTAACCGGAGTAAATTCAATTAAAAATAAGTTATTATCAAGTGATTTAAGTAATTTATAATAAGTAATGGCAAGTTTACCATTTTCGTTGTCAATATCTATAATTTTAGGTGTGCTACCATTGCTCTTTCCTATATTATTTCTAACTTCTCCTATATCTTTAATTGGTTTTCCATAGGTTACGGCAAGATATTTTTTTACAACCATTTTTTCTTTAAAAGCATCATGAAGCTTTACACTACTTAAATAATTTTTAGCTATTAAGAGCAAGCCGCTTGTTTCTTTATCTAGCCTATGTACTAGCTTATAGTCAATTGATTTAAACTTGCCTACATCGTCACTCGTCGCTCTCATATTAGATATAGGCTTCGCTTCTTGCTCCTTGTATCCAAGTCCAACCGAATTGACTATAAAATCTGCTCCCACATGATTTAGATATTTTAATGCAGCGTCAATAGATAAATTTATTTTACTACCGCCTTGAGTAGCAAGCCCTGCCGGTTTATTTATAGCTATTAAATTATCATCTTCATATATTAAATAATTAGTAGTAATTTTCTTCGCTAACTTAATTTCAGCATCGGTAAAAACTAATTTTTCAGGTTGTTTAATAGGTAAATTAAACTTATCGTTAATTACAATCTCATCGCCGTCTATTACCCTTAAACTTGCTTCTGCTTTCTGAGAATTAACGGTAATTTGTTTTTGACGTAGTGCTTTCTCTATTATTCCTTGAGTCAATAAAGGATATAAACGCTTTAAATATTTATCTAATCTAGAAGGAATGGGAGTATTGACATCGATGATCATATTTTTAATAAACTTAAGAATTTTTTATTAAAAAATAGCACCATATTAATGCTGATAAAAGAACTATAGCAAAAAATTGATGAGTAGAGGCAATTATTATAGGTACAGAGTATAAAAGAGTAATTATTCCGGTAGATATCTGCACCAATAGTGCAATCATTAGAAAATATGCTATTTTATTTAATTTCGGATGTTTTATTTTTAACAAACAAATTGCCAAAGCCATAACAACCATAAATACGATATAACCACCTAAACGATGTATGAATTGTATAAAAACCGGATCATGCAAATTTACAAGATTAAAGAAATTATCTTTTATTTCCATCGGAACAAAACTATCACCCATTAGCGGAAAGCTATTATATATCAACCCTGCATCAAGCCCTGCAACTAAAGCACCTAAAAAAATTTGTACATATATTACAGTAATAGCAATACCAGAAAATATTAACGGTAATTTTAAATTTATTTGTGCTGGGATTAACAAAATATCACAACGATTTTTTATTAATTGATAAAAAAGTATGTGATAAATAATTACAGCGATAATTAAATGAAAAGCAAGCCGGAAATGACTAACAGACGGGTTATTCAGTAAACCGCTTTTAACCATATACCACCCCATAAAGCCTTGTACACAAAACAACAACAAAGCAATTATATAAGGTAGCATATCACGATTTTTTATTATTCCTTTAAAATAAAAATATACTAAAGGTAAGATGTATATTATACTGGTAATTCTACCAAATAATCTATGTGTAAATTCTAGTAGATAGATAAATTTAAACTCTGATAAAGTCATTCCGTAATTAACGGAGTTATATTCGGGAAAAGCTTTATATTTAACAAACTCCGCTTGCCAACCTTCAAAACTAAAAGGCGGCAAAATACCTGTTATCGGACGCCACTCTACTATAGATAAACCAGAACCTGTAAGCCTTGTTATACCACCTATAATAATCATCGCTATGACCATTATACAACTTATAAACAACCATCTTATAATTAAACTTTTCTGCACTTGTATCGTTAAATTTATGTTTTTATTATGTTGCCTCGTCATTGCTGCATTTCTATGTCATTCCCGCGAAGGCATTGTTGCGTGGACCGATAAAATCCACTGTGTCACCTAGTTCGCTTGACCACGGGGTCCATAAGAATAATTAAAAATACTAACAATATTAGTATTTTTTACTGGATCCCGCGATCAAGTCGCGGGATGACATAAAACGCGTTTTCCGAGCCATGCAACAACGCTTTCAGTCGCTCGCAATGGCGATTTGGTATCACAAATACCCCTCAATTAAGCCTCTGCATTTTTTTCCGTATCTTCGGCAGTATTAGCAGGACGTTTCTTATTTGACTTCTTATTACGATATCTACGTTTTGTCTTTTTCGGTGTCGTAACTTCTTCTGCAACTACGTTATTATCCGTAACCTCTATTTTTTCCTGCACTACACTTACTACCTGATCTTCTATCTCTTTTACATCAGGACTTTTATAGTCAATTGATTTGGACTCGCTGACGCTGTTGTTCGTCGCTCTCTTATTAATTATAGGCTCTGCCCTTGGCTCCTTGTATGCAGATCCAACTGAATTAACTATAGTCTTTTCTTCAACTGAAGCGTTATTATTATTAACTGTTTTCCATTTATGCTTATTCTTGCGTAGTTGTTCTTTTTTCGGCTCTTCTTCAGTATAATCGGCACTATGATTCTGAACCACCGGCTTAACCGAACTAGTATTATTGTTATTTTTCTTTAATAATTTTACCTTTTCAATCGAATAACTATCTGATGTAGCATTAGGATCGGAATAAAAATTAAGTTTTATATTATATTTTTCTTCAATAAATTTTATCTCGGCACGTTTATTATTAAGTAAATAAATAACTGAAGCGATATTGGTAAAAACATTTATTACATCAATTTTGTCTTCAAAAATTTCATTCTCTATAGTACGTAAAATTAACATAGCATTAGCATCACTCGCTCTAATGACTCCTTTACCGTTACAATGAGAACAAATTGCCGAATTAGTTTCTAAGAAAGAAGAACGTAATCTCTGCCTTGAGAATTCAAGCAATCCAAACTGACTAATATTACCGGTTTGTATACGAGCACGATCACGACTTAAAAATTCTTTAAAGGATCGCTCAATAATTTTACGATTCTTTGCTTCGCTCATATCTATAAAATCAACAACTATCAAACCTGATAGATCTCTAAGCTTTACTTGCTTTGCTACTTCTTTTGCTGCTTCTAGATTAGTTTTTAATGCCGTTTCTTCGATATTTTTTTCAGAAGTTGATTTACCGGAATTTACGTCAATTGAAATAAGAGCTTCCGTAGGATTAATAACAATATATCCTCCTGAAGGTAATGTCACCACAGGCTGATATAATTTAACTAATTGCTCTTCTACTTGAAATTTAGTAAATATAGGAATTTTATTTTTATGTTCTTTAAGTTTTGAAAGCTCTGAAGGTAATAAATCCTGCATAAATTTTGAAGCATCTTCATAAGCTTCCTGTCCTTGAATAACTACCTCTTTAACATTGTGATCACACATATCACGTATGGTTTTACGTATTATACTATCTTCTTCATGAATAAAACACGGAGCCGGAAATTTAATAGTACTTTTACGAATTTTATTCCACAACCTTGCTAAATAATTATAGTCTTTCTTCAAATCTAAGGTGCTACTTCCTCTACCTGCAGTTCTAACAATGACGCTATAAGTATTTTTGTCACCGCTTACTATTTTATTTAAAATATCTTTCAGTCTTTTTCTTTCTTCCGTGTTTGATATTTTACGTGATATACCGTTTTGCGAACCTTTATTAGGCATTAAAACACAATACTTACCCGCTAAGGATATATAGGTAGTGAAAGCGGCACACTTATTTCCTCGTTCTTCCTTAGTAACCTGCACCAATAATATTTGGTTTTTTCTTATTACGTCCTGAACTTTATATTGTTTATATTGCGGAATATTTGACTCAATGCCGCTTTGAATAATTTCAATATCATCAGCCGCTTCTAAATTAAGTTCTGACTGGAATTTACTCTCTACTAAATCTTCTATGGTTTTTAGGTCAATTTCTTCGCTATCAACCAAAGAATCATATATAGCAGCCGGCTTCTCTTTATCATCCTCAACCGTAATATTTGAAAGAGCTATTTCAGGAAAAGCATTAACTGGAAAATTTCTTTCCGAGGTAGGCAAATTGTAATAGTTAGGATGGATTTCACTAAACGGTAAAAAACCGCTTTTATCCATTCCGTACTCTATAAAAACAGCTTGTAGCGATGGTTCTATTCTTGTAACTTTTGCTAAATAAATATTACCTTTATTTTGTTGTCTTACGGTTGTTTGAAATTCAATATCTTCTATATTGTTGCTTTGTCCTAATAAAACTACTCTTGTTTCACTTGAAAAATTAGCATCAATTATAATCTTTTTATGCATTTATCTTGCTCACTAACTTGAAGAACAAATAATTAATATAATGCTTATATCTTAAGAAAAATCATTGCTTATCTTGTATTAATTTATTTAAAAAATAATTTATCCATAATTAAAAAGCAAAAATGAAATTTTAGATAAACTTCAAATAGCACCTCTTTAAAATACCAAAAAATATATTATTATTTTTCTTACATTAAAATATTTTCATATTATTGTAATTCATTAATTTTTTTAAAATTAAACAATAATTATATACAAATTATAAATAAGACTACCATACTTGATTAAAAGCTGATAATCTAATAACTATCCATATATACTTAAATAATGGAATTACGAATCTTTTTATATTTTTAAGATAATAGATCTCTTCGGAAACGAGGATTTAGGGAGAAATCCCTCGGAGACACTTCACCTTGAACCGCAGCGTACATACTAGTACATGAGGATTCGAGTCTAGGCTCGACGTACAAATTACCCCTAGAAGTAGAGTTTCCGAAAGGATCTATTATCTTAATTATTATAATTATGAGTTATATACCATGTATTTATGTTTAGCAAACACTTAATTTATGACTTTAAAAAACGATTATAAAACTATTTTTTTCTCACTTTTAGGGATATTTATTTTTTCCTGTATCAATGCTATAAATTTTTATAATTTTAAAATTTTTTTACTGATAAATAAAAATCTAGGCGGAGAACAAATAAATCATATAAATCAAACTAAATTTATAGGCTCGATAATCGCAGGCTTTGCCTTAACACAGTTAATTAATAAATTAAGTAATAAAAAAATTATTTTAATTAGCTTATCTTTATTAATTATTTGTACAATAAACCTAATTTTATTGAATAATTATACCCTGATTAAAATTAATTTTATTTTAATTAATTTTGGAATATTTTCATATTTCACCTCTATAACATTAGACATTATTGAGAGTAGCAAAGAAAAGAAATATTTTTTTTTAGCTTGTATATTGTTGTTATGGGCAGCTGGAAACTTAATGGTAGATTTATTAAATCCATTTATAAAACCGACAAATAATACTATAGTAATTTGTGCGTTGTTATATTGCATTAATATTCTAACAGAATTTCTGCATTATAATCCTACATCTCATAAATTAAATTTAAATTCAAAATTCTCATCCTTAATAAAAAATGTCGAATTACAATTATTGACAGGCTTCGTAGTTGCTTATGTCACCTTGGATATATTATGGTATTATGAAGCTTTTGCATTAAAGAAAGAATTAGCATTAATTAATTTAAGACTCATACTAAAATATATTTTCCTAGCAATCTGTTTTTCTATAATTCCTATATGCTACATCTTAAGCAAAGTAAATAAATATTTGGCTAATTTATCACTAACTATAATTTTACTCATCTGCTTTATTTTACTACCGCTTCATGGAACTAGTAAAAACCTTAATATATTATATATAATACTAATCGGTAGTTGCTTAGGATCCATTTATATTTGCAATATTTTAATATTAATTGATAAATTTAGAGATTACGAACTCAGAACAGCTTTGTTTTCATATTTTTCAATGTGTAGCATAGGTATATATGCCGGAGCTTTATCATCTCATGTACCTTACGGCACTATTAACGGCAGTGATTTCTTATTTTCTGTTTTTGCTGTAGTCGGTAGTTTTGTGGCTTATCATTTTTGGTATTTTATTAAGTATAAATTGTATAAATTTTAATGTCACCCCGTGGCTTGACCACGGGGTCCAGAAATATAATTTAAACTAATAATAATTTTAGTATTTTAAACTGGATGCCGTGGTCAAGCCACGGCATGACAAGTGTGATATGAGTATATGTGTAATATTTTGTAACATAATATAGCTTGTATAATTCGGCATAAAATATTAATATTTTAAATATATTTTTTATAGCCTCGCATGCAGCAAAGTACATTATTAAAACCGGTTAGTTGTTACGGGATCGGGGTTCACTCAGGAAAACGTACACAGTTAACTCTAGAGCCTGCTAAAGAAAATACCGGCATTATCTTCATTAGAACTGATATATCTTCTGAAATGAACTATATTGAGGCTAGTTATTTCAACGTCTCCGATACTTTATTATCCACCACTATAAGTAATGATTATAAAGTTCAAGTTTCAACAATTGAACATTTAATGGCAGCACTTTGGGGATGCGGAATCGATAACGCAATTATTAAAATTGATGGTCCTGAAGTACCAATCATGGACGGCAGTAGTAAACCTTTTGTGTTTATGATTGAATGTGCAGGAAAAAAATTACAAAATGCTCCTAAAAAATATCTGAAAATTTTAAAAGATATACAGGTAGTTCATAAAGATTGCGAATTATATTGCACTCCTTCTAGTCATATGACTGTAGATTTAACCATTGATTTTAGCAGTAAGGCTATAGGCAAACAAAATCTAAGTTTTTCAGACCAGGAATCTTTTACTAAAAATATTGCAGATGCCCGAACTTTTGGCTTTATGGAACATCTTAATTATTTGCAAAGCAAAGGACTTGCCCTAGGTGCTTCATTTGAGAATGCAATAGGAATAGACGAGCAAGATAAAATCTTGAACCCAAGCGGCTTGCGTTATAAAGATGAATTTGTTCGCCATAAATTATTAGATTTATTCGGCGATTTATATACCAGCGGTACTAACATTGTAAGTGCAATTAATGGCTATAAAACCAGCCATGCTCTTAATAATGAATTATTGCATAAAATATTTAGCGATACTACCTCTTACAAATTTGTAACTAGCAGTGAGTTATAATAATCATTTCATATTGTTAAATTTCGTTTCCTTTTTTGCGTCACTTTTGACCTTACACTTTGTGTCTTTTTTGTTTCAGCATTATTAACTTTATCTTTATCCATAGCTTTAGTTAAAGGGCTATATCCTTCGGCTTTACTAGGATTTTCATAAAATGGATTCATTACATTTTTAATATCTTTAACATAACTCTCTTTTCTATTATCCATTGTTATTTTATTTTTTCTAAAAAATTCTTCTAAACCGTTTCTTTTTATTTCAAAATTAAAACTGCCTCTTATTTCTCGAAATTTTTGTATTTTTTGGTCTTTATTCATACTCCAATAATTCTTATCCGTTATTAATTTTTTTAAAGCTAATGTTTGTAATACTTGACTCTTAGTATAATTCTCTAATTGTTCTAAATTTTCATATATAGGAGTATCTTGTTTTTTATATTCTTCATTTATATTTAATTTAAATATTGCTTTTATTTCTATTTTCTCCTTTTCAGTAAGACCGTCGATAATTAATGATGCGGTCGTAACTATGCCGTAACCCGTAGCTTTTAATATATCAAGCACATTACCGCTAGCACCTTTGATAATAGAAGCAGCCAAATTTGCGGCTCCACCTATATTATTTCCAAATATTCGTCCTGTACTTTTCAATTTATTTACATTTAACTGATACTTATCTTGAGTAGAATCCTTACCTGCCGTTTGCGGCGTATATAATTCATTTTTCAAAATATCTTTTAAGCTCGGTTCTAATGATAATATATAATCTTGCTGACTTTTAGCATTTCTGTTATGTACTAATAAATTATTCTCTTTATGAAGTTTACGCAAACTACGCACTTTCAAAGTCTCGTTTATAGCTTGAATTCCTACGCTAACACCTGAAACAACAGCTACAGCTATAATTATCGGTGATATAGGAGTAAAAAGTCCGGAAACTGCAATTGCTATAGAAGCTACGGAAACTGCATAACTTAAGCTATTACTAAATAATATTTTACCTATTTTGCTTTCTCTAAAGCTGGTCCAATAAGATTTCAACTTATTAAATATTTTTCTAATACTTGATTTTTTTGAATCAGACATTTATTTTTTTCTCCAAAGAACAAATATTTTTATAAATTTTTCTTTTATTTATTTAATTAACTTCTCTTACAACTTAAATTATAGTATAAATTCTAATAAAAAAACAAAATAAATGTCTGGAAAAGAGTTAAATAAAATTGTTGCAGCCATCTTATTTGCTAGTTTAATTGCTATGATGGTTGGGTTTGTTGCCAATATACTGTATAAACCTAATTTACAAACTTTGCATCGCGGTTACAGCGTTGCAGTTCACGAATCATCAGAAAATCAAGGTACTACGGCACTAGAGCAAGCACCAGTAAATATACCGGAATTGATGAAGACTGCTAACGCCGATAACGGCCGCGCGATAGCAAAAAAATGCTTAATGTGCCATTCTCTTGATAAAGACGGTCCAAATAAACTAGGACCTCACTTGTGGGATGTAGCTGGTCGCCCTAAAGCAAGCCT
>DYDV01000033.1 GCA_020404465.1 Rickettsia endosymbiont of Omalisus fontisbellaquei
ATCTTATTATCACTTTCCGTGTAACCGACTTTATTGAGATGTACTCCATCGGTATAACCTGGATCTGCAGGAGAAGCTGTAGCATTTATTCCGGGAGGTGGAGGCATATCCGGTACGGCAATTCTAGCACAAACTCTAGTTAGAGGTAGACCGTAACCTGTGGGCCATAATACACATTCCCCATCCCAATTTAAAGTAGAGTTTTGGTGCCAACAAGCTGCGGCATTACAGCTTTGAACTCTAATACGAATTTTTGGAGTAAAGTAACTACTATCAGGAGCTTCTTCCGCACATCTATTGAGTAAAAAACCGATAAATGTACCTGGGTAATCAAATTTTAATAAACAAGTATCATTATCGCGACCGTCGCTTTTATTCCAAGGAGGACACAATGTGCCTGGTTTAAAAGGTCCTCTTGGCTTTGCATTGATACCTCCATCCTTATTCCAAGTTTCCGTTCTATCGCTTTGTCCGCAATTACATGGATCGCTAAGACAATCGGCTATATCACCCCAAATAGATGCATATACATTAAATGAGAAAAATGAAAATAAGAAAAATAGTAAATATTTTTTAAGCACTTTAATATGGTTCTTTTATGTTAGTTTTTTGTTGTCATCCTATGGCTTGACCACGGGATCTTGTATCACAGACCGTGTTCTGAGATCCCGCTACAAGCTCGCGAGATGACAAAGAAAAATATCAGTCCGTATTTAACTCATTATATAAGTAATTAATCCAATTATCTGGAGGACCTTGGTATTGTTCAAGTATTTTTTTATAAATATCCATTTCCTCCTGTCTGCTTGATAAAATACGGACAATTCCTATTAAAGCGGCAATACTTAATTCAGAAGCTATAGATTCATTATCCTTATTAATTAAGAACATCCTTGCAGAAAGTATTAGCTGTGATAATTTTCGTATTTCTGGTTCGCTTAAACCTAAAATTTTGTCTAAATCTTCTATTTTAACATCAGACGGTAGAATAATTTTAGTATTAATTAAATTAAGCCAAGGTTTTATAGTATATTTTGGATATGACTTAAGATAAATAAAATTGAAATTACTGACGAGAATACCGTTATTTTGAGATAAATTATTAAAAATTAAATTTATATTATCGTAATAAGCTTCAGGTTTGTAAAGTTTATCAAAATTATCGGCAGCAAATATTTTAGGTTTTGTGCCAACTAGGCTTAAATGATAAGTAAAAGCATAAATTACTGCTGTACTGATAGCTTGATGTTTCTTTAAGTTATTATTAAATTGCTCTAAAAATTTTCTTTCCGCTGGGTAAAATTGTTTAGAAAACGGCTCGTCAGAAAGTTTATATAAATTAAACCCTATAACTTCCCCTTCTTGAATGTTAAGAGACGGTCCGTCAAATAATCCAGAATATAATTGTCCTTCCGTAAAATCTTTTAATTTATCAAGTATTTGTATTCCTCCTTCCTCTTTAAAATCTTCTAATTTTAAAATATCGGAAAAAATACGTTTTTCTTTTTCAATTGATAAAATTTTATTTGTTAACTTCTCTAGAAAAGATATCTCTATTTCACTAAGAGGTGAAATATAATGACCGCTGATTAATTTAAAAAATTCTAAAATGAAAGCTTGTGATTTTTCTGTATCATCTACTAAAAATGGATTGATAATTTGTTTATCCGGTGCTAACCATTTGCCTTCTATTGCTTCGATAAAAATTTTAGAATCATTATTATTAGAGATATAAATTATTGTTGGGTTATATTTGGTCGATTCTGATATTAGAAAATTCAATAATACGGTTTTGCCGGTTTTTTCGGTACCAAAGATGCAAGTATTACCTTTATTCGTTTTATCATGAAAATTCATGAAATATGGAGTACCTTTTTCAGTTCGTAGTAAAGTGACAGCTCTACCCCAAGGGTTATATTGATTACCGAGTGTAGTATTATGAAGAGCAGTAAGAGAAGCAATATGTTCTACGGATAATGGTGACATTCTACGGATAAAGGCGAAGTTAGCAGGTAATTGCGACCAAAATATTTGCTCAATATTAAGATCTTCTTTTACATGAATAATACCAAGTTTAAAAAGCTCGGTTGATGCTTTAGCTACGGCTGCATCTAGTTTATTTTCATCTTCTTCTATAATGGCAATTGAAATTTGCTGATTACAAAATTGAAAAGCTAAGTTAGCTGCATCAAGCTTATTAATCCCTTTGTGATTAAGTAAAGTTGAGTCGTTGGTAATTTTTAGAATATAATCTTGACCTTGCAATTTGGATATTACTTGTTTTTTGCTAACAAAGTAAAATATTTCAGTTATTATTAATTCAATCGGTAACTGTAAAAATTTATCAAGTGCATTAGAAGGAGTTTCTTGATATTCTTTTATAGATAGTAAAGAAGCGAATTTGTCATTTTTCTCATGATCCGTAACTACCATTTTATCGCCGCTAATTGTATAAGTACTTCTACCTAGGGCACCTGATAAATCTATTATAGGTACCAAACAATCATTATTATTAAGGTTAGCTATTCGATTATATAAAAATAAAGGGTTAGAAAAAACATTATCATTTTCAAATATTATACCGAGTTTTTCAGCACCGAATTCATTTAAATCATTTAAAATATTATTAGTGATATTTTCTAGTTTTTGAAAAGCTGAATCTAAGTAGTTATTTTCAAAATCAGTAATTAATTTATTAGATAAAGAATTTATTAAAGAGTTAAAATTTTTGATATTAACTTTAGTGGAATCATGTACTATAGATACATATAAAGTATTAACGAATTTATCATTCCAATGATTCTTTCTTTGCCATAGTGCATGAATATTTGCCGGTAATAATTTTTTGTAAGGAGTGGGATCATCTAAATTTTGTTTTTCTCGTATTGTATGTAGCCAAAAAGCAAAATCATAATCAGTTATGTTCTTTTTTATAGAAGCTCTAACTATTTCACGTAAATTTTGTATGTTGTCGCTGATTTTATCTGAATTAATGCCGTGTATTTTGATAATTTGTAGTAATTTACCGTCTTTGGTAAGTAAAGTATGTTCATTATAATGACATGCGACAGGTATAAAATTAGGAGCATTGTAATTATATATATCCTTGTCAAATTTTCGTAAATCACTAAACACAAATAACCTTAATTTAAATTATCGTTTTGTATACTATGTCATACCGTGGCTTGACCACGGTATCCAGCCAAAAAACTTACAATACTAATTTTCAGTACTATAAACTGGACCCCGTGGTCAAGCCACGGGGTGACAATGGAAAAATCACCCTACGCAACAACACTTTCTACACGATGTAGCCAATTTTTCAAATTAAACGAGTATACCACAAAACTTTATCTTATTATTTATATTTAATAAACAATTATTCACTATATGTAGTGATTTTTTGTAATCCTCCCATGTAATTTATCAAGACATCAGGTACGGTTATTGAGCCGTCTTCATTTTGGTAATTTTCAAGTATTGCAACCATAGTTCTTCCGATAGGTAAAGCAGAAGCGTTTAAAGTATGAACTAAGGTAGTTTCGTTACTGCCGAATTCTTTATATCTTGCTTTCATTCTACGTGCTTGAAAATCTCCACAATTAGAACAGCTCGCAATTTCACGATATTGTTTCTGTCCTGGAAGCCATACTTCTATATCATAGGTTTTTTTTGCTGCAAACCCCATATCTCCGGTGCAAAGTAACATAACACGATAAGGTAAACTCAGTTTTTGTAAAATAGTCTCTGAGGCATTAGTTATATATTCATGCTCATTTTTTGACTCTTCTGGGGTAGTAATAGATACAAGCTCTACTTTACCGAATTGATGTAATCTAATCATGCCCCTTGTATCTCTACCGCTACTACCTGCTTCTGATCTAAAGCACGGGGTATAAGCAACGTAACGCATAGG
>DYDV01000034.1 GCA_020404465.1 Rickettsia endosymbiont of Omalisus fontisbellaquei
GAGGAGTTTAAAAAACCGGTAAGTATTCTTGTTAACAATGCCGGTATTACCAAAGATAAAATGCTACATAAAATGAGTCATCAAGATTGGAATGACGTCATTAACGTTAACCTCAATTCTTGCTTTAATATGTCTAGTAGCGTAATGGAGCAGATGCGAAACCAAGATTACGGTCGTATAGTAAATATCAGTTCAATTAATGCTCAAGCAGGGCAGGTTGGACAAACTAATTACTCTGCTGCTAAAGCCGGAATCATCGGTTTTACTAAGGCCCTCGCTCGTGAAACTGCCTCTAAAAATATTACTGTTAACTGCATAGCTCCCGGGTATATCGCAACAGAAATGGTAGGAGCAGTACCTGAAGAAGTGCTTGCTAAAATCATTAATAGTATCCCCAAAAAAAGACTAGGACAGCCTGAGGAAATAGCTAGAGCCGTGGCATTTTTAGTTGATGAAAATGCCGGCTTTATAACAGGCGAGACTATTTCCATCAATGGCGGCCATAATATGATTTAAACCATTAATTTATAATAGATTTGAATATGAAAGAGAAAATAGACCAATTATACTCTGAGGGAATAAATCTTTTAAATGACGCTAATTATGAAGAAGCACTTAAGATATTTACCTCGATTAAGCAATTAGATGAAAGTTATGCACATATCTATTACTATTACAAAGGAATTATTAATGACATTAAAGGAGATGATGAGGGTGATTTAGAAAGCAAAGACAATTTTTATCTTGCAGCAGAAGATTCGTTTTTTGAAGCAGCAAAATATCAGGACATGCCTCCGGATACTTATTTTTTATTAGGAAACACTATTTATAAAGCCGGTAAATTAAATCATAAAGCAGATAAATTAAGTAAAGCATTAAGTATATTTATGAATAATCCTTATCCTGCTGAAATGGCAGAAGAGGTTAAGGGAATTTGCAATCAAATAGAAAAACAACTTAATAATAATTCACCGATGTCATCGAGAGGAAGTTATTTATATAATAGCAATAGTCAATTAATTGCACTTAATAAAAGCAACAATAATGAAGAACTTACACAATCAGTATTAAACAGATTAAGTAAACTTGAACATGATTTTGCGGAAATGAAGCTAACTATTGCAGACATACAAAAAATATTACAATCTGCAAATGTTGGGTATACTGCAAATATAAACGACCAAATTAAAGAATTGAAAGTCATTAACCCTAAATTAGAAGAATATTATAAATGTTTTAATATGGCTTTGCACAATGTATGTATTGCTGCTAGCGCTGTAAGTAGCGGTCTAGTAGTTCCTGATGCTGGGCATTTAGAACGTGTGAGTGCCTCTTCTCTTATAAAATGGGTTTGTTATCTTGGCGACATAGCAGCGTCCGGTTTTTTAAATCCTATTGCCACAGCTCTAATAGCAGTCCTTCATGATGCCGGTGATAATATGTTTAACTCTAAGGAAGAAAAAAAGCTAGTAGATGTACTTACTAAATTTTGCAAAATGATTAATAAGCAATCTGATATGACCATACCTGTAGCACAAGATCTACAGAAATTAGCATTACTTTTTGCTCATTTAAGGAGTGCAGAAATCACAAAACTTGATTATGCAGATACAAAAAATAGTTTTAGTAATTTTTTTGAGACTAAACTGCCGATGCAAAGTAAATTTTTTCGTTATGATACCACAGATACCAAAGAAATGAATGATAAGCCTATAGAGAAGCAAGCGTATAAAGATGCTATTGCTTTGATTAGTTATATGTATCATAATGCAGAGGCCATATTAAGTAGTGCTAAATCGTTTTTAAACCAGATTTTAACTACTACAAAAGAGGGATTATACAAATCATGGGATAATGTAATGAAAACTACTCCCGGCAATGTAGAGTATGATTTATGGCAAATGGAAAAGCAAGTACCTGAATCTGAAATAATAACTGAGAAAGCAAAAAGTGGACAGCTGCGAAGTGTAAAAATATCTCGCTTTTCAGTTGATTTCTCAAAACCACTTTTGGAAAAAATAGCGATTTCTTCAACCGGCGTCAGAAGAGGAGTTGAGGATTTTCTTGATCAAAAATATTTTGCTGATAAATTTACTGAAGACGAACAAGGTTGTTTTATCTTATTCTTAGCATATAAAATATTTAGATATGGTAATAAGGTATGCCTCGAATATTTTAGCGAGAAACAGCCGGAGCTAATTACAAAAATTTTCAATGATTATCCTCATTTATTTTTTAGGAGAGAGGCAATTAATATATGTATTAAAAATGAAGAGGGTAGACAAAAAGCATTAGATGCAATAAAGTTAAAATCGTCGGATAAATTTTTTAAAGATTGCTTTGACACAGTATTCCCTAAGGTAGATTTTGTTGTAAATCTTATATTTAAAGAAGAACCTAAACCGGAACACGTATCTAATGAACCTGAGCTTGCATTCAACTTAGTGGTCCTACCTTTAGAAATAGATGAAAATGGTGAGGTAATAGTAGCAGGTAATGTAGAAGATAATAATAACCACCAGTAAACTTTAAAAATGACCAGCATATACCACATTCTTGACCATGTTCCTGCTATTTATAAGCAGGACATGGAAATAGAGTATGAGCATTTGGCAATGCAATTAATCAAATCCGGTAAATTACGAATAGATACCGATGAGTGCTGCAATTTTGCAAGGTTTACCGAACCTGCTCTTAATATCAGCTTGATGGTTAGTAAAGAAGAACTAACAAGCCCGCATTTAATCCCCGAAACTACTAAGCTTTTTCAAAATTTATACAGAAATTCCGCTTCAGATCAGAAAATAAAATCAATTTTCGACAATTTAAAAAAGCAAATACAAAAATTGCAGCCGGTTAAGAAAGAAGTAACCGAAATGTTGGCACGTCTTTTTGTACAGTCAGCTCATCCAATCGTAATAAGATGGCTTCTTCTTAATAAGACGGAAGTATTTCTCACCTATTCGCATAATATCGGCGACATGATGGATATGGTTAGCTGGCAACGAGTCGGCGGGAATAGCGGCATGCAAAGCACTAACGGCAAGGACGTAGCTATTTTTGTTTCATGCGGCGGTAATCCTTTTGCTGAAAACAATAAAGATTATCCGATTTACGGCAATGGCTGGCCGGCGGTGGCAAGACTTCAGATTATCGCAGCCCAAGAGCTTGGGCATTTTGCCGACATAAAAAGAGATGATAGGGGCAGGCAAATAACTAGGCATTCGGCTAATTTTTCCGGTACTAAAGCTACCGATAAAGTACGAATTGCTAGAAAAAATGATATAATACATTGTCATAATTTGCTACATAAGCTCCTTAAAGCAGGTATGAAAAAGCAGCTAGATTATGAAACAAAGCTTAAATTTTATAATGCAAATAAAGTTAGCGGCTTAAAAGTTTACGCTATAAAATTCATGATTTTTATATATAAATTTCGGCTTTTAAATTATAGCAGTAAGCATAATCTAATATTTGTGAAAAAATTTAAAACCGATAAATATATGGCCTTAATGATTGATGCTATGTTTAAAGATATGCAAGCTAATTTATCGCCGGCAGCTGACGTGTATAAAAATAAAAACCCTGAAATTGAAGAAGCCGTAGCCTGTATTGAGGCACTCGCTAGAGTACCGCAACAAGCGGTAAAATGGGGATATTTAACAACCAAAGAAACTATGAATGACCTTTATAAAATATATTATAACGAGGTTATACCTTCTTTAATTACTAGCTATAATGCTGTCACCGGTGAAGATTATAAACGTGATTTTAAAAAATCAAAAAGCAGCATCTTTTCTAAAATTAATGTCTTTAGGAATAAAAAGCTAGTGCTGAAAGCGGTTAGGGAATTATGAATATATTGCTTTTATAAGAATTTAATATAAAATTATATATAAAAAATGATATGACAAGCTTATCTATTACTCTACCCGATAATATAGCTAAAGCTAGTAATGAAATTGCTAAAAAGCTAGGATTATCTAGAACAGCATTTATTCGTCAAGCCATTATACATGAACTCGATAATCTTCAGTCTCAATTTGAACAAGACGATATTATAAAAAGCTTTAATGCAATGAAAAAATCTAAAAAATATCTAGAAGAAATGATAGAAATCACTGAAAACTTAAATTCAGAATTACTAGAAGAAAAGGAAAAATGGTGGAGCAAAAAGAAATATTAACTATAGCACCGAATAGTTTTTAAAAAGCCCTCGATGTCATTCCTGCGAAAGCGGGAATGACATATTTAAAAAATAATTTTAGTACTTTAAGTTACTTTTATAGATACCGTGGACAAGCCACGGTATGACCTAGAGCGTTTTTTAGAACAATATCTTTAACTTTAATGAACCTTGATGGCTAGTATATTTGCTGCGTAAATTACAGTTATACGCTGCAAGTAGCTCAATATTCTTATGAGCGGTAAGTAAACTTGCCCCTACATTATAGCCGACTTTCGGTGTACTGCTACTTGTAGTGTTCTCAAAGTAATTATCTGCCCAAGTAAATCTAGCTTTTACCTTAGGTTGCTTATTGCTAAAGCTATTTTCTACGGAAGCATGCAGTCCCGGTACTATTTGAGTATCATTTGATAATCTCTTAGGAGCAGCTAGTTTTATGCCCACAATACCTGTAGTTAAGTTACCGGACTTACCTGCAATATACATATTATTCACACCTGTACCGGTTTCGGTATAAGCATTATCTTTATATGTATTATATCTAATACCGATATTAGGCATTAAATTTATACCGTCAACAGCAGCGAATTGATAGCCGATATTACCCTCAAAACCATAAGCTTTGCTTGTATATTTACCGCTAGCCGTTTTATAGCTATTAGGTCCGACTTGTCTTAAATTCTTTGTATCAATTTTACTGTTACTTGCAGAAAATATTTCTTGTAATAAGAAACCGTTACCAAATTGTTGCTGACCATATAGAGAAATAATATCGCTTTCTGCCGATAATTTATCACCGATACTTGATCCTTTAAACTTAAAGTCAGAGTTCATACGGCTATATGCAATACCGACAAGATTATTTTCCCCAATATAAAGTTCACCGCCTATAGTACCGCCGGATACCGTGCCTTTATAGCTAGGATTACCTTTATACGCATCTTGAGTACTTGAACCGAAAGTACCGGCAACCCATAATCCCTTTTTAGTAATTATAGGGTTTTCTTCATCACCCGCCGCAACGGCTATCATATTACCAC
>DYDV01000035.1 GCA_020404465.1 Rickettsia endosymbiont of Omalisus fontisbellaquei
CAAAATCTACTTCTATCGCCCGCTCTTTAAGTAGTTTCTTACAATCGGTAATAACCGTTAGGGTTTGCAGTCCTAAAAAATCAAACTTAATTAAACCGGCAATCTCAGAATATTTCATAGAATAACCGACTACCAACATATCGGAGTTAGCGTCTTTATATACCGGTACTATATCAACCAAATCAGTGCCTGCTATTACGATTCCTGCAGCATGAGTTGAAGAATGCCTATGTAGCCCCTCAAGAATTAACGAAGTATCAAGCACTAGCTTAATTAACTCCGCTTCACCCTCTAAATTATACAGTCCATTACCTTTAGCAGCATTTGCAAGCTCCGGAACTTCACGCATTGCTTGTTCAAGCGTAACGGGATTAACTGCACTAAAAGGTACAAGCTCCGTTAGATAATCAGCGAATTTATAAGGTAAGCTAAGTACACGAGCAACATCCTTAATTACAGCCTTTGCCTGCATCTTACCAAAAGTTATAATCTGCCCTACTCTATTATTGCCGTATTTAGAACGTACATAATTAATTACTTCCTCTCGTCTTTCCTGACAAAAATCAATATCAAAATCAGGCATTGAAATACGTTCAGGATTTAAGAATCTTTCAAATAACAAGCCGAATTTAATCGGATCAAGATCAGTAATAAGCAAGCTCCAAGCAACAACCGACCCTGCTCCCGAACCTCTACCAGGACCAACTAAAATTCCCTCTTGTTTACTCCATTTAATAAAATCTGATACAATCAAAAAATAACCGGCAAAATTCATATTACAGATAATATCCAGCTCGTAATTAAGACGAGCAAAATACTCAGTTTTCAATTCTTCTTGATTCTGCAGCGGAATATTTTCAGATTTAAACTTTGTAGCAAGCCTTGCAAGCAGTCCTTCTTTTGCATCTTTTCTAATTAAATCCGTTTCACTAATATCTTTGGTGGCAAAATTAGGCAGCATCGGTGGATTTGCGTGTGCTGCAAAATAACAACGCTCTCTTAAATTCACAGTATTTTGGACGGCATTAGGTAGATCGGAAAAAAGCTCTACCATCTCACGCGGTGATTTAAAATAACAATTTTCGCTAACTGTTTTACGATCAGGATATTCTTTAGTAACACTGGCTGATATACATAATAATACATCATGTGCATCATGCATGGTTTTTTCGCTAAACAAAACTTTATTAGTAGCAACAAGCGGAATAGCAAGCTCAGCAGCAATTCTAATATAACTATCCTCAATAAACTGCTCTTCCGGTAGGTCATGCCTCATAATTTCAAAATAAAACCGATCTCCTAAAATTTCCCGTAATTTACGTGCAAACAACATCGCTTGCTCTTCATTACGAGCCAGTAAGCATTTTCCGACAATACCGTCGGTATAACAGCATAATGCTATTAACCCTTCTTGATATTTTACTAAATCTTCAAAATTAATATGATCGCATATTTTACGATCATTTTTAGTAAAAGTAAGGCTTGATAGTTTGAGTAAATTTTTATAGCCGACTTCATCTTTAGCTATAAGCAAAATTTGAGCAAAAATGTTGATATCATATTGTATGTTAAGAATAACCCCGTGTATCGGCTGTAGCCCTTTTTTTACTGCATATAACGCAAATTCTAATGAGCCGAATAAATTCCCTCTATCTGCCAAACAAATAGCAGGCATTTTATGTGATGAAGCAAGCTCTACTACTTTCTCGGTAGTTAATGCACTTTCTAGAAAAGAATAGGAGCTTTGAGCTCTTAAATGAATAAATTCAGGTCGCATTTTTAATTATTATAGGGTTTAGTTTTCACCGTCATTGCGAGGAAAAATTGAAAATTTTGACGAAGCAATCTCACGCCAAAATCTTGAGATTGCCACGTCGATTCTACGAATCTCCTCGCAATGACATTTTATTAAATCTAACTTCCAACTGTATAATATCTAAAACCGATTTTTTTCATTGATTCACTATCTAGTATATTTCTAAGATCAATGATTATCGGGGATTTTACTAGATTATAAATTTCTTGCCAATTAAGTTCTTTGAATTCTAACCACTCAGTTGCAATAACTATGACATTTGTAAGTTTACAGGCTTCAACCGCCGAATCTAAATATAGCAAATTTTTATTTTCAAAATTCTTTTTGGCGTTTTCGAGGCCAATAGGATCAAACGCTTTAACATATCCTCCTTTATCTAATAAAATCTTTATAATTTCGATAGCAGGGCTTGCTCTAATATCATCTGTTCCTGCTTTATATGTTAAGCCTAAAATTGCTATATGTTTATCTTTTAAATCTCCGTCTAACAAAGTACTTATCTTATCTACCATACTTTTTGGACGCTCTTTATTACTTGTAATCACCGCTTCAAGAATTTTACAATCGATATCATAACTCTTGATAAGACTATTTAATGCTAAAATATCTTTTGGAAAACATGAACCGCCAAAACCGGGTCCTGCATTTAAAAAATTTTGACCCATTCTTTGATCAAGCCCTACACCTTTAGATAAATCTTTAATATTACCGCCGATTTTTTCGCATAAATCAGCCATTTCATTAATAAAAGCAATTTTGGTAGCTAAAAAACTATTTGAAGCATATTTAATAAGCTCGCTCGTCACTAAATCGGTAACCACAAGCTTTGCTCCCTGCTCTATTAAAGGTGCATAAATTT
This sequence comes from Rickettsia endosymbiont of Omalisus fontisbellaquei, assembly GCA_020404465.1. Classification (GTDB taxonomy): domain Bacteria; phylum Pseudomonadota; class Alphaproteobacteria; order Rickettsiales; family Rickettsiaceae; genus Rickettsia. Next base: position 2,676 of record DYDV01000035.1, read on the forward strand.
TTCGTAATATTACTTCTGACTCTTTATTATTTACACCGACAACTATCCGATCAGGATATAAAAAATCCTCTACCGCACTTCCTTCTCTTAAAAACTCAGGATTGGAAGCAACATTAAATGAAAAGCCTTTTGATTTTAAATAAGCTATAATATTATTGCAACTATCCGGCGGAACAGTGGATTTGATGACTATTAAACAATCCTTATTTATATGCTCGGAAACTTTATCAATAGCATCATAAACATATTTTAAATCTGCTTCTCCCGACTCTTTTGAAGGCGTACCGACCGTAATAAATATTGCCTCGGCATTTTGAAGCTCATTATTATAAATATTTGTAAATTTTAATCTTCCGGCTAGCAGAACTTTTTGTAAATATTCATCAAGACTCAGCTCATAAATCGGTAATATTTGCTTATTTAGCTTAGATATTTTAATCTCATTATTATCGAGGCAAGTAACATTATGACCTAAATAGCTCATAATAATACCTGAGACTAATCCCACATATCCACTACCGATAAATGTAATATTCATAATTTTTTGTGATTTTTATATTAAATTTTTAGATTATAAGTTATATTCAACTAACGTGACAAGTATATACCTCAAGTAAATGAAGAGTAGTATAGACAAGATCAACTTGGAAAATAAGTAATCGGTCCACAAGACGAGAAGCGGAGCGTATACTTAATATAGTTCGCATTGCAGTACTTATAGGACGACTTAGTCAATTTTTTAAGTTGATCAAGTATATAAAGCTTTTATCATATTTCAATAGATTTACAAGCTCAAATGAATTTTATTAAAAAAACCTTTATTAGTATTTTTATAATTCTTATTTCATTGTTTCTCGCTATAACTCTAATTGTTTATAGTGCAAACAAAGGACATTTAAATGAACCTTTGAAAAAAATAATCGAATTTTATTTAAGTAAAAATGATATAAAAGCCGTATTACATAATTTAGAATTTAAAGAAAATCAGTTATCTATAGATAAAATTTCCTTAAGGTTGATAGATAATGCTAAGGGAGAAATTAACAATTTTAATCTTTTTCTTAATTTCAAAAATTTTTTCTCTAATTCGTTAATAGAAGCTAATTTTAATGTTGATAAATTTTCGGTAATTTCAAATAACGACGAAGAAATTATAGATACTTCAATGACCGGTGATTATTCGTTAAATATAATCAAAAAAGATGTTCTAACCGACATACGGTTAACTTCAATAAAAAGCGATATTTTAACCGATGAGCAAGGAGCCGGCTTGCCACTCGGAGATGCTTTATGTTCGTATAAAACCGCTTATTCTAAAGATAATCCAAAAAACATCAACTGCAAACTTACCTTTGGCAGCAAAGCTTTTTTATCACTAAACGGTATAATAACCAATAAAAATATTGAGGCGAGTGGGACAGCTGCAAATATGCCTTTAATAATTTATCAAACAGTCGAAAAAATCATTCCGAATAACCCTATAATCTCATATTTACGAGAACATATAAAACAAGGTTACATCCAAAATGGAGAATTAAGTGTTAAATTAGATAAAAGCTTTTTTAAAAAAAATATTTTAGTGGAAGATAATTTAAAAGCAAATTTACATATCTCAAATTTTGAATATAAATATCATAACGATTTACCGCCTTTAACCAAGGTTGATACTAATATAATCATTTCAGGACCAGAAGTAAAATTTCTAATTAACGAAGCTTATAGCGGTAAAAGCGTTATCTCCGGCGGTATCGTAAATTTCAAATGGGAAGGAATGGAAAAATCGCAATTTGTTTTTAATGCTACTGCTAAAGGTGAAATTAACGATTTAATTGACTTTGTCCCAAATGAGGCATATCAAAACATTAAGGCTCAAAATATTGATTTAAAAAAAATAAAAGGAACAGCAAATTCAATAATAGAGTTAATAATTCCTATTAGCCCAAATATTCCTAATAATTATAATGTGTTATCGACATTAACAAATATTTCTTTTAATAGTTTAGACAATAATATTTTATTACAAAACGGCGAAGCAAAAGGTAGCTTTAAAGATAACAAACTAGATATTAACGGCAAAGGTAAAATTAATAATTATGTAAGTAGCTTTACTTATGATCATGATATATCAGATAAAAATAATGAGTGTTTACTTAAAATAAAAAGCAATATTACAGCAAATAATCAAAGATTCGGTGTATTTAAATTAATTTCAGGCAGCACAATTCTAAATTTTGAGTACAAAAAACAGCATAACAATGAGAGTTTTATTACTGTTAATTCTAATCTTGATAATTTAGAATTTTATATAGATAAAGTATCTATTCATAAAAAATTATATAAAAAAGCCAATTTATTCTTACATACGAAATTAAATGATAAAAATTTCGATAGAAATATCGAATTTAACCTTTCAGGGCAGGATAATCTAAAAATTAACGGTAATGCCTTAATTAAGAAAAATATTTATAATATTAATCTAGCCTCTATTACACATAATCGTACAGATTTAAAAGGAAAAATAATCATAGATAACCATAATCTTAATACGGAACTTTATGGAAGCGGATTAGATTTATCAAATGCTAATATGATGCAGTTTTTAGAAAAAGAGGGTGATTCTACACGTAATATTAATTTAAAAACTAATATATCAAAAATACTTTTAAAGAATAATATAACGCTAGATAATCTTAATTTAGCAATTAAATGTGATAAAGTGCGGTGTTTCTCCGGTTTTCTAAATGCCGATATCGGTAATAAAAAAGTTAAACTTTCGCTTACCGCTAAGGAAACTTTTGAACAATGGCTAATTGAATCCGATAATGCCGGAGCATTACTTAAAGGACTCGGAATGTATACTACTATGCAAAACGGTCAGATTAACATTAACTTAAACACCAAAAGATATGAAGTGAAAAAAGGGGAAATAGTGCCGATATTAGACGGTAGATTTTCTATAAAACATTTTACGGTAGTTGATACTCCTTTTTTAACACGGCTTGTTTCTTTTGTTTCGTTGCCAGGTTTTCTCAGTTCAATAACTAATAATAAAAATATTTTATTTGAAGATATGACCGGTAAATTTAATTATAGAGGAAATATCATTACAATTTTTGATACGGAAGCACATGGACCATTCTTTGATTTTACTATGAAAGGTAATATTGATACCAAGCAGCAATTAATTACGGTTAAAGGAAACGTTATTCCTTCCTTTTTCTTAATCAGCACTATTGTAACCAAAATACCTGTAGTCGGCAAAATATTTTCCAAAGTAGCCCCTTACACTCTAAAAATGAAATATAAATAACTAGATTTTGTGCAAAAAAAATTATATTTAATCGGTATTTTACTTTTAGGCTTAATTTCCGGTCTTACGTTTAATTTAATTTTTTTCACGGTTCCATACCAATTATCTGAAGCAAAATATACCACTGATATAATAGGTTCAATATCATTAGCTGCTTTTCCATATTGCTTAAAAGTCATATGGTCACCTTTTATAGATAAATACTCTATACCTTTTTTATGCTCTAAATTCGGTCACAGACGTGGCTGGGCATTGGTATCACAAATATTTTTAATCTTAGCAATGACGGGATTCTTAAACATAAGCCCTTGTAATAATTTATATATTACTGCAATTATCTTATTTATTGTTTCATTCTGTAGTGCTACTCAAGATATTGTACTTGATGCGTATAGAATCGAGAGACCTACGTCAAAAGAAGAGCTTTCAATGGCTTTTACTTTTAGTAGTATAGGATTTCGTTTAGGTATGTTACTTGGCAGTGTCGGTGCTTTATATTCATCAATTGTTTTTGGCTGGAATATGGTATATAAATTTGCTCTATTTATTACTATACTTGGACCTATAGTAATTTTATGTATCAAAGAACCAAAGCCTAAAGAAAAACGTCATACAACTAATACTTTAATAGGATTACAACAATATTTTGAGGTCATTAAAAAAAGTATTATATCCTTAAAAAATGACGCCTGTGAAATGAAGAGGTATACGAAGATCAACTTAGAAAAGAGTAATCTAGCTGGAAGCCTAGTAACGGAGCGTATAATAAACTTTCAGCATCCGAGGACTTACAAATACGACTCATCCAATTTTGGGGGTTCATCGAGTATACTGCTAATTATGTTGTTTGTCTTTCTATATAAAGCTGCGGATTCTATACCTATGGCTATGAGTTCACCTTTATTCCTAGATTTGAGTTTTACTACTCATGAAATTGCCGTTATTTACAAAGCTTACGGGTTACTAATCATGATCGTCGGGGGAGCATTAGGCGGCGTTTTAGCTGCAAAAATGGGTATATTTCACAGTGTTTTAATTGGCGGAGTTATTCAATTATTATCACCTCTTATGTTTATGGTTCTTGCTACTATAGGACATGATATTCAAATATTTATAATAACCGTTACAATGCAAAATTTCTGCTCCGGTTTTGCAGGAACTATTATCGCTATCTATTTTGCTAGCCTTTGCAATAGTGAATTTGTTGCCACACAATATTCCATTATTGCATCTTTTAGTTCTCTTAGCCGTATTCTTCTAGCTAGCCTTGGCGGTATCTGTGCAAAATATCTTACTTGGTCTGTATTCTTTTTAGGTAATACTCTGCTTAGTATGTTGTTTATACCGATATTTTTAAAAATATATAGCAAGAAATTAACTACCTAATTATTAAAAAAATATGACAATTATTAAAAAAGGTTTATAATGTTGATATATAAGTTAATCGCATAATTATGAAATTATATAGTTTTCAAGAACATTTATTAGAATTAAAAATAAGGCTTCTTAGAATATTTACTACTTTTATAATTATATTTGCTATTTGCTATTATTTTAGCGACAATATTTATAGTTTTTTATTAAAACCACTTGCTAAGCTAAGCGGTGATACGGTACGAAATATAATTTATACGGGACTTACAGAAGCATTTTTTACTTATATTAAACTTGCAGCTTTTACTGCTTTTACTATTATTATACCAATAATTGCTTTGGAGTGTTATTTATTTATCAGTCCCGGATTACACCGCCATGAAAAAAAAATTATTGCTTTTATTCTTTTCACGTCACCTATTTTATTTTGGTGCGGTAGTATTTTTGTTTTTTATTTTGTGATGCCGAAAGCTTGGAATTTTTTTCTTAGCTTTGAAAAACGTGATATGATAGTACCGATAGTTTTGGAAGCAAGAATTAGCGAGTATCTAACTTTAGTTATTCATTTAATTATTGCTTTTGGAGTTGCTTTTCAACTACCGGTTGTGATAATAATATTAAATATATTAAAAATAGTTAAAGTCCAAACACTAAAGCAAAAAAGACGCATTGCTGTGGTAATTAACTTTATTATTGCGGGAATATTAACGCCTCCTGACATTTTAAGCCAGTTTGCTCTTGCAATACCGCTACTTTTATTATATGAAACTTCAATAATGATATGTAATTTTATAGAAAAACCGAGGACACTAAATGTTAAATATCAAATGGATTAGAGAAAATCAAGAATTATTCGATGAAAAGCTTAGCCAAAGATTTATCGAACCTATGTCTAGTAAAATTGCTATGCTCGACGGAGAAAAAAGGAAAATCACGAGTTTAATTCAAGAATTTCAGCACGCACGCAAGGTAAAATCAAAGATTTTAGGTAACATGGCATCTAAAAGCGGTGAAGAGTTTGAAGGGTTACAAAGCGATGTCAAACATATAAATGAGAAGTTGGAAGAACTTGAGCAGGATCTAAATAATAATAACGAATTAAATGAACTATTAAATATGCTTCCTAATATTCCGGACGAAGAAGTACCTTACGGAATTGATGAAAGCATGAATAAATTAGTTCGTACTCACGGAGAGATAAATCCAAATGCTTTAAATAAGCAGCATTTTGAGCTAGGCACAAAATTAAATTTAATGGATTTTGAACAAACTGCTAAAATTTCAGGAGCTAGATTTGTAACGTTAAAAGGCGATTTAGCAAAGCTAGAACGTGCTTTAATTAACTTTATGATTGATGTTCATACTAAAGAGTTTGACTTCTTTGAGATATCACCTCCGGTATTAGTTCGAGATAA
>DYDV01000036.1 GCA_020404465.1 Rickettsia endosymbiont of Omalisus fontisbellaquei
AGATTTAAACTTTGAATCTAGTTTAGTATAAGCAACACCTACTAAATCTTTAAAGTTGTCAAACCCAATGTCAAAACCGATTGTACCACCCGAGGCATGACCTTTATAACCAGCAGCCCCTTTTTGCTTATTAGTACCGATAGTACCTGCAACCCAAATACCTTTGTCTAGTACTCTTTCATCTTCATCACCGGCAGCAACCGCAGCACTAGATAGAGTCGTCTGCATTATTCTATTTGATAGAATATTACGGCTCATTTGAGTGATATCATGAATCGGATTATATATCGCTCCAATCATTTCTTTGTCTGCTTTTACTGCTGTTTGCATTTCTGCAACTTCAGCAGCTTCAACTCTTAAAGCTTCAGCAATTCTTGCTTCTTCGGTACGCTTTACTTCTTGCGTAATGTTATTCCTGTCTTTAGCAGCAGCTAATTGTTTTTCTTCTTCTTTCTTATCTTCTTCTTGCCCAAAATTAGCTTCAGAATCATTAAAGTTCGGCTCATTAGCAACCACTTGTTCCCCAAGATTTGCGGGAGCTTGTATAACCGGACGTTCTACAGCTTCACCGTCTTCTGCTCTTTCCTCTTCTCTATTAGGAACATCTACTACAACCTGAGCTTCTCCACCGTCCACATCTTCAGCTACATCAGGATCAGCAGCTATAACTGCTACAACTGGGACTTCTGCTGCCGGAATCGGGGCAGCTTCTACTTCTTCTGCACCGCCTTCTGCTACTGGAGGTAAACCTTCTTCTCTATCTTCAGCATTAATAACAACCGGTGCCGGTGCTACTGGAACTGCTGCTGCGACATTAACAGGAACTACAGCAGCAGGAGCTACAGGAATAACCACTGCGACTTCTCCTACAACATTTTGTATTTTTTCAATGAAGTCTTTGTTATTCTCTTGTAAAAAAGCTACTAAACCTTCATCTTCTAAGATAACTTTATATTGCTCATTTAACGTATTTTCCATATTTATGAAAAGTTCATTTTTATCACCTTGATACTCGTTATCTAGAACTCTTTCTGCTTCTTTAGTTATTCTCCCTAAAGTCTGTTCATCACAATTTCCATTATCTGCTATTGCTTTATCTATTTCCGATTTACTTAGTGCAAGTGCTAAAGCTTTATTAATTACTTTTTGTGTTCGGGTTTTGAGTCTTACTTGTTCAGCTGCTGCATTTCGTTCAGCGTTATTATTAGCTGCAACTGCTTCTGCCTCTGCTATCTCCATTAAACTCTTAATTTTCTTTCCTATGTCCGACTCAATTTCCTTAACTACAGCAGGGACAGCAACAACTACAGGAGCTACTCTTGCTGCATCTCTAGCTTCTTTTCTTTTATCGCTTAAATTCTTTTCAGACGTTTTAAGCTTATCTAAAGCATCTTTAATTCCATCTAAATCAGCAATACGATTTTGATTTTTAAAGTCCTCAAACTTTTTTAGTAAATCTTTAGCATTAATTCTACTTACTAAAGTAACTATAGTTTTTTTATCATATTCTTTCTTAGAAGATAATGCTTTACTAAAAGCTTTTTGTACTTGAGGAGTTATTTCATTTTCTGAAATTTGTATTGAAGACACATCGGTCTTACTATCCATTAAATTTGCTTTAGTTACAGCTAATATCTTATAAAAATCCATTAACTGGTTTACATTTACTTCCGGTTTTTTCTCAATTGTTTTTAAATCAACTAAGTTAATTGCAGTATTAGCTAAAAGTTGAGCTATATTTTTACTGTCACTAAGCCAGTTTGTTTTAGCAGCATTAAGATCATTTAAGGTTTGAGGTTCTACTGTATTAATTTTGTTATTAACATTCTCCTTATTAACTATTAAATCTATTTTATCATTAAGAGATAAATCATTGAATTTAGTAACTATATCTTTTACTTGATTATTTAGAACATCGTTTCCTAAAATGTCAGGTTTTGTCTTTATAAATTGTATTTTATCAATAACCGTGGCTATTTTTTCTAGTTCTAATAAAGTTGCTGTCTTTACTTTTTCTTTAGTAATTGGTTCTTGCATAGATTCAGGAACACTTCTAAAGACCCAATCTAACCTTACAGCTTTTTGCCCTTCTTCTTCATTTAATAAATCAGCAAAAAAATCTTCATTGGCTGCTATATTTTTAGCTCTTTGATTTAAACCTTTATCTTTTACTAGTAACGCATATGTTGATTTTACTTGTGCTTCTATATCAGCTCTATTTGGGCTATCCGCAGAGAACAACTTAGATAATTTATCATTATATTGTTCACTTAATGCATTAATATCTATATTACCTGCGGCTATAGCAGCTTGTAATCCTGGCTTAACTTGAGTTTCAATAATATCCTCAGTCAACATCATACGTATGATCGGTTTAATATCTTGTTGAACACCCAATAACATTTCACTTTTTGCTGCAATGGTTAAATTGTCCCCATCTTCCGGTTTTTTATTAGGATGAAGTTCTAGATAAAACCTTTCATAATGCTCAGCTAACTTTTGAGTTGCTTCTTTATCAGCTGCATATTGTTGTTTTTCTGCTTCAGTTAATCCGTTAAAATGCGCTTGTTCTGCTGCTAATAAATCAGCTTCTCTTTTTTTCTTTTGCTCTTCTTTTTGTCTAGCTAATTCTGCTTTTTGTTCATTTCTTTCTTTTTGTATTGCACCTTTATTTTTCTCAAATTCTGTAAATAAATTATAAAATTCTTTTAATTTACTAGATAAATCATTTGACAATGCAGCATCTAAGCCATTTATTCTTGTAAGGTTTTTTATATCAAATGCTGCATTAGCCATCATAGCAGTTGCACCGGGAATACCACCGCCGGCAATACGTCCGCCTGGAAGAGGGGGCGGTGGAGGTGGAGCACCAATAGCTCCTACCGGAGCGGCGACAGGAAATACTAACCTCTTATTAGCATCTTCTTTTTTTGTATCCTCAAGACTACTAGCAAGCTTATTCATAGTTTTTGTATTAAAACCTTTAATTAAAGATTTCATATCATCATTAGATAAATCTTCTGTAATAACTCCAATCTCTTTTAATAAGCTATTATATTCTGTTAAAGCCTTACGACCTAAAAGTTTTGCACCGTCTATATCTTTTTCAAAAGAATCAAGCTTAATTTCTGTCATTGTCGTTAAATATTTTGTAAGACGCTCTTCCTCCATTAAGTTTACTAATTTCTTAATCGCTACGTCATTCGGTCTTTGAGAATGTATTGCGGCAAAATTATTATTAACATATCCTTTATAAGCCTTTAATAAGTCTTCTCTTTGTTTAACCGTAACCGTATCCATTTCATTTATTTCTGTAAATAACGGCGAATTTCCTACTTCAGAATATTCAAAAGATTTTTTATCTTCTCTAGCATTTTTATCTAAAAAGTTATTCTTGAATAAAATATGCTTTACTTCATCATGACTAAGCTCACTATTAAGCAAATTATTTAAAGCTGCATTTTTAAAGTTTTCAGGTAACCCATCAACTATAATAGTTTTTATACGATCTAGATTTGCCGGTATTATTTCCAATCTTCTTTGTATTTGTATATTTTTTGCTTGCTCTTGCAATGCAGCAAAATCATTATCTTTTAAGATAGTGTTTAAAATTTCATTTTCTTCAATTGCAGTTTTAGGTTTATTAAACCCTGCACCAACCTCTAAATTCCTTGCTGCCGGTTCATGAGCTTGCATTCCTACCATTGGAAGCCCACCTCTATTATTTCTAGCTCTTTCTCTTGGAGCATTTTCAATATTTTTTATTAAGGTCTCTTTTTCTTTGCTCAAAGCATTATTTCCTAAACCGGTATTTTGAGGATCAAAATCTCTGTTAACAATTGCTTTTAATGCTATACGATCAGCTTCCGGAACTGTTTTGAAACTTTCACTTGCTACTAAATTTTTTATATTTGCAAATTGAGCTTGTGGAGCTAAAGTGATAAATTCTACTTTTCGTGCAATAATATCAGCAACTGTTATATCTGCCATAGCATTACTTGGCATACCGGCAAGAATTGCAGCATTAGCACAACCAAGTAAAAATAATTTTGCAAGTTTAGAATTTCTAGATTTCATATTTTTTGCCATAATATCTAATTCCCCTTTAATAAATATTAATTATTACTTAAAATATTAATGTTTTATTTGTTATTAAAGATAATTATACATGAAAAAAATATTATGTCAAGAAATTTATATTGGTGAATTATAAGATAGGATAGTAATGTGGTTTTTGATGGTTTATTGAAACATTTACGATATATTTCTGAACAAATTATAATGTTTAATTTTTGTTAACAATTGGTTAATTTGTTAACTGATTTGAGCTGCATTATACGACATTGCTTTTATACATGCAAGAGCTAATATTAAAATTTTCATTATTTTTTTAAAATGCTTTATAATGATTGTTGAGTGTGGTCTCAACGTCATTGCGAGAAGAATTACAAAGTAATTCGACGAAGCAATCTCAGGAGTTTGTTATTATTTCATGAGATTGCCACGCAGCCTATGGCTGCTCGCAATGACGATTATGTATCCTCGCAAGAATGACAACAAACTATAAGGTACATAAATTGTCTCTCAAAATCAAATTACTTTTTATTGCAATAATTAGCGGCATAATATTATGTTTTGCTATTCCTCCTGCTCCATTACTTAAAGACGTAAGTTTCTCACAAAGAGTATTTGACCGAAGCGGCGAGTTAATGCGTATTTCGCTTTCTAAAGACGATAAATATAGAATATTCACTCCCTTAAGCGAAATACCGGTAAGTTTTATAGAAGCAGTATTATTATATGAAGATAGGTATTTTTATAGACATTTCGGCATTAACCCCGTTTCCTTAGCCAAAGCTTTTTATTCTACTTATTTACAGAACAATCGTAAAATAGGCGGCTCTACTATAACAATGCAAGTAGCACGCTTAAGATATGGGATAAGCTCTTCTACCATCCTTGGTAAAATTCATCAAATTATTAAAGCTGTTCATATAGAGCTACATTATTCAAAAGATGAAATCCTAGAAACTTATCTAAATCTAGTGCCTTACGGTAGTAATATTGAAGGGTTAGCAGCCAGCAGTTATATTTACTTCAATCGTGATCTTAAAAATTTAAATTTAATTGATATTCTAAGCCTTGCAGTAATCCCGCAAAATCCACTTAAAAGAGGCGGAAACAACCTTAATATATTTGATGCACGTAAATATTTATTTACCGAATGGCTAACTACTCACCCACAAGATATTATTTATAATCAGTTAATTAGTTTGCCGATTAAATTTAATCAAAATAAAAATCTTCCCTTTATTGCACCGCATTTTACTTTAGAGATCCTAGCAAATAATGATAATCCTATTATACGTACTACTATAGATAAGAATCTGCAAACTACTATAGAAAAACAAGTTCGGCTATATATTAATAACCTGAAAAAATACGGCATTAATAATGCCTCCGTAATTCTTATTGATTTTACTACTATGGAAGTACTTGCAAGCATTGGTTCAGGAGACTTTTTTAATAAT
>DYDV01000037.1 GCA_020404465.1 Rickettsia endosymbiont of Omalisus fontisbellaquei
CGGTGCAGGTCTTGCCATGGCTACTATGGACATTATTAAGCTTTACGGTGCGTCACCTGCAAATTTCTTAGATGTTGGTGGCGGGGCTGATCGTGAGCGTGTAAAAGAAGCTTTAAAAATAATTTTATCCGATAAAGAAGTGAAAGGAATTTTAGTTAATATTTTTGGCGGCATTATGCGTTGTGATATTATAGCAGAAGGGATTATTGCAGCTGCAAAAGAAATAGGTATAAAAGTGCCGTTAGTGGTTCGTCTAGCCGGTACTAACGTTGAAAAAGGCGAAGAGATTTTATCAAATTCCGGTTTAGAAATAATACCGGCACATGATTTAGCAGATGCTGCAAATAAAATAGTTGAGGCGATAAGGTAGAGGTTTCGGTATGTCATTCCCGCGAAAGCGGGAATCCAGAAAAAAAGCGAAATAAATCGAGCTTTTAATTTTAAAAACTTACTGTTTATTACTAGATTCCCGCTTTCGCGGGAATGACATAAAATGACGACACACACAAAATAAAAACGTAATCTATTAAAATAAATTATTACACATGGCAATATTAATAAATAAAAAAACAAAAGTAATCTGTCAGGGTTTTACAGGCTCACAAGGAACTTTTCACTCTGAACAAGCAATAGCATACGGTACTAAAATGGTTGGCGGTGTTACACCGGGCAAAGGTGGTGGAACTCATCTTGATTTACCGATTTATAATACCGTACATGAAGCAAAAGCAAAAACCGGTGCAAATGCTAGTGTTATTTATGTTCCACCTGCCTTTGCAGCTGATTCGATATTAGAAGCAATCGACGCCGAAATCGAAATAGTAGTATGTATTACAGAAGGAATTCCGGTACTTGATATGGTGAAAGTAAAACGTGCTTTAGTCGGTTCTAGAACTAGATTAATCGGTCCTAATTGTCCAGGAATTATAACCCCTGATGAATGTAAAATCGGTATAATGCCGGGGCATATTCACAAAAAGGGATCAATAGGTGTCGTTTCAAGATCCGGTACTTTAACTTATGAAGCTGTCGCTCAAACAACAGCCGTAGGGCTTGGACAATCTACATGCGTTGGTATTGGCGGCGATCCTGTTAATGGGACTAATTTTGTTGATTGTATTGAGATGTTTTTGAAAGATGATGACACAAAAGCAATTATTATGATAGGTGAAATTGGTGGTAATGCGGAAGAAGATGCAGCCGACTTTATCAAACAATCAAAAATCAAGAAACCTATTGTTAGCTTTATCGCGGGTATTACAGCACCTCCTGGTAAAAGAATGGGACATGCCGGAGCTATTATTGCCGGAGGAAAAGGAAGTGCCGAAGATAAGCTTGAAGCTCTACAAAGTGCCGGTGTGACTATTACTAGATCCCTTGCCGATATCGGTAAGGTTATGTTGGATTTGTTAAATAAAAGTTAGAATAAGATATATGCACTATCTCAAGACTAAATGAAATGAATAGTGCAGTTTATTTACTAAATAATGATTTTAGGAATTGAAGTAGACTTTTTGTGCAGCTTGCTTCTAAATATAATTTGTACGTCGAGAAGATAGCCGAATCCTCATGTACTTCTTTGTACACTACGGTTTTATGCTCTCGTGTTTCTTTCAAATTCCTCTTTTTAGCTAAGTTATACAAGAGGTCAATTGCAAAAAACTTAAAGCTTTTTATTTGCCATCATTTATAGCATAACTAATTTTGATTAAAAATCTCTTCTTTTTTCTTTGCAAAAGGACGAGCATCATAAAATAATTCTATACGAGAAATAAGATTGTCGGTAAAAGATAGTAATGAAGCTCCTCTAAAAATACCTATAGGCTCAGGACAATCAAACTCCAATGCCAACATAACCTTATCTCCATTATGAAATTTTTCACGAATTGTAAGATTCTTAAAGAACATCGAAAAGTTTTTAGCAGCTTCAACCACTGATTCTTTGCCGTCCATAATCGCTAATGGACCTATAAAATGAATATTAGAATGTAAGCATGAAGCCATTTCATCATAATTTTTATTAAGCATAGCTGTATAGTAAGATACTGCTATATTTAAATTTTTATCAGTCATATTATTCTCTATTAGTTTTTATACTTATAATATATTATTTTATGTAAATTTAAAGAGTGAAAAATGAGAAATATGCTTACTGATATCACATATGAGGTGGCTAAAACTAAAGATTTTTCGGCTATAAATAAATTATATGATAAAGTCGGATTTGTACATTCGCATCCTAATAAAGATATTGTGATTATAGGAAAAAACAATGATGAAATTATTGCTTTAGGTAGAATTGTCAGAATTGATGCTGATAATGCTGAGCTTGGCGGGATGTATGTAAAAGATAAGTGGAGAGGTTATGGTATAGCTAATTTGGTTGTCTCAAGGCTTTTAGAAATTTCTAAAGATTATCAATTCATTTTTTGTTTACTGTTTCAAAGATTATTAAATTTTTATATGAAATTTGGATTTATTAAACCGAAAGAACATATTATACCCATTGAAATTACTGAAAAACATAAATGGTGTAATAGTGAATATACTAAACCAGTAGAGATTTTAGTCTTAGATTATAAGCATCTTTATCAAAAGGTTTAGTAACTAATAATATACTAATTGCTTTTAAAGTAGTTTATATATAATTATTTTTACTTAAAATATTGCTTAAAACATGGAGATACAATGAGCTTCGAAAATAAATTAGTTATTATTGTAAATAAAGATATTGAAATAGGTGTTGCTATGAATGCAGTAGCACATTCTTCTCTTGCGATTGGAGCTTTACTTGAAAAATCTACTTGTTTCTTACAACCTAATGTTGATGCAAGTGGTAATAATTGGCAAATATCCGGAATGCCGTATATTATCTTACGTGGAAAATCAAGTGAGATAAAAAAAGCTGTACTTAGTGCAAAAGAATCAGAAGTTATGCAGTTAGCATTTGTAGATAGCATGACTGGGGGAACGTATTTAGAACAAATAGAAAATATTGCAAAGAAAACAGAAGAAGAGCATGTCTACTATTCGGCTGTTCTCTTTGGAAAATGGGATGTGGTTTCTCAGATAACAAAGAAATTTTCATTGTATAAGTAAGAAGTCATATCTAAGATAAAAGGTTTCATGACATTCCCGTACAAACTCATTGACTTAACGCATACGCTTGATAGCAACATTTCAACTTGGAATGGAAGTTGCGGTTTTCATCACGATCTGCATTTAGATTACTCTGATTGCGAGGGTGAGTATAAATTTCGTGTTATGAAAATGCGTATGCATGCCGGTATTGGGACTCATGTGGATGCACCAAGCCATTGTATTTTAGGCAGAAAATCTATTCATGAATTTGAGGTAAATGATTTAGTATCATCGATGTTTCGGATGAAGCACATGAACGTTACAGCGTAACTCCTGAAAATATTAAGGCGTTTGAAGTTATGCATGGTACAATTAGCCAAAATTCATGTGTTATGATTAAAACTGGCTGAGAAAAATTTTGGACTGAGCCTAAAAAATATCACAATAATCATCTCTTCCCCTCTGTATCTGCTGAAGCTGCTGATTGATTACTTAAACGCGGTGTAGCAGCTCTAGGCATAGATACCTTGTCACCAGACCGACTAGAAGATGGATTTAAAGTTCACAAAGCTTTTTTAGGAAACAATAGACCTCTTCGGAAACTCGCTTATGGTATTGATAAAAGTTAAAATAACTTAACCGATAACAAAAGTATTTTATTGATTTTTATTATCCCTAATTTCTTTAACTATATTTAGTAATTGTGGAAAATCTATTAAGCCCGGTATTAATTTTGAATCAATTATATATGCTGGGACTCCTTGAATTCTAAGGCTTCTAGCTATTTTCATATTTTGAGTAATTAAATCTTTAATCTCAGTGCTATCGGCAATTTCTTCAATTTCTGTAGCATTTAAGCCATTCTCAGTTAATAATTCTTTTATGGATTCCTTAGAAACATCTCTTATTTTTATTAATTCATCATGAACAGCTTTAAATTTACTTGGATTAACCTTATAAACAGCTAAAACTATTCTTGCAAGATATTCGGAAGCATCTCCAAGGATAGGGAGCGGTCGTAATACAACTTTAACTTTTGGATCATTTTGCAATAATTCGTTTATAGAAACATCACCTTTTTTACAAAAAGAACAATTATAATCATAAAAAGCAATTATTGTTATATCACCGTCTTTATTGCCTATGATAGGAAAGCTTGTGCTATCTTCAATACCTAACTTATTATCTTTTAGATAGTTATTAACTTTAGTCTCATTTTCCTGTACTTTACGTTTTTGCAAACCTTCAATTGATTCTATTATTATTTCCGGAGTTTTAAGCAAATAATCTTTGATTATTTCTTGGACTCTTTCCTCTTCACATTTTCTTGCATCTTCGTTTTGTTTAACCTCTATGGAAATCGGCTTTGTAGAATAAGTTTTCATCGTTTTGAAAACAAATAAAACTCCTATCACAACTACAAATATAACCAATATTTTACCTATAATATGCTGCATAAATATCCTTTAAATTTTATTATTATACTTTGAGTAATCAGTAGACGAAGGTCAATTTCAAAAAGAGCAAGGAGTTCACAAGGCGAGGAGCGGAGCGTATACTTAATACGTGAGCACCACAGCTCTTGTAGAACGACGTAGCCAATTTTTGAAATTCACCGAGTATACCTTACTTCTGTCTTATTAATCTGCTCTGATCTCTTTTCCAATCTTTTTCTTTAATAGATTGTCTTTTATCATGTAATTTCTTACCTTTAGCAATACCAAGCTCAACTTTTACTTTATTCTTTTTATTAAAATACATAGAAAGAGCAACTAGAGTATAGCCTTTTATTCTAATTCTACCGATAATTTTCTTTATTTCTTTAGTATGCAACAATAATTTACGAGGTCTTCTAGTAGAATGATTAAATCTATTCGCTTTTTCATATTCCGCAATATGGCAATTATACAAAAACACCTCATCTCCGGTATCTGCCGCATGACTTTCTTCTATAGAGGCTTTACCTTGACGCAAAGACTGTACTTCACTACCCTTTAATACAATACCTGCTTCTAATCTTTCTTCAATAAAATAATTAAAAAGTGCTTTCTTATTTTGTGCAATAACTTTCTTATATTCGGTCATATTTTTATGGATAGTGATGTTATGATGTTTTCAATTTGTTTTTTAGCACTATCACTTGCTTCAGTTAATGGGAGTCTAATTTCATTTTCACATAAACCTAAATAATGTGCGGCATATTTTATCGGAATCGGATTAGATTCTACAAATAATGCTTTATATAAAGGCAGTAATTTCTGATGGATTTCTAATGCTCCTTTAATATCGTTCTTATTCCATTTTTCTAATAGCTCTTTACATATATTGGGAACAATATTAGAGGCTACAGAAGTCCACCCTACCCCACCTTGAGCGTTAAAAGCTAAGACTACTTCATCATTACCGGTTAAAATGTTGAAATCCTTTTTAACTATTGCTCTAATCCGCAATGGACGTTCTAAATCTACTCCGCAATCTTTTAATGCTAAAATACGTGATAACTTGCTAAGTTTTAATATCGTCTCATCAGAAAAATCTACTCCGCTTCTAGTCGGTGCCGAATATAACATAATAGGTAAATTGCATGCTTCATGTATAGCCTCAAAATGCTTATAAATCCCGTGTTGGGTAGGTTTTACATAAGATGGAGGACTAGCCATAAAACCATCTACCTTGATTTTTGTAGACTCTGCTGCAAGCTCGCACGCATAGGCAGTATTATTTGACGAACACCCGCTTATTATAGGAATACGCTTATTAACGATTTCTACGCTAGTTTGCAGTAATAATTTATATTCTTCAAAACTCAAGCTACTGCCTTCTCCAGTTGAGCCTGCAATTAATACTGCATCGACTTCATGCTTTATTTGATGTTTTAAACTTTTCTCTAAAGCATATAAGTCTAACTTATTATCTTTAAAAGGTGTTATAAGTGCGGTAATTAAACCTTTAAATATATTGCCCATAGTTTTTTTGATAGATTTTAAATTTTATTATATTTGTATGTCATTCCTGCGAAAGCAGGAATCCAGCATAAAGCGAGATAAATCGAGCTTTCAATTTCAAAAATTTGCTATATTTATACTTTTTTTGGATTCCCGCTTTCGCGGGAATGACATCAAGTCTTAAGTTAACACTCAGGTGCCAGTGCTAGAATGACATATTCACTACTCCCTAACCAAACGATCATATTCTTTTTTTAAGGTATTTGCAATTTGATGATCATCGAAAATAATCTTTTTACTGCCGAGATCTATAGAATCAATATTTTGTACCTCGATTGCCGTACCTGTAACAAAACATTCGGTAAAATTCTCTACTTGCTCTAATTTCAAACGCTCTTCTTTTACTTCTAGACCTAAATCTTGTGCAATTTCAATAATAGTTTGTCTTGTTATACCGTTTAAAAACCTATCGGCAATCGGAGTATATAATGTTTTATCTTTAACAAAGAAAATATTTGTTGTAGTGCATTCAGCGATATAACCTTCATAATCAAGTAATAATGCATCATCATAGCCAAGAGCTTTAGCTTCTTTTTTACTCGTTATTGCCATATTATATTGAGCGGCAGATTTAGATTGTACCGGCGTGCTATCAGGCATTGCTTTACGCCAGCGGCTTATATGCAAATTTATACCTTTCTCAAAAGACCTTGGCATTGATGGAATACCGGCAATTAAAAGATTAGTAGATAACTCAGGATTAGTAATATTTAACGATTCGTCTCCGCACCAAATAAGCGGTCTTATATATCCATCCTTAATATTATTTTGTTTTATTACAAGTTCATGAGCTTTTATTATCTCATCCACACTATAAGGTACTTTCAAACCTAATGCTTCTGCTGATTTTACTAACCTTTCCGTATGTTCTTTTAGCTTAAAAACTTTACCGTTATAAGCTCTCTCACCCTCAAATACCGATCCTGAATAATGCAGGCTATGAGTCAAAACATGAATCCTTGCAAATTGATAAGGAACTAAATCACCGTTAATCCAAACATGCCAAAAAATTTGCTCTAGTTTTATCATTGTCATTAATTTATTTTTATATTAAAGTATTGTCAATCGTCATTGCGAGCGACTGTAGGCCTTGTTGCATGGCTCGAGAAACCCGTTCGATGTCATACCGTGGCTTGACCACGGTATCCAAAAAACAACTAAAATACTAATAATTTTAGTATTTTTAACTGGACCCCGCGATCAAGTCGCGGGGTGACAATGGAGAAACCGAGCCATGCAACAAGACCCTTCGCTCCTCGCAATGACGGAAAAGCTAACACCAATTTTTAAAATTAAACGAGTATACATGCAGCCACATAAAGCACATATTTTAATTGTTGATGATGATAGCAGAATATTAGCACTTTTACAGCAATTTTTAAATAAAAATGAATTTTTAGTATCAACGGCAAACTCAGTCATAGAAGCTAAAAATCTATTAAAAACTTCTAATTATGATTTAATTATTTTAGATGTTATGTTACCTGAAATAACAGGGCTTGATTTTGCTACTACTATAAGGGATGCCGGTAATAATATTCCTATAGTTATGCTTACTGCTTTATCGGAAGCAGGTGACCGTGTTAAAGGACTTGAAGCCGGTGCCTCTGATTATATAACTAAACCTTTTGAACCGAGAGAATTATTACTTCGGATAAATAACTTAATCAATAATTATAATAACTTTAAAAAAGAAACAAATATAATTAAATTCGGCAATAATTTCTATAATTTTGATACAAAAGAATTTACCAAGAATAATCAAATTGTATCTCTTAGCTCTACCGAACAAAAATTACTTGAAATATTAATAAAAAATTCCGGTAAATCCACTAGTCGTTTTGAACTTTCAAAAATTATGGGCGGGCTTAGTATGCGTTCTATAGACGTACAAATTACAAGAATAAGAAGTAAAATAGAAGACAACCCAAAAGAGCCGAAATATTTAAAAACCGTGCGTAATGAAGGCTATGCATTTTATATCTAAATTATTACCGAGAACACTGTTTATACGGTTCATGTTCATTATAATCATTCCGATTTTAATAGGACAAATTGTTGCTATATTCTTGTTTTACGATCGTCATTGGTATAATGTTTCATATTATACTAGTACTATTATTATCAATGAAATAGAATCGCTGATTAAAGAACATAGAAATAATTCAAGAGAGATAACCCATTTATCGGAAAATTATCTTAATTTATCTTATCAGTTTCAGATTAATAAAAAATTATCTATAAAACAGCCTAAATTAGGTGAGCCTTTAACTATATTTAAAAATATTTTAGCTACAAAAATCCATGAAAAAAATATAGTTAAACTGAATAAGGAAAATAAAATTGAAGTATTTTTAGAATTAAAAGATGGAATATTATATATTACTTTTCCTGCAAAATTACTACTTAATCCTACAGTATATATATTTGTTTTATGGATTATATCTTTAACTATTATATTACTTTCCGTTTCTATTATTTTCTCCAAAAATCAAATTAAATCAATACTCGCTCTTGCGGATAGCATGGATAAATTTGGTCAAGGTGTCTTAAAAGGTAAAAATTTTAAACCTTCAGGAGCCTTAGAAATAAGAAAAGCAGGACTAGCTTTTTTAAAAATGAAAACCCGTATTGAAAAACAAATTACTAAAAGAACCACTATGCTTGCTATGATCTCGCATGACCTTAGAACTCCTTTAACAAGGATGAAACTACAACTTGAATTGATGGAAGAAAGCGAAGAAACAACAGGATTAAAACAAGATATATTAACTATGCAGCAAATGATAAATTCTTATTTAGATTTTGCTAAAGGCGAAAGTACAGAAGAATTTGAAGAAATTTTATTATTACCTTGGATGGAAAAATTTTTAAACAAATGGTCACATGTAAATATTGAATTTATAAAACCTGCTAATTTAGATAAAGTGCTAATAAAGCCGAATTCTTTTGAAAGAGCCTTGTCTAATTTAATAGGTAACGCTATAAAATATGGAACTAAAATTAAAATATCTTTAAAAGATAATTCATCTACCGTAGCCATAATTATTGAAGATAACGGTATTGGTATAGATGATACGGAAAAACATCTCGTATTTAAACCGTTTTATAGATCGGATAAAGCAAGACAGCTTGATAATGCAAGTAACGTAGGACTTGGGCTTGCTATTACTAAAGAAATAATAAACGATCACAAAGGTTTTATTTATCTAGAAGATAGTAAGGATTTAGGCGGACTATCGGTAAGAATTGAAATACCTAGAATATAGGCTTTGTTTCCTATGGCTTGTTTTATGTCATTCCTAGCTAAAAGCGGGGCGTTGTTGCATGGCTCGTTTTATGTCATTCCCGCGTAGGCGGGAATCCAGGAAAAAATATAAATACAGCAAATTTTTAAAATTAAAAGCTCGATTTATCTGGATTCCTGCTTTCGCAGGAATGACATCTTGAACGTTCGTACACTAGCCGGTCAAACCACGGTATGACAAAAGAATTAAAATATAAAATAATGACTAATATAAAACATTTAGCAATAATAATGGACGGTAATGCTCGTTGGGCAGATCGGCATAACTTAGCAAAATCTGAAGGACATAAAGGAGGAGCCGATAAAATTCGTGAATTACTACCTGAATTTATTAACCTTGGTATACCTTATGTAACTTTATATACTTTCTCTTCAGAAAATTGGCAACGCTCAAGTACGGAAGTAGATTTTTTAATAAAACTATTAAGTATTTATTTAAAAACCGAATTAAACAATTTACATAAAAACGGTGTTAAAATAAAAGTAATAGGTAGGCTTAATTTATTAAGTAGTTCATTGCAAAAACAAATAAATAATGCTATAGAATTAACAAAAAATAATAATAAAATAACGCTTTGTATAGCTTTTAGTTATGGAAGTCGTCAAGAGATAGTTGATGCCTGCACAAAAATTATTGCAAGCGGTAAAAAAGAAGTAAGTGAAAGCGATATAGGGTACGCTTTATATGACCCTGAAATGCCGGATGTAGATTTATTAATAAGACCAGGCGGGGTTTATCGCATCAGCAATTTCTTACTTTGGCAAGCAGCTTATGCTGAATTATATTTCTCATCCAAATATTGGCCTGATTTTAATAAAGATGATATACAAGAAGCTATAAATGATTACTCAAAAAGGAAAAGAACATTTGGCAAAAGATAAACAAAACATATATTTAAGAATCCTGTCCGGTATAGTTTTAGTGCCGTTATTTGTCGTAGCTATATTATGGTTTAAGCCTTTATTCTATATTCTAATGATATTAGTAGGTATGGGAATGTTAAGTGAATGGTATAATATGACCTACTCTTCTATTCCTTATCAATTAATCGGACTAATTATTATTCCGATCCCTATAGCTCTATTAATATTATTGGAAGATACTAATAGCCAGCTTATAATGCTGTATTTTTGCATTATTTGGTCCGTAGATACTTTCGCTATGATTGGCGGCAAAACTTTTAAAGGAGCAAAACTTGCTCCAAAAATCAGTCCTAAAAAAACTTGGAGCGGTCTGATTACAGGAGTATTATCGGCAGGTATAGTTGCGGTATTAATTAATTTTATACCAAGCTTTCATATTGAAAATTACTATTTTTCAAATAAAGTTTATTTGTTTATAATTAGTTGTATATTAGCATTAATAGCACAACTAAGTGATTTATTTATTTCATATTTTAAGCGAAAATTTAACATTAAAGATAGCGGTCACATAATACCGGGTCATGGAGGAGTGTTAGACAGATTTGATAGTATTATTTTAACTGCTCCGGTATTGTTTCTTATAAGTATACTCTAATCGTCATTGCGAGCAGCCATAGGCTGCGTGGCAATCTCGTCAAATATTCTGAGATTGCTTCGTCACTACGTTCCTCGCAATGACGAAAAATTTGGTCCATTATAACTTATGATAATACATTTAAATAATCATTCTAAAAAAATAATTTTAAATATATTTTTAGCGTTACTGCTTGGATATTTTGTTTTTCATTGCATATATGGTAATAAAGGGATTATTGCATATTTAAAAGTAAATAGGCAGCTTGAAAAAGCTTATGATGAATTAAAAACCTTACGAGCAGAAAGAGTAGAACTTGAACATAACGTCAAATTACTCCGCACGGAATCGCTAAATAAAGATATGTTAGAAGAACAAGCAAAGAAAGTTTTAGGAGTAGCAGATCCTAAAGAGCAGGTGTTTACAATAAAAAATTAAAAAATATGAAATATATGACTCCTGTGAATTGAAGGGTTGAGATACGAAGTTCAACTTGGAAAAGAGCAAGGAGTCTGTAAGCCGAGGAGCGGAGCGTATACTTAATACGTGAGCATCCGAGGACTTACAAAGACGACGCAGCCAATTTTTCAAGTTCAACGAGTATATTATGACTATAAAAATTTATCAAAACGACCTACCAAATAATTTTGAATTTGAAGGGGATATTGCTATAGATACCGAAACAATGGGGCTAAATTTACATAGAGATAAACTATGTTTGCTACAATTTAGTAACGGCAACGGTGAAGCCCATCTTGTTCATTTTGTAAATCAAGATTATACTGCTCCTAATTTAAAAGCATTATTACTAGATAAAACTAGATGCAAGATATTTCATTTTGCTAGATTTGATTTAGCAGCCATAAAAAAATACTTAGGTATAGATTTAGAAAATATATTTTGTACTAAAATATCTTCAAAACTAGTTAGAACCTATACGGATAGCCACGGTCTTAAGGATTTATGCCGAGAACTCCTTTCCGTAAATATTTCCAAACAACAACAATCTTCTTACTGGGGAGCTGAAAATTTATCTCCGGAACAACAAGAATACGCAGCCAAAGATGTGCTTTATTTACATCAGTTAAGAGATATTTTACAAAAAATGCTACTTAGAGAAAATAGGCTCGAACTCGCTCACGACATCTTTCGTTTTCTACCGACAAGAGCTAATTTAGACCTTATCGGTTGGAATGAAATTGACATTTTCATGCATTAATTTAAATTAATAAAAATATTAAATTATTAACATAATAAATTGACTCTAGGTATAAAATCAGGCACACTATTTAAAGAGGCTATAGATATAGCACCTTATGATTTTGACTTTATGTCATTGCTGTGAAAAGGCGTTGTTGCATGGCTCGATGTCATTCTCGCGTAGGCGGGAATCCAGTAATTAAAACGTGCATATACAACAAGTTTTTAAAATTAAAAGCTCGATTTATCTCGCTTTACACTGGATTCCCCACTTTCGCGGGAATGACATTAATCGTAGGGTACTATAACTAGCCTCCTAGTAGCTAATTGATTTTTTTAAATTACTTAGCATACATAATTAATCACTAAAATAGGGGATCTTTATGACTGATAAAATAACAACACTCTTAGATTCAAATAAAGGACTAAATCTAAGCCTAGAGAGTACAAATGAAGTCGGTTATCCTAATGGTATAACTTATGAAAAACAAAAAGAAGACAATAATTCAGGTGATACAGATTTTACAGCATCAAAAGACGAAAATGCTTTAGATCCAGACACAATTCTATCCATGACTCTAAGCGGTATATTTGAAGAGATAAGATCACAAGAAGAAACAAATATTGCAAGCGATGAACAACCGTCAGAAGAAGAAGATAATTTGGATGTTGATAGTGTAAATGCTCTAGATCCAGACACAATTCTATCCAGCGGTATATATGATGATATAAGCACACAAGAAGAAACAGATATTGAAAGCGATATACCTGAACCAGTATCAAAAGAAGAAAGTACTTTAACTGCTCCAATTGATGCAAGTGCTACAGCTTTTATAGAACCAAAAAACGAAAATACTTTAAGTATTGATAATAATGTGAATGCTTTAAGTATTAATATTGTTGTCGCATTTTGTTGGTGGGCAGTAAATTATGTAATAGAATCAGTCATAAGAAATATTTGTAATTACCTTAAAGAGACTCCGATTCCACAGGAACATACAGAGCCACGATTTCCGTTTGATCTTGAAAAAATGAAAGCCAATGAACCGGCTGCTTTTGAAGCGATTATGATTGGAAAAAACATAAATGAGGTGGTTGAAATTGGAGACATGTCTTATATGGTTGACGCAAACTAAAGTGTAATGCACCTAAGCACACTCTACTGACATTCGTCATTGCGAGCGGGGATTCTGCTATGTCATTCCCGCGGAAGCGGGAATCCAGTACTTTAAAGCTTGTTAAAAGCTCGATTTATCTCGCTTTACACTGGATTCCCGCCTACGCGGGAATGACATTATAAATAATAGGCGAGACGACGAGTAACGCAGTAGGCGAATCCAAATCAATTGACTATAATATTCACAATTTTACGGGGGACAAGAATAATCTTCTTCGGTTCTTTTCCTTCTAAGAACTTTTGTACCTTCGGCAGATTGACGGTAATTTGCTTTACTTCATCTTCACTTATGGAAGTTTCAAACTCATAGGTATCACGGAGTTTGCCGTTAACCTGCACTGCCATAATATATGTATCTAACTCTAGCATTGATTCATCAAATACAGGAAAAGCTGAGTTATATAACCACGTTCTATTGCCGAGCTTTTGCCAAATTTCTTCCGTAATATGCGGGATAAAAGGATTTAATAGTTGTACTAAAACATTAAAGCCATGCCTTACGGTTTTTACATCCACCACTTCTTTACTAAGCTCAGCAGATATAGCATTAGAAAGCTCACGCATGCGTGCTATTGCTCTGTTTAGGGCAAAATGTTTTATATCATCGGCTACGTGTTTTATGGTAAAATGAACTAATCTATTAAGTTCTTTATTAATTTCACTATTCACACTATCTTTTAAGGAAACTATCACCTCAAACATATGCTCAAGCTTATTAATAAAACGTGAGCAGCCTTCAATGCCGCTTGCCGACCATTCTAGATCTTTCTCAGGCGGACTATCAGACAGCACAAAAAGCCTAATTGCATCTGCCCCATATTGCTCTTGCATTGTCTCAAGATCGATGAGATTCTTTTTAGATTTGCTCATCTTCTCTATACGACCTTGTACAACTAAGCTACCGCTTTCTTTATGGAAAAATTCATTACCCTTTTTAACTACTTCTTCAGGATATAACCAATTATTATGCTCATCTTTGTAAGTAGCATGCAGCACCATCCCTTGAGTAAAAAGCCCTTTAAAAGGCTCACGAACGCTTACATAATTTTGTTCGTTCATTACTTTTGTGAAAAACCTTGCATATAACAAATGCATTACTGCATGCTCTATGCCGCCTATATATTTATCGACCGGTAGCCAGTAATCACAAGCTTTTTTATCGGTCATCTCTGTAGCATTGCTATTGCAATATCTAGTAAAATACCAAGATGACTCAAAAAACGTATCAAAAGTATCGGTTTCACGAATAGCCGGCTTATCGCATTTCGGACAATTAACATGTTTCCAACTAGGGTGATGATCAAGCGGATTACCGTGACCGTCAAAGTTTACGTCATCAGGTAAAGTAACAGGTAAGTCTTTATAAGGTACGGGAACTATGCCACAAGTTTCGCAGTGAATCATAGGAATCGGACAACCCCAAAAACGCTGTCTTGAAATCCCCCAATCTTTCAAACGATAATTTACGCTGCGTTTGCCTATCTCTAATTTTTCAAATTCCTCGATTACTTTTCGCTTTGCTTCATTACTAGTTAAGCCATTTAGAAAATCTGAATTAATTAAAATTCCGTCTTCCGTATGATCCGTTTCAACTACCTGTTTTATAGGTAAATTCATTTTAACGGCTAATTCATGGTCACGTTCATCATGAGCAGGACAGCCAAAAATTGCACCTGTGCCGTAATCCATTAGCACGAAATTAGTAATAATAACCGGTAGTATTATATTTGGATCAAAAGGATGAATAACGTAAAGACCTGTAGCTACGCCCTCTTTTTCAGCTTTGTCTAATTCTGCAGAGCCGCTTATATTTGAGCATTTAGCTATAAAGTTTGATATCTCAGGTGTTTTGGAAACTAACCGTTCTATTATCGGATGATTAAAGGCAATTCCTATAAAGCTAGCTCCGAAAATAGTTTCAGGTTTGGTTGAGAATACTTCTATAGTAGTATCTTCATTAGACCTCTTCGGAAACTCTACTTCTAGGGGTAATTTGTACGTCGATCCGGTACTCGAATCCTCACGTACGCTTGTGTACGCTGCGGTTCTGTGTTCCGTGTCTCCTTCAAATTCCTCCCTATAAGCGAGTTTCTGAAGAGGTCTATTATCCTTAATTTTGAAATGAAAATTAGCACCTATCGATTTACCGATCCATTTCTCTTGCATAGACCGAACAGCTTCAGGCCACTCTTTTAAATTCTGAATTTCATTTAATAACTCTTCGGCATAGTCAGTGATTTTTAAGAACCATTGTTTTAAATAGCGTTTTTCGACTATTGCACCTGAACGCCAACCACGTCCGTCAACAACTTGCTCATTTGCAAGCACGGTATTATCAACCGGATCCCAATTAACAAGCGATTCTTTTTGATAAGCAAGATTCTTTTCATAGAGTTCTAAAAAGAATTTCTGCTCATGTTTATAATACTCAGGATCGCAACTATTTATCTCTCTAGACCAATCATAAGAAAAACCCATAGATTTTAACTGCTTTTTCATATTCTCGATATTAGAATATGTCCAATCTTTCGGGTGAGAATTATTTTTTATTGCAGCATTTTCGGCAGGCAAGCCGAAAGAATCCCAGCCCATCGGATGAAGCACGTTAAAACCTTGCATAGTCATAAATCTAGCAATCACATCACCTATAGAATAGTTGCGTACATGACCTACATGGATTTTACCGGAAGGATAAGGCAACATTTCAAGTACGTAATATTTTGGCTTATTACTCTCGTTTAATACCTCAAAAGCTTTTTCTTCTTGCCAGATTTGCTGCCATTTTTGTTCTGTTTGGTTCATATTTTTTTATATAATTTACTTGTCACCCCGTGGCTTGACCACGGGGTCTTGTGTCACAGACTGTGTCCTGAGATACCGTGGAGGGGTCACGGTATGACACCGAGTGGAATATTACCTCGCACTATTAATATATATCTCTCTAGCTTTTCTTAAAATTTTATCCTCAAGCGTAATAGCAAGATTTGAAGTATTTTCATTAAGTACCCATTGCTTGTTCTTAAGCATTTCTTCAAATACTTTTACTTCAATTGAATCAGGGCTTATTACATCGTCTTTGATAAATATATTTATTTTAAATCGAAAATTAGGGTTAGAGCGTGGGCTATACCATTCCGTAATGATCACACCGCCGTTTGAGTCTGCTGATGCAAGAGGAGCAAAACTTATAGTCTCTAATGCTGCTTGCCAAAGATATTTATTAACTGAACCTCCTACAGCCTTAGTAGATTCGTTTTTTACCCTGCCCGGTCTAAAAACTAATCCTTCTTCACCTGCTATAGAACCTACCTCGTCCCACTTCTGCTCTCGTTCTGTTTTTGGATAATCATCCGCCAAAATGCTAGTACTTACTGCACTAAGTACAATTACAAAAAATAATCCGATAATTTTTTTCATAACCAATATTTAATTAGGGTGCTTGAGGGAAATAATAGAGAAGCTTTGGCTATTAGTCAAAAATTATTTAAACTAAATAATATGTCCTTCCCATTGTCCTTTGGCGTTGTTGTATGCCTCAGAAAACCCACTCGATGTCATCCAGCGACTTGATCGCGGGATCCAGTTAAAGATACTAATATTATTAGTATTTTTTATTGTTTTTATGAACCCCGTGGTCAAGCCACGGGGTGACACAGTGGATTTTACCGATCCACGCAACAATGCCTTCGCTGTGACATAGGGCAGATTTAATTATTTCTCAGAAATAAATTCAAAACGTGGAATATTTTTGCCGTTTAATAAAACCTTTCCGTTAAACATTTCAAGCGGTCTTACCCAAAGCTGAAAATCATCATATAATGCTTTATAAACTACTAACTCTTCCAAAGTTTCGGTATGTTTTGCGGTATCTATAACTTGGTATAGTTTTCCTTTGTAATGCTTATATATTCCGACTTTCATAAAACTTATACCTTAACAGGCATGACGACAAAAATATCTTTAGGATTCTCAGGAAATTTAATAAGTACCGGTGCTGAAACATCTGAAAAATATAATTCTACTAAATCCGATTTTACAGCTTTTAATACATCTTCTAAATATTGTGGATTAAAACCTATAGCTAAAGACTCATCGCTATTATATTCATAAAGATTTTCCTTATTTTGTGAAGAATTAATAACTTCTTTTGCATTGCCTCTTGCTTCGCCGACAGCACTAATCTCTAAGGTTTCACGAGATAACGATAATTTTATCGCTCTAAATTTTTCAACGGTTATTATCGCTATTCGTTCAATGCTATCTGCAAATATTTTTCGATTAATTACTAATTTTGAACTGCTGCTTTCCGGAATAAAAGCACTATAATCAGGAAAAGTACCATCTATAAGCTTTGATAGCATAATAGTATTTTCATTACATATAAATTTAACTTTATTGCTACTTAATAAAATTTCTATATCTGCATTTATATTTTTAGGATCTTTAACTATTTTTAAAATTTCCTCTGCACTTTTCTGCGGTAATATAACTCCAAAATTCTTTATTTGTTTCTCTAATGTTACCCATGAAATCGAAAGCCTATGCCCATCGGTACTTGCCGAACAAAACTCTTTGTCTTTTATATGTAAATAAACACCGTTTAAATTATAACGAGTTTCATCTAAAGAAATCGAAAATTTTGTTGATTCGATTATTTTAGCAAAATCCGTGCAGGAAATTTTAAAACTTGCTTCAGGATTAATACTGTCCATTGCAGGAAAAGAACTAACCGGCAAAGTAAATAAATTAAATTTACAATTTTTTCCTTTGATTTCAAGTCCCGTTGTACCTAGATCAGTTAATGTAAGCTCAGAATCCGGAAGTTTTCGGACTATATCATTTAGAGTTTTTGTAGAAACGGTAAGTTCACCTTCACTTACTACCTGTACTGCTATTTTTTGACTTAAGTACAAATCCATATTAGTAGAACTAAGCTCTAGATTGCCGTCTTTTGCCGATAATTTAATGTTTGCATATTCAGGTATTACATTACGTTTTTCAACAACGGAACTTGCAAACCCTAAGGACTGAACTAACGTTTTTGTTTCAACTATTAATTTTAACATATTGTTATTCTCTTAATGTTCCTTGAAATTTTTGCGAGATAGCAGCAATTAAATCTTTACTGAACGAATTTAAATCAGTATCAGACAACGTGCGATCATCTGCTTGTAGCTCTATTTTAATCGCTATAGATTTTTTACTTTCAGGTAATTTATCACCGCTATAAATATCAAATAATATAACTGATTTGACAAGCTTTTTATTAAAATTATTTATATATGATATTATTTCACCACTCGCTTGATCTTGATCAACAATAAATGCGTAATCTCTAAAATTAGCTTGGAAATCCGATACTGTAAATTCGTCTCTTTTACCGAATTTAGCTTTTATCAACGGCAAATTCGTAATATTTAACTCGAATGCAAATATTTCCTGGTTAATATCATAATATTTCAAAATTTTAGGGTGTATCTGCCCAAAAGACCCAAGTAAATTTTTACCAAGCCCTATATTTACTGCTCTGGTTGGATGATAATATTGTGGTACTGCTGTCCCATTTGTGGTTATACATTTATCTATAGATAATCCTGCATAATCAGCTACCAACTCTAAATCACCTTTGAGATCAAAAACATCATAGCTCCGCCCTAACGAATGAGGGTTCTTATTATTATATGAACCGGTTATAATTGCAGTTAAATAAGTTGCTTCCGTATTTAAATCTATAAAACTCGGACCGACTTCAAAAAACGCCATATCTTTTATAGAGCGTGCTAGATTTTTACTTACTATATTTAACAAATTCGGTAATATAGTAGGACGCATATAATTGTCCTCTATACTTATAGAATTAAGCAAAAATAACTCTTCTTTCACTTCCGCAAACAATTTTGCATCTTCACTATTCATAAAAGAATTAGTTACTACTTCATCATAGCCTTTGCTTGCTAATATCCTTTTAAAACTAGAGATTCTTTTATGCTCTCTTAGCTTATTATTATCTTGGTCTAGTTCGGGTAATTTTATACTCTCTATTTTATCATAACCGTAAATACGAGCGATTTCTTCAGCTATATCTTCTAAAATAGTTATATCGTGACGCCAAGAAGGAGCTATTACCTTTATAATCTCATCTTTAACATCCGTAATAAATCCTAGTTTATTTAATATAGTTTCTATCTCTTTAATATTTAGTTTAATTCCTGTAATTTTTTCTAAATAGCATACTGAAAAATCTAAAGGTTTTTTTTGCGACTCTTTTTCACCGACTTTCACTACTGCCGATACTTCACCGTTTCCACATATTGACAAAATAAGATTAGTTGCTATGTCCAAAGCCTTTTCAGTAAAATTTCTATCGATATTACGCTCATTACGATATCTAGCATCCGTATCAATTTGGAATCTTCGCCCACTAGCTGCAACAATTTTAGCATTAAAGCAAGCAGCTTCAAGTATTATATTAGTCGTACTATCTAGACAACTACTATCAGCCCCGCCAATGACACCGGCAAGACCATGGATACCGCTTTCATCTTTTATAATTAAATCATTTTCGGTAAGTAAATATTCTTTGCCGTTTAGAGCGTGGAATCGATCAGTGTCATCCCGCGGCTTGACCGCGGGAGCCATAGAACAATTTACAGCACTAGTAATTTCATTGGATCCCGCGGTCAAGCCGCGGGATGACAATTGTCTATCCTCACAATGACGACCTACGCTAATACCCCCCCGTATCTTATCCGCATCGTAAGCATGCATTGGCTGCCCGAAGCTATAGGAAATGTAATTTGTTACATCGACTAAGCTTGAAATAGTTTTTACCCCAACATTTTTTAATAATTTCTGTAACCAATCAGGGCTTGGTTTATTCTTTAAATTTCTTATTTCTCTAAATGTAAATAAAGGGCAAGCTTCTTTATCCTGTACGTTAAGCTGCATTTTAGAAGTAAATGTACTCTTTATTTCCGGAATTTCTAGCTCTTTAAGCATTCCTATTCCTTTAGCTGCTAAATCTCTTGCAATGCCGTAAACTCCAAGTGCATCACCACGATTAGGAGTAACGTTAATCACAAATATAGGATCATCTAAACCGTAATATTTAGTAAAAGGCTCTCCAACGACGGCATCTTCAGATAGCTCCATAATCCCTTCAGACTCTGAAGCAAGCAATAATTCCTCTTCAGAGCAAAGCATACCGCAGCTTTTTTCGCCTCTAATAACAGATTCCTTAATCTTAAACTTACCGTTTGGTATCTCAACTCCGATATTTGCAAGCACTACTTTTATGCCTGCTCTTGCATTGCTTGCTCCGCAAACTATTTGTAGCATTCCACTTTTAGTCTCAACGTCACAAAGCTTTAACTTATCGGCTGACGGGTGAGGTTTAGTACTTGCAATATAAGCTACTTCAAACTTTTGTAACTCTGCCGCCTTATCTATCATCTCTTCTACTTCAAGACCAATAGCTGTTAGAGCTTCGGCAATTTCAGTAACTGAAGCCGATGTCTCTAAAAATTGCTTTAACCATGATAATGTAAATTTCATTTCGTTAGCCCTCCTGCTAAATTCGGTATCTCAAAGCCTCCGAAATTATAATGTTTAAGCCAACGCATATCTCCTTCAAAAAACTGTCTTAAATCTTTAATATTATATTTTAGCATTGCAAAACGCTCTACCCCAAGCCCGAAAGCAAAACCTTGATACTCATTGCTATCGATTCCGACATTCTTAAGCACGTTTGGATGAACCATCCCGCATCCCAACACTTCAAGCCATTTATCGTTTTTATTCATCCGAATATCAACTTCGGCAGAAGGTTCGGTAAAGGGGAAAAAGCTAGGTCTAAAGCGTAATTCAATATTAGAGTTTTCAAAAAAGCTTTTTATAAATTCCGTAATAACGTATTTTAAATGCCCCATATTGATATTTTTATCAATAACAAGCCCTTCTATTTGGTGAAACATCGGCGTATGAGTCATATCCGAATCGGATCTATAAGTTCTACCTAGCGCTATAAACCTAAAAGGTGGTTTACCGTTTTTCATTGCTCTAATCTGCACTGTTGAGGTATGAGTACGTAGCAACATCGGTTTATCGTTTTCTTGTCCTTTTAAATAAAAAGTATCATGCATTTGTCTTGCCGGATGGTCATCTTCAAAATTGAGAGCGGTAAAATTATGGAAATCATTCTCAATATTCGGTCCGTTTTCTATAGTAAAACCAAATTGTGAAAATACTTGTATTAACTCCTCACTACATTGTGTTATTGGATGAATAGAACCTTGTTTATATCTCCTTGCAGGGATTGTTAAATCAATTTTATCGGCAGCAAGTTTAAAATTTAGTTCCTGCTCCTCTAAAATTTCTTCTTTTTCTTTTATTATATTCTGTATTTTATCTTTTAATTTATTGATTTTAAAGCCAAATTCTTTACGTTCTTGTTCATTTAAACTACCTAGTTTTTTAAGCTCACCGGTCACTATACCGTTCTTGCCTAAAAATTCTACTTTATATTCTTGTAGATCTTTTAAGTTTTGTACTAATAAGATTTTTTCCTCAGCAAGTCTTAATATTGTTTCTATATTTTCCATGATTTTTTGTTTTTTTATTATATAACAGGGCGTCATTGCGAGGAGAGGCAAAGCCTCGACGCGGCAATCTCAGGAATTTGTTATTATTTCATGAGATTGCCACGCAGCCTACAGCTGCTCGCAATGACGGGGTTGGTATCCACGCCGCAATGACGAGGTAGTTAAACCAACTCACACCTCATATGCCCTTCCTCTATCCCCACCAACTTCGCTTTAAATATCTGTCCTATTTCTAAAGGTTCATCTAGCTTTACTGGAATAAAATTTTCGGTATGGGCAATATTATTATTCTCTACTAATAACTCCACTTTCTGCCCTATATGCTTTTTAAAGAATTCGGTCAATTGATTTTGCCCCTCTTGCCTTAAAATCTCTGCTCTTTCTTTCCTTATATCTTTTGGTACTTGCGGCATACGAGCTGCAGGTGTCCCTTCTCTTTCCGAATAAGGAAAAACATGTAAATATTGCAGTTCTGCTTCCGTGATTAGTTTTCTAGTATTTTCAAACATTTCAGGAGTTTCCGTCGGGAAACCAGCTATAATATCAGCTCCAAACGATACTTCAGGTCTTATTGCCCGTATCTTCCGACAAAACTCTATTACATTTGCCCTATTATGCCGTCTTTTCATACGCTTCAATATCATATCGTCGCCTGCTTGCAAACTAATATGAAAATGCGGCATTATCCTCTCACTATAAGCTATAAGTTCAAAAAGTTCATCATCTATTTCAGCTACATCTATCGAAGATAAACGAAGCCTTTTTAATTCAGGGACTAAATTCAAAACTCGTTTAATCATTTGTGCGAATGTTGGGCTTCCCGGTAAATCACTACCGTAAGCCGTAACATCAACACCCGTAAAAACCACTTCTTTAAAGCCGTTTAATACTAATAACTTTACCTGCTCTGCTATAGCTCCTATCGGTACTGACCTACTTTTACCTCTGCCGTAAGGGATAATACAGAAAGTACAAAAATGATCGCAACCGTTTTGTACCTGAATAAAAGCACGAGATTTACCGTCAAAACTACTTACCAAATGACCTGCCGTCTCTTTCACCGACATTATATCGTTAACTACTATTTTTTCACCTGTAATTTGGTAATAGCTAGGCAATAATTTCTCTTCATTACCTATAACCTTATCAACTTCCGGCATATCACCGTACATTTTTGGCTTAGTTTGAGCACTGCAACCTGTAACAATAATTTTTAAATCAGGATTATTTTTTTTAGCTCTGCGAATAGCTTGTCTTGCTTGTTTCTCAGCTTCTTTAGTTACGGCACAAGTATTAAATACCGCCACATTATCGATACCCGATAATTCCAAGTTTTTTCGTATTATCTCACTTTCGTAAATATTAAGCCGACAACCAAATGTTACTACTTCTTGCTTCAGATTATTGCTCACAATAATATACTCCTTCAGCTACTATTGCGGCAGGTCCTTGCATTATTATATTGCCGTTTTCTTCTTTCATAGTAAGGCTACCGTGCTTAAACACTACCGTACTTGGTGAATGGATAAAACCGAGCTTTAAACCGGCAGCAAAACTGCCACAAGCCCCGCTTCCGCAAGCAAGCGTTAGCCCTGCCCCTCGCTCCCAAACAGATAGATAAATTTTATTGTCTTTAATTTCGGCAAAATTAACGTTTACCCCATCTGCGAATAATTCCTTAGCCTGCAATTTTTCACCGACAATTTTTTGATCTTGAAGTTCTAATTTACTAAAAATAACCAAATGCGGATTACCGACATCAACACAAATAGTTTCCTTTAAATCAATCATATAACGCTCTACGAATTTCCAAATCTTATCACGACTTGGCATCCAAGACTCGTTAAAACTAACGGTTCCTACATTAACGCTAATCTTATTTTCATCTTCCACATTACATAGCAATTTTTTATTACCTACCATTACGGTAATATCTTTCTTTCCCGTATCAAGATAAACTAAATTGGCTAAACATCGTGTAGCATTACCGCATAATTTAGCACTAGAGCCATCTATGTTATATATAATCATTTCATAAAAATCATCACGCTCTTCATAAATAATAAACTGATCACAGCCGATACCCGTATGACGATCTGCCATGTTTTTTGCTAATTGTGATAAATCATATGAAATTGTTAAATCCCGTTTGTTAACAAATACGAAATCATTACCAAGACCATGCATTTTTACAAAATTAATTTTACTAATCATAATCAATTATAATATTTAAGATTGTATTATAGCAAATTATAGCAAATTTGCTATAATGAAGTTATTATATATAAAAAATAGAAATGAAAGTACTAAATATTATGCTAAGCCGTGATCTTGGCGGCATTCAACAAGCATTTCTAGATTATAACGCAGCTCTTGAAATGCAAAAAATTGAGGTTATAAACGTCACTTCTTACAAAGCAAAAATAAACTCCTTTTTACTCTCCATACGATGTCATTCCCGCGAAGGCGGGAATCCAGTAAAACATATAAATTTTTGTACCAAATTAAAATTATTTTTTCTGGATTCCCGCTTTCGCGGGAATGACATCGATAGAAACTTCAAATTACTTAACTTAAGCCCTTTTGACTTAATCTCAATTCTTATTCTTAAATATATAATCTATAAAACTAAGCCTGATATAATCATAGCACACGGTAATAGAGCAATAAATTTTAGCAAATTTGCTAAATCACAAAATATAAAATTAATCGGTATCGCTCATAATTATGGTCTAAAAGGACTACGTAAATGTGATTTTGTTATTGCTCTAACACATCATATGAAAGAATTCTTACTAAAAAATAACTTTGCCGAGTCTAGGATATTCATCCTACCAAACATGATAAATATTACTAAAGAATTTATTCCAAATAAAATAGACTTCCTGCATAAGTCATCTTATAAAGAGGAATTTGAAGGAGACACTTCACCTCGAACCGCAGCGTATATAGACATACGTGAGGATTCGAGTACCGGATCGACGTACAAATTGCCTTTAGAAGTTACTTATGCAGGAAGTCTAATATATAGAAAACCTGTCATAATTGGTGTACTAGCAAGATTTGTAGCTAAGAAAGGTGTTGATGTTTTTATTAATGCTATAAAAATTCTAAAAGAAAAAAAATATAATATTCAAGCAGTTATAGGTGGAAGCGGCGAAGAAAAAGATAATTTAATTGCTTTATCTAATAAACTTAATTTACAAGATCAAATATCATTTACGGGCTGGGTTAACGATAGAGATAAATTCTTTAAACAGATCGATATTTTTTGTCTCCCGTCACTGCATGAACCGTTTGGCATTATAGTGCTTGAAGCAATGGAGGCAAGCGTACCTATAGTTAGTACAGATACTGAAGGACCTACAGAGATTATAACAAATATGAAAGACGGACTTATTTGTAAAGCCGGCTCGATGGAAGATTTAGCAGAAAAAATTGCCTATCTAATAAATAACCCCTTAAAAGCAGAAGAATTTTCTAAAAATGCCTACCTTACTCTCAAACAAAATTATGATATTAAAGTTGTTTCCAAGAAGTTAGCAACATTATTACTCAGTTACAAAAATAGTTAGTTGAAAAAATAATAGTCTATATTGACATAGCGGTTTAAAGATTCATAATTAAAATTAAGTAATGTTAATTTATTTTAATGAACCTATTAAAGAGTTTTATGTCATTCCTGCGTGGATCAAAAAAAGCACTCGGTGTCATACCGTGGCTTGACCACGGTATCCAGAAAATAACTTATTATATACGTTGTTTTAGCGTTTTTAACTGGACCCCGTGGTCAAGCCACGGGGTGACAATGAAGAATAACATACTAGTTTCATCAATTTTTATATTCCTTCTATGTAATTGTAGTGCTAAACAAAATAATACTATACCTAACCTCCCATTACCTACTAGTTGGAATAATTATTCTCTAGAACAAAATAATAATTCATCATCCAAGTGGTGGTTACAATTTAATGATCCAGTATTAAATCAGTTAATTGAAGAATCTTTAGCTGGTAATTCTGATATTGAGCTAGCAATGAGTAATGTGCTAGCGGCAAAAGCACAGCTTAACCTTGTTAATTCTTATAGATTCCCGCAAATCAATTTACAAGGCGGAGCAAATCGAACAAAAAACAGTAATCAAACAAAAGCACCGAATGAGCCAAAATTCTCTAATAATTTCGGGTTAGCAAGCGTGCTTAATTACGAGCTAGATTTGTGGGGGGCAGCTGCAAACGCTAGCGAGTCAGCTAAAAAAACTTTCCTTGCAAGTGAGTATAGCAAGGCATCGGTACGTTTATCGGTTATAAGTAACGTTACCATAAGTTACTTTAATCTTTTAGCATTAGACAAACAAATATATCTAACTGAAAAGCTAATTGAAACTCAAACGGCAATTTGTGAATTAAATCAGAAATTATATAATCTTGGCGTGGGTGATTTAATATTGGTTAGCGAAGCTGCTTCCGAGCTTGCACTTACTAACTTATCATTACCACCTTTAAAACAACAAAGACATGAGCAGGAAACAGCTTTAAAAATTTTAGTAGGTAGGACTCCTGAAAATATTGTAAACGGCTTAATTTATCGTGATAAACCAATAGATTATTTTCCGGTGAAGCCGGTACTGCCTAAAATATTACCGTCAGAACTTTTAGAGCAAAGACCGGATATTAAAGCAGCAGAGCAGAATTTACTAGCAGCAGACGCAAACTTAAAAGCAATAAAAGCTACTTATTTTCCACAACTTTCTTTAACAGGCTTACTAGGACTTAGTAGCAATAAACTTAATACTCTATTTACTAATTCAGCTGAAACTTGGCAAATAGGCAGCAACATAGCAGGACCTATTTTTGATTTTGGCAAAACTAGAGCCAATGTACAGATTGCCGAAAGCGTTAAAGAGCAATATATAGCACAATATAAATCAGTAGTACGTATTGCTTTTGGAGAAGTTATGAATGCTTTATCGCTCGAGCAAACATCAAACAATAATTTTCATATTTGGCAACAAAATGAATCAGCTTTAACTTCTATTTTAAAATTAGCCAATCAACGTTATAAACGTGGCAATATAGATTACTTAACAGTGCTTACCGCAAAGCAAAACGTACTACAAAACGAAATTGACTTCGTTGCTATAAGACTTTCACAACTAAGTAGTATGGTTAATATTTTCCATGCTTTGGGCGGAGAGTGGTGATTCCTGTCATCCCGTGGCTTGACCACGGGATCCAGAAAAAATAGTAAGACAACTCTATAATGAATTATTTAGTGGTTCCCGTGGTCAAGCCACGGGATGACATTAACCTAGGTTAAAACAATGCTAAAAACAATAATGCGAAATTTGATATTGATAACATTACTAGTACTAATAGTAATATTAGCAGTTTGGGTGATAAAACATCATCATAAAAGTAATAAACAAATAATAATAGCAGCTCCGGTTGAGGTAACAAAAGTTATTAGAAAAGACGTACCTTATGTGATAGAACTTGCAGGAGCAGCTGAAACTTATCAAAGTGTCAATATTAAACCTCAAGTTACTGGACAAATATTAAGCGTAAATTTTGATGACGGACAAGAAGTAAAGGCAGGTAATTTATTATATGAAATTGATCCTCGTCCATTTCAAAATCAACTACAGCAAGCACAAGCGAATTTACTAAGTGATACTTATAACCTTGAAAATGCTATAAAAGAAGAAGCAAGATATCGTGCTTTATACGAGGAAAAAGCCGTCTCGGAAGAGCAGTATTTACAGATGCTAACTAATATGAATATGCTTATGGCTGCCGTGGAACGTGATAAAGCAATTATTGCAGATGCTAATTTACAAATCGAATATTCAAAAATAGTAGCTCCTTTTGACGGTAAACTTAGTGAAAGTAAGTGTAACATAGGTGATTTAGTATCACCGGACTTCGCTAGCTTAGTAAGCATTAATACTATCTCACCTATTTATGTCAGTTTCTCCGTACCTGAAGAGCATTTAGATAGAATCAATAAATCTCAAAAATCTAATGATTTGGCTTTGATTGTTAGAACCATAAACGATCAGGAAATTAAAGACGGTGAAATCGTTTTTGTCGACAATGCAATTGACCCAAATAGCGGTACTATCAAAGTTAAAGCAACATTACCTAATAATGATGAAATATTGTGGCCTGGGCAATTCGTACGTGTGTCTTTAACCATTTATACTGAAAAAGATGCTCTAATAGTTCCGTCTAAAGCAATGCAAACTAACGATCAAGGACCTTATGTATTCGTTGTCGATAAGGATAATAAAGCTGTGGTCAAGAATATAGATATAGCTTTTTCTAATGATGATTTTATTGTTATTAAAAGCGGTATAGATGAGGGTGAAACAGTGATAACCAACGGGCAGTTACGACTATCTAACGGTGCAGAGGTAAGTGTTAGGGAATAAGATATCATTCTCACCGCTTTATGTCATTCCCGCGAAAGCGGGAATCCATTAATAAAACGGTACATACACAGTAAGTTTTAAAATTAAAAGCTCGATTTATCTCGCTTTACGCTGGATTCCCGCCTACGCGGGAATGACATAAAGGACGGCGGGAATGACATAAAAATGCAAAATATGACAACCTAAGTATAAAACAGGAGAAAACTAATTGGGTATTTCAGAAATATTTATTAAGCGTCCGGTTCTTGCTACCTTATTCATGGCAACTATTTTGCTGTTTGGAGCATTCGGCTATAGGCTATTACCGGTAAGCGTTTTACCTGACATCGATTTCCCGACTATCCAGGTTTCGGTAAGCTTGCCCGGAGCTGACCCAACCACTATGGCATCTTCAGTTGCATTACCTCTTGAAAAGCAATTCTCGACAATATCCGATATTGATTCGATGAGTTCAGTTAATAGTAACGGTACTACTCAAATTACTTTGCAGTTTAATTTAGATCGCGATATAGACGCAGCAGCACAAGACGTACAAGCAGCTATCTCATCCGCTGCCAAGCAATTACCAAACGACTTACCTACTCCGCCCTCATATCGTAAAGTAAATCCCGCCGATGCACCTATATTTTATTTATCTTTAACATCCGATACCATGCCTTTATACAGCGTTGACTATTACGCCGAAACAATTATGGCTGAGCGTTTATCAATGTTACCGGGCGTTGCACAGGTACAAGTTTACGGCTCACAGCAATATGCAGTACGTGTGCAGGTTGACCCTGTTAAAATGGCAGCAAATAATATAGGACTTGACCAAGTATCAAATATTATCAGCTCTGCTAACGTTAACTTACCGACCGGAGCTTTGTACGGTAAAGATATTTACTCAAGTATTAGAGCACCGGGACAACTACAAGATGCTAAAGAGTATAATGAGTTAATATTAACTTATAAAAACGGTAATCCGCTTTTTCTTAAAAATATTGGAAAAGCAATCGATAGCGTGGCTAATAATAAAATAGCCGCTTGGTATAGGGATAAGCCTGGAATCATACTTGCTATTCAAAAACAACCTGACACTAACACTATTGAAATAGTCGACTCTATAAAAGAAGTATTGCCGTTACTCCGTAGGCAAATCCCCGAAGGCGTTAATATAAATATTATGTTTGATAGGTCAATTTCTATTAGAGAATCGGTAAATGATGCCAATTTTACTATGCTCCTTGCTTTAATACTCGTAGTGATTGCTATATTTCTCTTTCTACATAATTTACGATCCGTGATTATTCCAACTATTGCCCTCCCTTTATCTATTGTTGGCACTTTTGCCTTTATGTACTTATTTGGTTATAGCATAGATAATATGTCTTTAATGGCTCTAACGCTTGCGATGGGTTTTGTCGTAGACGATGCAATAGTAGTGCTTGAAAATATCACAAGACATATGGAAAAAGGCGAAAGTAAAATAGCAGCCTGTATTAGCGGTACTAAAGAAATAGGATTTACTATAGTCTCAATGACTCTATCCCTAATGGCGGTATTCATCCCGATATTATTTATGAGCGGAATTTTAGGAAAATTACTGCACGAACTTGCCGTTGTTATTACTACCGCCATTTTGCTTTCGGGAGTTATCTCG
Source organism: Rickettsia endosymbiont of Omalisus fontisbellaquei (assembly GCA_020404465.1). Classification (GTDB taxonomy): domain Bacteria; phylum Pseudomonadota; class Alphaproteobacteria; order Rickettsiales; family Rickettsiaceae; genus Rickettsia. The sequence continues at coordinate 29,944 of DYDV01000037.1, forward strand.
ATAACTGTAACTCCAATGCTGTGCAATGTGTTTTTAAAAGACCGTCATTGCGAGGAACGTAGTGACGAAGCAATCTCAGGACAACAAACCGAGATTGCCACGGCGTCTTTGACGCCTCGCAATGACGAGTTACCCCTAACAGAAAAAGCCTTTGAATACATAAAACAAAAATACGGTAGCAGTCTAAAAACGGTAGTAGAGTACTCAAAAACTACTATGCTTATATTTCTCTTAGTAATCCTTGCAACTGCTTATTTATTTGGGAAAGTCCGTAAAGGCTTTATGCCTGATTCCGATACGGGACAAATCTTAGTTTTTACTGAAGCCGCTCAAACTATTTCTTTTGATGCGATGGTAAAAGAACAGCAGCAAGTAAGTGATGTATTACTTAAAAATCCTAACATAGATTCATTCTTTTCGGCAGTCGGTGTTTCAGGTAGAAACTCTGCCGTTAACCAAGGTACGATTTTTATTAGCTTAAAACCTCGCGATCAAAGAATAGGAGCAGACGAGGTAATTGACCAGTTACGCTCAAAACTAAATCATTTAGTAGGCTTAAGAGTATATATCCAAAACGTACCGACTATTACGATTGGCGGACAAGCAACCAAAAGCCAGTATCAATATACTATGCAAGGACTCGATCAAGATGAGCTATTTAGCTTTACACCGAAATTAAAAGACAAACTCGCACAGCTACCGGGTTTTATTGACGTAACTTCAGATTTACAAATAGCACAGCCGCAAACTTTAGTACAAATCGATAGATTTAAAGCAGCAAAACTCGGTATATCAGTCGAACAAATCCAGAATATCTTATATGCGGCTTACGGTGCTGAGCAGATTTCAACATTATATACCCCAACAGCCCAATATGATGTTATTTTAGAGTTAGATCCTAAATATCAAACAGATTCGTCAATGTTATCTTTAGTCAATATTAACTCTGCAAACGGTAATTTAGTACCGCTAACTACGCTTGCTAAAATTGTTAATACTGTTGGTCCTCTTAGTATTTCACATTTCGGACAATTACCTTCGGTTACGGTATCATTTAACCTACAAGATGGATATTCAATTAGTGACGCCGTTCCAAAAGTTAATGAGGCTTTAAGAGAGCTACAAATGCCTGCAACCATAACAGGCAGCTTCCAAGGCACAGCTCAAGCATTTCAGTCGTCTTTTTCCGATCTTGGCTTATTGCTCGGACTTGCCGTTATAGTTATTTATATAATCCTTGGCATGTTATATGAGAGTTTTGTACATCCTATAACAATCCTTTCGGGGCTACCTACGGCTATATTTGGAGCATTACTTACGTTGCTAATATTTAATAGCGAACTTGATATGTACGGATTTGTTGGGCTGATTATGCTAATCGGTATAGTTAAGAAAAACGCTATCATGATTATTGATTTTGCTTTAGAACTTGAGAGAACCGGCAATAAATCTTCGCATGAAGCGATCTATGAAGCATGTATAATAAGATTCAGACCTATTATGATGACTACCTTAGCTGCATTAATGGGAGCTATGCCTATTGCTCTTGGAGTCGGAGCAACAGGAGCAGAGAGAAGGTCGTTAGGGCTTGCCGTAGTTGGTGGTCTACTCACTTCACAATTACTTACTCTTTATATTACACCAATAATTTTCTTGTATTTAGAAGCAGCTAAAAAATGGTTAAAGCGTAGCAATTACAAGGCTGAAATTAGAAACTATCCGGAACTAAATTGGAAATCTTAATTTGTAATTATTTCTAAATTTTTGCGAGCGTTCACAGGTTTTTCAATATCACCCCGTGGCTTGACCTATAGTACCGGACAGTTTTTAAAAAGCCCTTGATGTCATTCCCGCGTAGCATTGTTGCGTGGATCAATTTCACCGCTGTCAAGCCACGGGGTGACACAATGGATTTTACCGGTCCACGCAACAACGCCTTCCCAACTTTAGCTAGGAATGACATAGAATAAAAATTAATAACTACTTGATAAGTAATCAATATTTATCCTATTCTAAAAGATAGGAATAGCAAAAGGATATTACAATGTCAAATAATTCATATCTAGAAAATTGGATAGAAACAATAAATAGCCTTAATAATGATTCGTCTGAAGTAGAAACTTCGCAATATAGTACTAATGATTGGATATATCTGGGTTTCAATATTATCGGTGTAGCAATTATACTTGGACTTCCTATTGGATATGCCGTTTATAAATCAAGATGTTGTGGTATAGTAAAAACCATACAAGAATTAAAATGTTTGGGAAATGATGGAATGGGTGACAACACGAGTATTAATTGTGAATAAGAGCGGAGGGAACAGGTCATCGATGTCATTCCTAATTCCGCAGAAATGACATCATCCTATAACAACATCAATTATATCAAGCTTGTTCAGTATTCGGTGTAGTTTGCTCTTCTCCAACAACTGGCATTTCATCACTATCATAATTAAATGTATCTGTTGTAGAAGGGGTAGACGGTACAGGCGATTTACTTGCTAATTCAGTAGACTTTACCTCTAAATAGTCTCTTACTTCTCGTTTACCAAGCAATTCCATAGCATCATTTTTATTGCTCTCTTTTATATATCCTTCTGGAATATATGCTTTAATATATTCTATATCAAATGCGTTCTTTAATAAATAAGGTGATATAAACTCTAATATGTCCTTGCCACTTCTTTTATAACTAGCAAATGAATAAGTAACGCAAATACCGTAGTCATTTAATTTATTGCAAAATTCTTGTGTCTTGTCTGTCAAATGTTGTTTTGCAGATTCCACAGCTTTTAAAGCATATAATATCTGCTCTCTTGTTGCTTGAATAGAAACATCATCTGAAGCCATTCCATAAGCTTTTTCAAGCTCTTGATCTTTAAAATGTAATTTTTTTGTTATTTCTTTTATTTCAGTAACAATAGGGTTTTGAAGACCTTTTATAGAGGTAAGACTAGTAGTACTTACGGAGAGTTTACTTTTCATAATATACCTATTAATAAATTTAATATATTTCTATATTCAGATATTAATTTTTATTAATAAATAATAATCTTACTTAGAAAATAATAAACCTATTAGATAGCGATAAATATATCACATAGTATGTTATATCGAACAAGCATTACTGCCATTGTCATCATCTTCACGGATAAATTTTTGCTTTACCTTAGAATTGTTATTATACGGCTTACTATTTTTTACCGGTGGATAATTTACAGGCTCATAATTTGTAACGGGCGGTGCATAATTTTGGTTTACCGTAGCATTTGGACAAGTATATTTTGATATATCACGCTTAGTTTCTCTAAGCATTGCTTTTATCTGATTTAATTCCTCTTGCATCTTTTTTTCTTTATCGCTATCGTCTTTTCTAACCTTTTTATTCGCTCTGCTTAAAGTCATATCGTCATCGGATTCAGCGATGCCGGCTTCTGCTTTTTGCCTTGCTATATCCCTTTTAATCATTTTAAGATATATTTCACGATTTCTCTTCACTGGATCTATTCTCTCCCCCCTTAAAGGACTATCGCTATCATAATCATCATCATTGTCGTTATCATCATCAAGATTATCTTCTACTATATTCTTTTTAGCCAAGGTAATATATTTGTTATTATATACCGGCTTTCTTTTACCGCCTTTAGCACCTTTACTATCAACCAATCTATTATTTGCGGATTTTTGAAAATAGCTTCTAAAATTATCGGTACAAGCTGAAAGTAAAAACATTCCTAAAAATAATATTATAATTTTTTTTAACATATATTTATATTATTCCAAAACTTTTATTATAACGTAGCTAATAATAGCCAAATTTGCAAGGATAAAGCACCAAAGTTCTATGTGCTTAATTAAATTATTGTTATTTTTATGTCATTCCCGCGAAAGCGGGAATCCAGTAAAGAAATATAAATACAGCAAATTTTTAAAATTAAAAGCTCGATTTATCTCGCTTTATGCTGGATTCCTGCTTTCGCAGGAATGACATCGGCAGGGCCAAAACTTAAATCACCTCTTCTATTAAATCACTTAACAATACATGCCCTTCTTTTCTTCTTTTTAATAAATTTTGTGAGGCATCCTCTAATACCTTTGGATTACTTATCAAATCAAGTATTTTATCGGCTAATTTTTCGGCAGAAATGCTATTCTGCTCTAAACACCATCCTGCTTTTTTATCTTCCAATAATTTTGCATTATAATATTGATGATTATCCGCAGCACTTGGTAGCGGGATAAAAATTGCAGGTAACCCTATATATGTCAGCTCTTCTATTGTAGACGCCCCTGCTCTTGAAATTACTAAGTCAGCCTTCTTATACTGCGATACCATATCATCAAAGAATTCAGCAAGCTCATAAGCAATATTTAATTCTGAATATATTTTTCTTATTTTTTCTTGATCATCAAATGCTGCTTGCTGAACCACATACAATTTTAATTCCGGCTGCTTCTGCATCAAAATTTTAATACTATCCGGTATTAACTCTGAAAATAATTTAGCTCCCTGGCTCCCTCCGAAGATGAATATAGTAAAGATATTATCCTTGCTTTTCTTGAAGTTATCCCCGCTTCTCTTGATGTCATCCCCGCGAAAGCGAGGATCCAGACTTAATTTTTCTAGATTCCCGCCTTCGCGGGAATGACATACATTTCTAATATTCCTTCTAACTATCCCACCGGTAATTACTATTTTACTTTTTGCAAATTCCGGTAAATTTTTTACATTTTCATAAGAAATAGCTATCTTTTTAGCAAAGCTTGCAAAAAATTTATTAACTTTTCCAAGGTAAGAATTCTGTTCATGAATTATAATCGGTACTCTTAAAAAAATTGCCGCAAACATTGAAGATATAACAGGATAACCGCCAAATCCCACAATGACGGAAGGCTTTATATTATATAATAATCTAATAGCTTTCAAAACTGCAATTGATAATCTTGGTAAAAATAAAAAAATATTACTTGATCGTTTTAAATCTAAGATATGAAAAATTACTTTTATATCCTGATTTATATATTTTTGGCACCTTAAATCAGTAATAAAATGAACTTCATACCCACGTTTTATTAATTCCTCTCCAAGAGCGACTGCCGGAAAAAAATGCCCACCAGTGCCACCTGCTACCAAAATTATTTTTTTCATATTTCAATATTATGTATTTTATAAGAATTTAAAGGTGTTCGGTGTCTTGTAAAGCCAAGAAGCATACCGGTAGCGATAGCAATTGCAAGCGTTGAAGAACCACCGTAACTAATAAACGGCAATGTCATACCTTTAGTAGGAAGTAAATGTAAAGTCACTCCCATATTAATTATTGCCTGAAGCCCTAATTGTGCAACTATACCGCTAGCAGCGAATTGTACAAACTTATCTGTTTCGTTTAATAATTTAATAAGACTTCTTAATACTATAAAAGCAAATATACCTATAACAATCAGGCAAATAATAGCTCCAAACTCCTCACCTGCTACAGCAAAAATAAAATCCGTATGTGAATCGGGTAGTACCTGCTTTACTGCTCCCTCCCCTGGACCGCGTCCATATAAACCGCCATGCTCAAAAGCCTTAAGAGACTTACTCACTTGATAATTCTCGCTACTATCGGGATCTAAAAATGAATTAATTCTTTGCGTTACGTGAGGTAACCAAAAATAAGCAATAGTTACTCCTATCATTCCTAAAAAACCGGCTAGAACAATCCAAAATATCGGCATACCCGCAATAAACAGCTGAATACCGAAAACTGCCGTAATCATTACAAGCATTCCAAAATCCGGCTGAATAATTAAGAGAATAGCAACAATAGAATAAAGTATTACACAAATTGTAAAACTTGGAAAATCATCATTAAATTTTAGCGATAATATCCAGCCCGTAACAACTGCAAAAAACGGTTTGATAAATTCCGAAGGCTGAATAGATAGACCTAGAATATTAATCCATCGCACTGCCCCTTTTACTTCATAGCCAAAAAATTTAACTGCTATTAATAAAACTACACTAGCAATAAACCCAACTATTGCAAAACGCCTTAACCATTTCTTATTAAGGCATGAAAATAATAATATAAGCCCTGAAGCGGCGGCTAAATAAAATATTTGTCTAGATGCAAAATAATTTTCTTCAAGTCCTATTCTACTTGCAACCGCCGAACCTGAGGTGGTAACCAGCATTAGACTGAAAGCAAATAAAATTATCAAAGAAATTATTATTTGGCGGTCGGTGCTACGCCACCATAATTTAATAAAACTATTAGATATTTCGTTATTCATGGCTATATGTCATTCCCTCGAAAGAGGGAATCTACTTTGTCATACCGCGACTTGATCGCGGTATCTAATTCATTATTTTTAGACCCCGTAATCAAGTCACGGGGTGATAGTATACTACACAATCTAATAAACAACTCACCTCGCTCTTCAAAATTTTTAAACTGATCATATGAGCTACAACTAGGTGCTAGCAAAATATTTTTTACTTTTACCTTTGCATTATCGCTGCAAGCATCTTTGTATGCGAGTTCAAAAGCTTGCTCAAGATCATCACATATTACAAAATCTACTATACCAAGAGCAGTATCTGCAAATATTTTTTTAGCTTGTCCATAAAAATAAGCTTTCTTAATTTTACCAAAATAAGGTTTTACTTCTTCAATACCTCCCTCTTTCGGTATTCCTCCTGCAAGCCAGTAAATATTATCAAGTGCTTTAATTGACTGCATAGCAGATATTGCATTTGTTGCTTTGCTGTCATTGTAAAAATTTATATTATTTATACTACCGATATATTGCATTCTATGAGGTAAACTTTGAAAACTACTTAAAGACTCAAGTATTTTTGTAGATTCTACTCCCATTATCTTAGCTACTGCATAACTTGCTGCAATGTTTTCACAATTATGAATACCTTGAAGATTTTTATTAAACAGCAATTTAAAGCTACTATCATCAAAAAAATTATCATTAATTTTATTATCAACTATTGATACACCGCTTTCAAGGATTTTAGTAACCGAGAATGGAATTAGTTTTATACGTTGTTCTTGCTGCAATTTTATAAAGACTTCATGACAATAATTATTATCAATATTAATTACTGCATAACAACTATTATCCATTCGAGCGAAAATCTTAGATTTTGCTGCAATATAGCCGGTCATGTCTTGATGTCTATCTAAATGGTCAGGAGTTATATTAAGAAGTACTGCTATTTTAGCTGTAAAGGTTTTTACTAAATCTAGCTGAAAAGAAGATAATTCAAGCACATATCCGTCTTTACTATTCTTGGCTTTTAAAGCCGGAACCCCTATATTACCTGCAACTGGATAGTCTAAACCATTACTATTTAAAATATGGCTTATTAAAGCAGCAGTAGTACTTTTACCGTTTGTACCGGTTACAGCGATAAAGTTTAAATTTTTTGATTTTTCAAATAATAAATCTATATCAGAAGTAATTGATATATTGAAATGATGAGCAATTCTTACTACTTCGTGCGTAAGCGGAACTCCAGGACTTAAGACAATTTTATCTAAATTTTGCCATCTTGAATCGGATAAAGCAGCAATAAGACTTTTTCCGAATAATTCTTCAAATATATCTCTATTTGCTTTTAAATCATCATAAACAATTATATCATATTTATCTTGTAGCTCCTCGTAAACCGACATACCGGTTTTACCAAGCCCAAAAATACCTATTTTTTGTTTTGTATGAGAATTCATGAATAACTTATATGTCATTCCCGCGAAAGCGGGAATCTAGAGAAAGAGAGACAATTTTAAATATACTAGTTTTAAAAACTAGCAACATTTGTGTTTGTTGATTACTGGATTCCTGCTTTCGCAGGAATGACATATATACATGCTGCAACAAAGCCATAACAAACTTACTTAGTTTATCTCTTGCATTAATGCTTGCTCACCTTCATTAAACTCACCTTGTCCTTTTATATTATTATAAGTTGGTTGACTATTCCCAGGATCAGGTAAATAATAATGAGGAGGCACTTCCAGTGCTTTAGTACGCTGTACTTGATACTCATTAGGTCCAGCTGTTGATATGCCTACTGTTTCTTTTAACTTTTTACTACAAGCAGAAGTAATTAATAAAACAGTAAATAATAAAAAAACTTTTTTCACTTAATACACCTTTAATTAAAATTATATTTTATAGTTTTTTAACTTGGACTAGGGATAATCAACAGACTTCCTGCATAAGTCATCTTATAAAGAGGAATTTGAAGGAGACACGGAACGCAGAACCGCAGCGTACTCAAACGTACGTGAGGATTCGAGTACCGGATCGACGTACAAATTACCTTTAGAAGATAACTTATGCAGGAAGTCTAATTTTGCAAGCCTCGACTGTGCTCACGTATTATATATACGCTGTACAGTCTTGCTTTTAAATTAACCGTCCCTAGTCCAAGTTAATTCACTATATCGTCACCGTTATGATCGGTGTTACGAATTTTTTCAGCCATAGCTCCAATTTGGGCATTATCATAATTCTCTTTAGCTTTTTCTTCAATAACTTTTTTAGTACTATAATAATCTTCTATTAAGATAATTACTCCTATTGTAATAAAGCAATCAGCTAAATTAAATACGGGGAAACTATAATTTTGATAATGAAAATGAATGAAGTCAAAGACTGCTCCTCTAAAAAATCTATCAATTAGATTACCGACGGCACCACCGATTACAAAACTATAACCTGCAAAGCCTCCAATCGTTTTTGAACGCACCATTAGGTAGTATAAGTAACAGACAATAAGCGTATTCGTTATTAAGAAAATAGCATTACTATATTGATAGTATTCACGCATTAATCCAAAACTGATGCCGTAATTCCAAGTATAAACCATATTTAAGAAAGAAGTAACCTTAAGCATTAAGCCCGGTTTCCATCTTAAATTATCAATAAACCACCATTTGCTTAACTGATCAATAATAACTAATGTTATTATTATACGACTACTACGAGCGAATGTTAGGTATAGTTTTTTAAATAGTAGGAACATAAATGTAAATGTCATTCCCGCGTAGGCGGGAATCCAGAAAAAAATAACCTTAATATATATATGATAAAATAAACTTATAAAAAACTTATTTTTTATAGGTTTTACTAGATTCCCGCCTACGCGGGAATGACATAAGAGTCGTGCAATACCAACTTAATTACAGTATGACAAGGATTCACTCTACAATGAAACCTCAACTGTTTTGTCAGCTTGCAATTCCTTATCAAGCTTAACATTTAAAGTTTTTATTTCTTTCTTAAATTGTTTAAATTTCTCTAAATTTTTTCCGTTTAATTCTACACCCGGTGTTGTCTTAACTGACATAGGATTAACGTGTTTGCCGTCAATTTTAACTTCATAATGTAAATGTGGTCCTGTAGCTCTACCCGTACTTCCAACATATGCTATGATCTGCCCTTGTTTTACTATACTTCCCACTTTTAAATTTTTTGCAAAATTTGAAGCATGAGCGTAAGCAGTAGATAGCGTCCCGCTATGTTTTACCTGAATAAATTTTCCGTAACCCGACTTCCACCCTATTTCTGTTATAACTCCGTTTCCTGCGGAATATATAGGTGTACCGGTTGGAGCTGCGAAGTCAACTCCTTTATGCAGTTTAGTATAACCAAGTATCGGATGCTTTCTATTACCATAATGTGAAGAAACTTTTATAACTTTTAGCGGAGTTTTAAGTAAGCTTCTTTTTACGCTTTTACCGTCTTCAGAAAAAAATACCTGATTATTTGCGTTATTATCATGGGAATAACGATATATATTATATTCTTTTCCTGAAAGATTTAATGAAACATATAAAATTTTACCGTGGTGAGAAAATTTACCGTCTTCCGTTACATATTTTTCCGTTATTACGGTTGCAGTATCACCGCTTTTTATTTGACGCTGAAAATCGATTTGATAGGCGTAAGCATTAATCAGCTCTATTATACTATTATTCGATAAACCCAGTTTTTTAAGGGCTGACATAAAATTTGATTCAATACTTACCGACGATTTAGCAACTTTTTTACTTAAAGGTACTACAATTTCTTCAACTTTAAAATTATCACCTTCTCTAATTACTTCAATAGTTTTTAGCTTATCGATAATTATAACGATTTTATTTAAGAACGTTATCTCTGAGGTTAAATCTTCATTCTCGTTTTCGGTGATTTTTGTTTCATATTCAAAAGTAATTTGTTGCCCTATTTTAAGAGCAGAAGATAATTTACCCTCTTTTACTAAATTTACAATTTTTTCTATTTCATTTTTAGGGATATTTTGTTCTATCAAAACTGATTTTATAGTATCGCCTTTTTTTACTACTACTTCTTTAAATGAAATTGTTTCTTCTTCACTACTATCAGGCTGTACTAAACTTATAGACAAAGTGTCGTTAACATAATTATTAACGGCAAAAGAAACAAAAACAACTAATCCTATAAATAATAATAAGGAGGCAGAGGTGAGGATTTTCCTAAGACGTGCACTAATAAAAGATGATGGTAATATGCCATTTAAATCATAAGATAGTGCGGTATCATTCATTAAAATTGCTCTGAAGATTATTTGAATCAATTTTTCATTACTAATAATAATATGAACTATATACAAACAAATTACAATAGAAAATTGTAAAATTTTGTTTTATTTCTGTTTTATTAGTTTTTTATTGATTAAAATTAAATCCTTTATATAAATTAATAAAAATTAACTTATATAAAGACGAAGATTATGCTTAGACTTTTTCTATTTTTATTAATTTTTACAAATCTTATCTCCTGTTCATCTAACTATAATGCTGTCAAAATGCCTAAAATAGAATATTATAAGAATATTTCTTTAAATAAAAACTGTCCTATAAATAGTAAAATAGTTCTAGTAGGCGGTTGTTTTGATTTATTACATTACGGTCATATAGAATTTCTACGCAAAGCTAAAAAACAAGGTAAATACTTAATCATCGCTTTAGAGCCGGACGAAACAATTATTAAATATAAAAAACGTCAACCTATCCATAATCAATTGCAACGAGCAAAAATTTTAAGCTCTTTAACGTTTGTCGATAAAGTACTTATATTACCTAAACTGAAAGATTTTAATGATTATGCTCGGTTGGTGCAGAATATTTGTCCCTCTGTAATCGCTGTAACAAAGCACGATCCTCAGTTAATAAATAAACAAATTCAAGCAAAATTAATAAATGCAAAAGTAGTAGAAGTTATTGACTTACTGCAACATCCTAATATAGGTACACTTTCTAGCTCAAATATTATTAAAAATATATAGTTTTTTATAAAAATTTATTGATTTTTACTTTAATAAAAATACATATCCATTTATATTAAATATAAATAACTTTATATGTGCTATGAAAAATATTATTACTTTAATTTGTTTTTTGATTGTTAGTAGTAGCTGCTTTGCTTCCGAGCCGTTACCTTGGCAAGTAACGTTCCAACCGCCGGCAAGCCCGATTATGGAAGAATTACATCATTTTCATAATTTTCTGCTTTATATCTCAACAGCTATTGTTTTATTTGTTACTGGGCTACTTATTTATGTATGTATTAGATTTAGTGCTAAAAATAATCCCGTACCGGCAAAATTTTCACATAATATTTTAATAGAGATAATATGGACTGTAATCCCGATAATAATCTTGATTATTATTGCCGTGCCGTCTTTTAGAATATTGCGTCATGCCGAAAAAATACCCGAAACGGATTTAACTATTAAAGTAGTAGGTTACCAGTGGTATTGGCACTATATATATCCCGATCATGATAATTTAGAATTTGATAGCGTAATGATCTCTGATGAGAATTTAAAACCTGACCAAAAAAGATTATTAGACGTCGATAATCGAATTGTTATTCCTGAAAATGCTACCGTAAGGTTTCTCATTACCGCAGGTGACGTAATACATAGTTTTGCCGTTCCGTCGCTTGGTTTTAAAATAGATGCAGTGCCTGGAAGAATTAATGAAACATGGACAAGAGTGGCCAAAAAAGGCGTATATTACGGACAATGCTCGGAGCTTTGCGGCATCAATCACGGCTTTATGCCGATTGCTATAGAAGTAGTGAGCAAAGAAGATTTCGACAATTGGATTGCAAGCAAGAATAAGGTTGCTGTGAATGTTGGGAATCAAAAGTTAGTCGCCAATTAATTACTTTTTTAAATATATGACCAACCACAACAACCCTTATCCACATCTTTTTCCTAAACAAGCGAAAGAAACGATATTTTTAAAACATTTTATCCATAATCCAAATATAATAGTCGGAGATTACACTTATTACAACGACGCTAATCACCCTGAGAAATTTGAATATGAAAATGTTAGAGGAGCTTATTTTGTTAAATTGATTATAGGGAAATTTTGTGCTATTGCTATGGGTACTAGTTTTATAACCGATGATATGAATCATCCTATGGACGGATTTTCTACTTATCCTTTCTTTATTTTTGAAAATTGGAATAATTACACGCCTTCGCCTGACAAAAGAAGAGACACTGTTATAGGAAATGATGTATGGTTTGGTACAAACTCTACCATTTTGCCCGGAGTTAATATAGGTGACGGAGCAATTATCGGTGCTTGCTCAGTAGTAGCTAAAGATGTACCACCGTATAGTATTGTTGTCGGTAATCCTGCAAAAATAGTACGCTATAGATTTCCTGATGAGATAATTGAGCAATTACTTGAAATTAAATGGTGGGATTGGGATTATGATAAAATCACTCGGAATATTCCGGCAATAGTCGGAGCAAATATCAAAAAATTAAAACAAGCTAAATGAATTTAGATATATTTATTGAAAACAAATAAGGTTATAGATATTTATGACATTAAATCTACCAAAAGTTATTCCTGAATTTTTACAAAAATATTCTAATGAGAAATTTACATCTCACGAACTTGCCAAAGGAATTTTTAAAGATTATCCTAGACAATGCGAAGAAAAACGACAAAAAAGTAAAGCAACAAAAGTGTTATTAATAGATGATAAGGCTTTAATCAGACAAATTGCAGCTGAGATTGCATCAATTCGACCAAGCTTACAGAAGAAATACCCTCAAATCAAAACAATAGAGGGACGACCACGTAAATATTACTATACCGAAAAAACCGATATAGAAGAAATTGAGCAGATAGAAACATTTAACGCTTCCGGCCCTTCTCTCCAGATAAAAGAAAAAGATTTATATAGTAAATTATCTGAATTTTTGCATTCAGAATTCAATATATATAGTTATCGAATTAATGAAAAACGTTCAACCAATGGACGTGGACCCGACGGTAATAAATGGTTATATCCCGATATTGTTGGAATAGAAGATTTAAGTGCCGATTGGAACGATGAAATCAAGGATTGTGTAAAAGAATATTTTGACAAAAAAACCAAACTATCATCATATGAAGTGAAAACGGTAATTAACCAATCCAACGTTCGTCAAGTATTTTTTCAAACTGTTAGTAATTCTTCTTGGGCTAATTTTGGATATTTAGTTATTACGGAAATTCGCGGTAATAATACAAAAAAAGAATTAAACATATTATGCAACTTACATGGGATTGGTGTTATTGAACTTAATATAGGTGAACCTTCAGAAAGCTACATTATGATTCCGGCAAAAGAACGACCGGAAGTAGATTGGAATACGGCAAACCGTTTAGCTGAAGAAAATAAGGATTTTTGTAATTATATTGAAAAGATACGTCACTTTTATAAAACAAGTCATTCAAAATATCTCAAATCTAATATACAATCAGAATAGCATTAGCTAGCAAAATTTAGGATAATTTATGACTCAGCCTATAACTACTACCGAAATTTATCACGATGACCATCACACTCCTCACGGCTGGAGGCGGTGGCTTTTTTCTACCAATCACAAAGATATCGGCATTATGTATATCATATTTGCCATTTTTGCGGGAATTGTCGGCGGTTTGTTCTCACTGCTTTTTAGGTTAGAGCTTGCAATGCCCGGCGGCACTTTCTTAAATCATGATTTCCAGCTATATAACGTGCTTATTACCGCACATGCAGTTATTATGGTGTTCTTTATGATTATGCCGGCTTTATTCGGCGGGTTTGGTAACTATTTCGTACCTCTATTAATAGGGGCTCCCGATATGGCATTTCCGAGATTAAACAATATCAGTTTTTGGCTATTAGTTCCTGCCTTTCTCTTACTTATGGGTTCGGCTTTTGTTGACGGCGGTCCTGGAACGGGCTGGACGCTCTACCCTCCTTTAAGTAATTTGAGCGGTCACCCGGGAGCTGCCGTTGATATGGCTATTTTCAGCTTACATTTAACGGGTCTTTCGTCAATCCTTGGATCAATTAACTTAATCGTTACTATCTTTAATATGAGAGCTGCGGGGATGGGATTATTTAAAATGCCATTATTCGTTTGGTCTATATTAGTTACTGCATTCTTAATAATTCTCGCTATGCCAGTACTTGGTGGAGCTATCACTATGTTATTAACAGATCGTAATTTCGGTACTAACTTTTTCAAGC
>DYDV01000038.1 GCA_020404465.1 Rickettsia endosymbiont of Omalisus fontisbellaquei
GAGGACCGATCAAACATAATATAGGTCCTCTAATTTTACTCGAACGCTGTAATACCGCTAAATATTCTATAATTCGTTCTTTAACTTTTTCGAGTCCGAAATGGTCACGATTTAAAATTTTCTCTGCCTGATTAATATCAATTTTAGTATGATCATATTTACCCCAAGGCAAGCTAAGCAAAGTCTCTAGATAATTACGTGTTACCCCCGACTCTGCCGACATTTGATTCATGCTACGGAGTTTTTTAAGCTCAGATTCTGCTTTCTCTTTAGCTTCTTTTGATAATTTTAAACTTTTAATTTTTTTCTCAATATCGGCAAGTTCTGATTTATCCTCATCAAGCTCTTTTTGAATAGCTTTCATTTGTTCGTGCAGATAATAATCACGCTGCGTTTTTTCAATTTGCTTTCTTACTCTTTGCTGCAAGGCTTGTTCGGTTTCTGAATTTACTATATTGGAGGTAAGCGTGCTAATAACTGTAGTGATACGTTTAAAGGGGCTGGTTTCTTCTAATAAATGCTGCTTTGCCTCAAGTGAAGTTATCAAATGTGAAGCTAATATGTTAATAATATTTATGAAATTAGTGCTATTACTTATTTCTTTATTGATAGTTTCAACAATTTCTGCATTAACTTTCTTATCATTAACGGCATATTTAGCGAATAGCTGTACTGCATTATCAACGAGTGAACGCATGTTATTAACGTCAAATATTTCTTCATCCGGAATAATTTCGTAATTCGCTTCAAAAGCATCATTGCCTTTAATATTGCTTAGCTTTACTCGTGCTATTGCTTCTATTAAGATTTTAGCCGTACTATTAGGCAGCTTCACTATTTGGATAATCTTGGCAAGTATAGCTGTGTTATAAAGTTCATGTTTACTAGGGTTTTCTTGATCAAACTTTTTCTGTAAAGTTACTAAAATATATTTACTATTATCTTCCTCGGAAATGGTAGTATGAGAGAGTGCTTGCAGCGATTTTTGCCTGCCCACAAAAATAGGAGCAATTACTCCTGGGAACACTACCATATCTCGTAATGCCATAAGCGGCAGGGATTTTTTATTCATCAATTAAAACCTTTTAAAATTTCCAATTATTAACTATATAATATAGTATAAACACGATTTCAAGCCATCTTTATTAATTATATTTATGAATTTATTACTACAATCCTCTCAAAATGTAGCAGCCGCACATAATAGAATAAAACAATATCTACATTTAACTCCGATCGTTCACTCTGAAAGCTTAAATGAGATGCTCGGTCACGAGATTTTTTTTAAAGTTGAATCATTGCAAAAAACCGGTGCATTTAAAGTTAGGGGAGTATTAAATCATTTATTAGAACTAAAAGAGCAAGGAAAATTACCTGATAAAATAGTCGGTTATAGTACAGGTAACCATGGAATCGGTCTTGCTTATGCGAGTAAATTATTCGGTATTAAAACAAGAATTTATTTACCGTTAAATACTTCAAAAGTAAAGCAACAAGCAGCTCTTCATTATGGCGGTGAAGTTATATACACAATGACTAGGCAAGAAGCAGAAGAAAGAGCAAAAAAAGATACAGAGCAAGGGTTTTACTATATGCACCCTTCCGATAGCGATTCTACAATAGCAGGTGCCGGCACGTTATGCTATGAAGCATTACAGCAACTAGGCTTTAGTCCTGATGCTATTTTTGCATCTTGCGGCGGCGGCGGTTTAATTTCCGGCTCGTATCTTGCCAAGGAATTAATATCCTCCACAAGTTTATTAATAGGTTCAGAACCTCTTACGGCTAATGACGCCTATTTGTCAGTTAAAAATGGTGCAATATATAGATTTGATGACGCACCTAATACTATTGCAGACGGTCTTAAAACCTTGAGTGTATCGGCTCGTACATTTGAATATTTAAAAAAACTTGATGGTTTTCATTTAGCGGATGAATATCAAATATATTACTGGACGGCGTGGCTTACCCATTTACTAAAAGTGATATGCGAGCCATCAAGTAGCATAAATATGGTGGCAGTAGTAAATTGGTTAAAAACACAATCCAAACCTCAAAAATTACTAGTACTAATCTCAGGCGGTAATATCGACCCTATTCTTTATAATGAACTATGGAAAGAGGAGTATTTAACCGTCCCACCAAGCATTACTAACTAAAGATAAATATCGTCATTGCGAGAAGAAACTGGCGTTATTGCATGGCTCGAGAAACCCGCTCGATGTCATTCCCGCGTAGGCGGGAATCCAGCAAAAAAAGTATAAATACAGTAGACTTTTAAAATTAAAAGCTCGACTTATCTCGTTTTACCCTGGATTCCCGCCTACGCGGGAATGACATATAATGCTTTGCTCGAGCCACGCAACACGACTTCCTCACAATAACGTAGACTTTCCAAGTTATATTAAAATTTAACCTTTATTTCTTACCATTCCTTGATTTTGAGTAAAAGTATTAGGAGTATTTTTCGGGGGTTTTATATTAGAGCTTCTTAGTTTTATTAAATCTTCAAATATGGTTTTATCAAATGCTATTGGATTGATTTTTCTGAGTTCCGCTAAATTAAAATTATTAACTTGTTGCGGTTGAACTATAATAGACTCCCCCGTAACAGGAATTAAATTTTTAAATTGAGGATTAGTTGCTACCTTATCTTTATTTTCATTCAAAAATTTTGTTAGACCTTCAGCAATTTCAGGATTTGTTAAAGCGTTTGAAAAGATTTTATCATTAATTACTTTTACAACATACTCATCACTTTTAATCATATATTCATTAACAATTTTTTCTAATCTTTGTCCTAAATAATCTTTACCATTAAATATCTGCTTAAATTTTTCCCACCAAGAAGTACCTCTATCATTAATATCCTTTAATTCAGTGGCTATTTTAGTACTATTTTTAGCTAGATAAGTAGAATCTAACTTATTTAATTCCCGTATTATTACTTCAGAATTCTTTATACCTGATGAGTTAGTAAGTGCAGTAATTTGTTCTAATTGCTTACTAATTTCATTATTTTTTTCCAATCTATTACTAATCTGCTGCGTCGTATTAGTGGCTGCCTTTTGTAACTCCTTAAATTCCACTTGAGATAATTGATTTACTCTTGGGATAAACCGCTTACTCTCTTCATCAAATTTCTGATTTTTATCTCCTTGAATAATAAATTTTTCATATTTTTCAAGTTTTTCTGGAGTGTTTTTAGGATCTTGTTTTAAAATTTCTATAGCTTTATCTTTTATAGCCTGTGCATATTGCTCTTTAGGTATAGCCTTTCCACTTATGGCTATTAATGCTTCTTTAGTTGCTTTTATAGGATTGGCAAAGATTTCTTCTTCATCTTCCACACCCATAAATGATAATTCATCAAAAGGTCCTCCTTTATTTAGAGGAAGTACAAAACCCTTAAGTGCTGCTTCAGCTCTAGCGACATCAAACTTTAGCTTATCTGCTGCACTAGGTATCAGTTTCGTGTCTTGTCCTAAATTAATATGCAGGTTATCTACTAATTTTTGTATATCTTTGTTTTCTACAACTTCACTAATAATTTTGCTGGCAAGAACTTCAAGCGTACTAGTAATATATTCTTCAGATTGTAAATGTTGCCCAATAGGATCAGTAGTAACAATATTTTTATTCAAACTATCTAATCTACTATCTACATTTTTTATATCAACTATTTTTCCTTTTACTGCAGCTGATATCTCAGTTACTTCATCGTTTTTTTTAATTTTTTCAATAGTATCGTCTCTATTAGTTACAATCTCTGCCATATATTACTCATTATTAAAATATTCGATATATCAAGTATATAATACCAAAATTTTATAATTTGCAAGCTATGATCGTGTGGGTCCATGTTTTTTCTGACTCTGTCTACTTTCATTAAGAGCGTTAACGTGGGATAATTCTTTAGGAGTTGATATAGAAGACTTATAGCCTTGGGTTTTTGCTTTATCTGGCTCTTTTTTTTCTACAATATTGATTCCTTTATCTTGCTTTTGTGCTACTCTAGCTTGTTCTTCCTTTTTTGGTTCTTCTGGCAGATTTTTAGCATTTTTATATGAGATACTACTTTTTTCAAAGTTAGCGACTGCTTTATCTATATTTTGTTGAGCATAATCCGTACCGGTAAAAACTTGTGCTATTCTTTGCCATAATTTAGGTTTGGCTACTCTTTGTAATTCTAATGCTATATTTGCTCCCCATCCGCGTTCGGTTAAATATCCAGGATCTAACTCTGCTAATACTCTTTTAGTACCGTTAACAAGTGCAGGGTTCTTGCTCTCAAGTAATGGTGCAAAATACTCAATAATTTTGCTACCTTGCTCTGTCATTTTTTCAGGCGGTAATTTACTTATTGCTGGTAATAAAGTTTTAATTATATTAGGCTCATTTACTCCTAACTTATTAATATATGATAAAGCTTTTGCTTCTTTTTCATTTGTTTGAAAAGTAACTTTAAAAAATTCAGCTATCTTTAATGCTTCTTGTGTTAATGCTTCTACTTGTTTTGGATCATTAATTTTCTCTTGTCCATCAAGTTTAGGGGTAGTATTTTTAGTAAGAAATTCTCTGTAATTACCTAATTTTGTTTCTGAAACATTTTCTTTAAGATTATCTAATGTTTTATCTATTAATTTCTCTCTATATTGTTCTTTAGATATTTTTTGGTTAGCTAATTCTAACATAGCTTTTTCTAATGGTTTTTTAATGTCCATCACTTCATCTTGGCTTAAGCCATTACGTTTTCGGTCGTTCATCTGCTCTATTTGAGCTTCACTTAAATCTATGGCAAAACCTTTTAAAGCAGCTTCATTTTTAGCATTTGCAAAACTATATTTTCTTTTTTCCTCTTCCGACGAAATTAATTTAGTTACTTCATCATGAGTGTTATATATAGTGTCAGTTAACGATTGAACTACATCATTTGGTAAATAATTAGTACTAAAAGGAGCGAACTGCGATTCTATTGCAGTAAAAATATTTTGTCTAGTAGCGGCAACATAGTTAAGAGGAGTAGAAGTGTCTTTAAAAAATTTAATTTGAGTATTAAATTTACTATCAATACTACTTATATTATTTGAAAATTTATTATATAATTCTTCTGTACTTAATGGAGCCTGGCGATTTCCTTCAGGTTTATTAGCATCTTTTGACATAATCATTTCCCCTATTAATTATTGTTAATTAAATTAGATAATAATTAGTTAAAGAATGCAAACCAATTTAAAATTTATGAATGAAAATTAATTAAAACTTATAAAAAGAATTGTATTTTTTCATAGAAGAGGTCCTAATCGTAATTTCATCAGGGATTTCGGTTATGAACCTTGAAGGGTAAGAGCGGACTATTTCATAAAATATTTTTCGGCTTTCTGCGTGGGTAATGTAGAGGTCTTTTTTGGCTCTTGTAATACCGACATAAGCAATGCGGCGTTCTTCTTCTAAGCCCTTTTCACCATCTTCATCTAAAGATCTTTGAGATGGAAATACCCCCTCTTCCCAACCCGGTAAGAATACTACATCAAACTCAAGACCTTTCGCAGCGTGCAGGGTCATTATAGTAACAGAACCACCGTAATTGGTTTCAAGCACTTCGTTTTCCATAACCAAACTAGAATGTTCGATAAAGTCATGGATATCGTTAAACTCGGCAATAGCTCTTAGCATCTCGTTAATATTCTCGATTCTTCCAAGTGCCTCTTCGGTTTTCTCTTCCTTAAGCATTTCAAGGTAACCGGAATCATCAAGTATTACTTTGACCACGTTTATCGGAGCGTCAAGGTTAAATCTTTCATGCCAATTATCAATTTTAGTCACAAAATCCTTTAAAGTATCATATGATTTTGCTTTGATTTCGCCTTTTTCTAGCATTTCCTTAATAGCTACAAAATTAGAAATACTCTGCTCAATAGCATAGGCTTTAATTTTGCTTAAACTAGCTGTTCCTATTGCTCTTTTCGGTACATTTATAATACGTTCAAGTGCTAAATTATCGTTTGGATTCAAAGCAATACGGATATAGGCAAGCACGTCCCTTATTTCCATTCGTTCATAGAATCTTAATCCCCCTATAATTTTATAAGGCATAGCACTATTTATAAATGCCTCTTCAAAACTCCTAGTTTGAAATCCGGCTCGCACTAATATAGCGATATTACCTGCATTATATTGGTCTTCTCGGACTAACCTATCTATTTCACCGGCTATATATCTTGCTTCTTCTTTATCACTCCAACAAGATATAATTTTGATTTTTTCACCGCTTTCTCTATCCGTCCATAACGTTTTACCGTGACGGTTTTTATTATTATTGATAACATTAGAAGCAGCAGCAAGTATCGGCAAAGTTGATCTATAATTCTGCTCTAATTTAATAATTGTTGCACCTAAAAAATCTTTTTCAAACCGTAATATATTACCGACTTCTGCTCCTCGCCAACCGTAAATAGACTGATCATCATCACCAACGCAACAGATATTTTTATGTAAGCTTGCGAGCATTCTTGCCCATAAATACTGTACGACATTTGTATCTTGATACTCATCTATCAAAATATATCGATATTTTTCTTGATAATGCCTTAATATGTCAGGATTTTTAATGAAAAGCTCATTATTATAAAGTAACAAATCCCCAAAATCCAGTGCATTAGATATAAGAAGATTCTGCTGATATTCGTGATAAACAAGTTTTGCTACTCGCTGTACCGGAAGGCTAGTGTCTGAGGCTGATAATTTACTTGGTAGTAATCCTTGATCTTTCCATCTAGAAATTATGATATGTATTAATTTAGGAGCATATTTTTTAGTATCAATATCTTTCAGTTTTACTATATCTTTAACTAGTTTTAATTGATCGTCATGATTAATAATAGTAAATCTGTTATTTAGACCAAAATTTAAATGCTCTATATGTTCCCGTAATATCCTAGCTGCCATTGAATGAAAAGTACCGATATTAAGCCCCTGACAATTAATTAAGCTATGAACCCTTTCAGCCATCTCTTTAGCAGCTTTATTAGTAAAAGTAACGGCTAGAATATTTTGAGGCAAAGCTAAATTTTGATGAATAATATTCGCTATTCTTGAGGTAAGTACTTTGGTTTTACCTGTCCCTGCACCTGCAAGCAATAAAAGCGGTCCTTCAGTATGAAGAACTGCTTTTTGCTGTTGTGGATTTAATGTATTTATGAAATCTTGGTTTTGCATTATTGTACAATTTACATATTATTAGACTGGGACTAGTATGTCATTCCCGCATGGCGTTGTTGCGTGGATATAAAAAAGCGCTCAGTGTCATACCGTGGCTTGACCACGGTATCCATAAAATAATTAATACTAGCTACTTTAGGTTTTTTACTGGATACCGTGGTCAAGCCACGGTATGACACTATTCTAAAACATTACCTAACTCTTCTCAGGTTTTTGATAATATAAGAAAGAGTAATTATTGGATTACAAAGAATTATTTTTAATAACCTAAAATAAGAGCCTAAATTCCTACCTTCAATAAACCAATTATATAAATCATTTATAGGCTTAATCTTATCAGGAACAACATATTTATCTTTAAATAATTCTTTCAAAGCTCTTTTTGCCTGTTTTGCTTCTACCTTACGCTCTATTGTTAAGCTTTGATCATGAACTCTATAAAAATACAAAGATTCCGGTATATGAGCAAATTTTGTAACAAGCCCAAAACGCAGCCAATATTCATAATCATCAACTAACTGCATATTTTCATTATATCCGCCTACTTGCTTTGCTAAATCTGCTCTATATAAAAAACATGCACCGACACAATCTCTAATCGGTAAAAACTCAGGCGATTCTTGATAAAGCCTTGCTCCTATTTTACCTTGCTCATCTATTAAGGTATAATCGGTATAGACAAGTCCTATATTCGGCGAATTATCTAAAACATTGCTCATTTCCTCTAAAGCATTTTCATGAACAAGATTATCATCTGAAGTCCAAGTAAAATACTGTCCCCTAGCCTCTTTAAAAGCGATATTAAGACTACTAGGTAATTTTTTATTAGTCTCGTTTACTATTACTTTAATACGTGAATCTTGCTCTGCATATTCCTTAGCAACAAGCACGCTATTATCTTTTGAGCAATCATCAATAATAATAAGCTCGAAGTCTTTAAAGCTTTGATTAAGGCAGCTTTCAATAGCAAGAGGTAATAGCTTTTCTCTATTGTAGACCGGCAGAACTATTGAGATTTTAGGATTATTCATACGCATGTACTCCTAAAATATCAAGTATTTCTATATATTGAATTACGATTTCTTGTAATCCTTCGGAATAGTTATTATGCTCAAAGTTTAATAATGTATTGCATAAAGCATTATTAAGCTCTTGAGGTATTATGATATCGATCTTATTAAAACTTTCAATTAATTGTACTATAGGATGTAAATATCCAATTGAAAGCGGCATCTTTTTGTCCAGTAATTCAGCAAGATTATTAGATATTATGTGCAAGTAGTTATTCACTTTTTCTCTATCTATTAGACAAAGCCGTTCATAATTATCAAGGATAAAGCTAGCTTGTTCAATTTTTTCTTCAATATCATCTACAGGTACCGGCATAAATTTTTAATCATAATTATTATTGAAATTAGTTCCGTCGCCACTGAATTGAGTATATAAAAATGACAATTCTATTGTTAAAACTTTAATTTCATTAGGTATAAAGAAATCAGAAGCAGGAGTAGACGAAATATAACTTAAAAAGAATTCACAACATTCATAAGTACAAGATTCATTATAGTCTAAAAATACTAAATCAAAAAACTTTTTACATCTTATAGACAATTCAGCATAATTTACATCTTCTTGTTCTGCCAAATTTATTATATGTTTTACTTCTTCTTTTAATTCAGACTTAACATTACTAAATATTGGCATATTTAT
Organism: Rickettsia endosymbiont of Omalisus fontisbellaquei; assembly: GCA_020404465.1. GTDB lineage: Bacteria > Pseudomonadota > Alphaproteobacteria > Rickettsiales > Rickettsiaceae > Rickettsia. Next base: position 8,932 of record DYDV01000038.1, read on the forward strand.
TATATTATATTCTGTAAATTTATATATTTAGTATTTAGATATTCAAATATCCCTTCAAACGAGCCTTCAACTCCAAAACCTGAAGCTTTACGCCCAGCGAAACAGGCTTTGGCATTTGCAGGTAAAGGATCATTAATCGATACCATACTAAAATCAAGCCTCTCTGCTATCATTTGTGCCACGGATATATTATTTGAATATACATATCCTTGCAAGCCGTATTCGGTATTATTTGCACGTTCTATAGCTTCATTTATAGTTTTAAACTTATAGCAAGCAATCACCGGACCAAATATTTCTGTTCTAAAGATATCCATATTATCCAAACAGTCAATAATAATAGTCGGTTCAATGAAATTATTAACGGCTTTACCGCCGCAAATTAATCTAGCTCCTTTATTTTGTGCATCTGATAAAAGCTTTTGTATTTTTTCTATTGCAGCCGAATTAATTAAAGGACCTATATCTGATGTTTTGTCAAATCCGTCACCGGCTTTAAGCTTAGTAAATTTAGCCTTTAGAATTTCTATAAATTTTTCATATATAGATTCTTCTATAAATATTCTGTTAGGGGAAGTACAAGACTGCCCGCTATTTCTAGTTTTAGCAATTACTAAATCACCTGCTACTTTCTCTAAATTATTATCTGCCGTTATAATGAAC
>DYDV01000039.1 GCA_020404465.1 Rickettsia endosymbiont of Omalisus fontisbellaquei
CCCCTTTTAATATACCGGTATCTTTTACTCCTTTAATACCCTGATAATCTTTACCGTTTTCTGAAACCGCAATTAATTGAAAACCATACTTACCTGCAAATCCCTTAACTATAGGAGCAAAAATTTCACAAAATGTACATTTTGTATTTATCTGTAAAACAACCCCCCAATTTTCAGCAATTATATGAAGCTTGCGGTTATTTTTCTTGTCTAAATATTCTTGTCTTAACTTACGATCTAAGCTATTAGTTGCCGAATTATCATCTGTTAACTGCGGATCAATTAATGAAGCTAAATACCACATCATGCCAAAATCTTCTGATTTATTTATAATTTTTTTCTGTAATCTTTGTGCCATTAGTACATTTTCTAAAGTTGGATTATCTATCGCTCTCAAGCTTGCATCATCAAATTGTTCTTTTAAATCTTTTATTCTTTGTTTATACGGAGCAATATTAGAATTTTTAGTTTCTATTTGTCCGCTATTTGCTTTATCCTTTTGATTTTCAGGTATTTCAATATTCTCTTCATTATACCAAAGAAACCCTAAATGCTTCTCGTTGCGTATTATTTTATTTTCAGCTGCTAAACAATTTGAGGCTATTAGCATAATCAAAACTCCTATTTTATTTTTCATTCTTCTTAGCCTCATTAAATCTTCAGTCTAATAAGATTTATTTTGTAAACTTGCTCTTCGAGTATTAATATTATTTGGAAGATTTTTGCTTTCGTGACGTTGTGCTTGCATTAAAACGTCACTAAATAATTCTTCCATATTAAATTTAGAAAAATCTATTCTTTGCACTTCAGGTACGGTAAAACCCAAACAATTAGTACTTTGCGGTACTCCGAAATTCATGCCTAACTGCATTTTTCCTTGTTCTTGAAAAATTTTGGCTAACTTAGAATTAAAACAACAAAAAACAGTCCTTTTAGTTAAGCATCTTTTAGTTATTTTTGCTCTCTTAGAGCAGTAAGTACCTATCAAATGACATTGTCCTTTTCCTCTTTTTAAGGCTAAGGCTCTTTCTTCTGCATTGCATCTAGATAACCCCACGCTTCGACCCCACCCTTTCATAGAAGTACAACAATTTAAATAACCTGTAGCACTTTTACGGCAGCCTTTAGCATGCCCTTCAAAAACTCTAATAGGCTCAAGCCTCATATCATTTTTCATTTCATTGAGCATTGCTAAATATGCAACATTTGTCATATCTAAGTTTTGTCCTATTACCGGTGTATGACAATTCCCATCGCCGCAAAAAATATTATTACCTTCCAACGAAAACTCATTACTATGTGCTATGTTAAAGTTATAATTGTTTTGCTCTTTACTAGAGTTTACATTTAAAATTAATCGTCCCTCTTCACTATTATTTAAAGCATTATTTCCATGAACTCTTAAATCCTGATCGTTCATATTACTTAAATGATTAGTGTTATGATTTAATAATCCCGTATCACTAATATCGTTTGGATTCCCACTACTTACTACATTACGATACTCTAGACCTTGGTTATAATTTTGCTGCATAGCAATAGCATTTAAGGCAGTAAATTTTATTAAAACTAATATAAGTAATCCTTTGATATTCATGTTTTTACTTCCATTATTTCTAATGCATCCTTTAATGGTATATGTCCCGTAATTCTTTTTATCTCTTGCTGCTTATCATCAATATGTAAAATTACCGGTACTGTCATTATTTGGTATTGCTCAAAGAGATTCGGATCAATATCAAAACTTATCTCAAGTACTATTGTTTTGTTTTGTGTTACTTGAAAAGAATTATCTTTTAATCCTCTCATTACTAAAATTGCTTTATATTTTTTGGATTCTTCGTAATAACTCTTTAATGCTTCATCATTCATAGAAAAAGATATAAATATATAAGTTTGTGACTTTGCAAAGCTTATGTTACTGCCGAAAAGCAAACATACTATTATTATCTTTCTGAACGCTAAAAACATATTACTTACTAATTTTTTACTAGGTTTTAATATTACTAATGTCCTTAATTCTAAAAACATAATTTTTATCTTTAAATCTAAAACGGCTGCAAACAACAATCTCTTTTACGCCAAATTAGATACCCAAAATCCTCTCCTCTTACCGGAAACTCTTTACCTGAGTACCAAAAAACTTCAGTTTGTCCTATACGCTTACAATTAACCGTTTCAGGAATAGGATAAGTCATCTGCAGCCTATATTGACTCTTCTTCATAATCGGCATTGGATATTTGCCGCATAGCCCTTCTTTGCCTATATATCCCCATAACAATAATTCTCTATGTAACTTTGCCATAAATTTTGCAGTTATTAATAAGGATGTCCCAACTCCGCTGTTATGATAAGGCGTTGTACCGGTAAAAGGATAAAGACCGCCTTGACAACCTGAACACCAAAATAATTTATCGTTTGATAATTCTAAACTAGCAGTTAAACACTCTCCTACGCATGCAGATTGTGCAGCAATATTACCAAACAACATACCTTCCGGATTTAAAATACTAGACTTAGCATCGTCTCCCCATAAAGGATCAAATTCAGTTAAATATGCTACGTCTACCGCTCCTTTTTCTAAACAAGCAAAATCAAGTAATATTTCAAGCCAGTAAATAACCGGATACGTATACCAGTGGACATGAAAAAACGCCTCTCCGTCTTTATCATCTTTAATACCTTTATGCTGACTATCACCAAACGATATACCGCCTAAACTAACCATGCACATCGGGGACTTAGTAACGTCTACTAATCTTACCGGTTCCCAAAAACTAACAGGCATACCGGGACTTGGAATAGATGAATTAGGCTTGGCACAGAAACATATAGTACTACGAGGAGTATGAGTATCAGGCATATTACTTTTAGCTATTTTCACTCCACCTATTGTTATAGGAA
>DYDV01000040.1 GCA_020404465.1 Rickettsia endosymbiont of Omalisus fontisbellaquei
GGAATTGATGAAGACTGCTAACGCCGATAACGGCCGCGCGATAGCAAAAAAATGCTTAATGTGCCATTCTCTTGATAAAGACGGTCCAAATAAACTAGGACCTCACTTGTGGGATGTAGCTGGTCGCCCTAAAGCAAGCCTAACAGACTATAAATACTCCCCTGCTCTATCAAAACTTGGCGGCGTATGGGATGATGATAGTTTATTTGCTTTCTTACATAAACCAAGTAGCTATGTACCGGGAACTAAAATGTCCTTTGCTGGTATATCAAAACCGCAAGACATAGCTGATGTAATATTATTTTTAAAAACTTATGTTCATGATAAATAATTACCTTACAGAAATATGGTTAATAATCGGCATAATTTGTATAGCTATTGAATTTTTTGCAGCTCCAAGTATCGGGTTCTTATTTTTTGGGTTTGGAGCATTATCAAACACTCTTGTGGTATATAACTATCCTCTAGTTAGCTTAACAAATCAAATAACGATTTTTGGTATGTTATCGCTTATTTGGTTTTGCATATTATATTACCCTCTTAAAAAATATGTTTATAATAAAACTACTAAAGTAGAAAATTACTCGGATATGATAGGCAAAGCGGTAGAGGTTTATAGTTCTACCGTCTCTTCTGATACTATGGGGCAAGTAAAATGGTCCGGTGCTATTATGAATGCTTATCTTATATCAAACGAAATCGATGCAAAAACAGGCGACCGACTCTTTATTATTGAAGTTAAAGGGAATGTACTAATTTGTTCCAAACACAGACCTACTCATCACTGAATATACTCTTATTTTCCTATCTATTAATATTACGAGTCAATAATTGGTTAATTTTTTAACCAATTATTGACACTTAAGTTATTTTTGTGTATAATACAAAATATAAGTAGTGAAAATAAAGCTCTAGTAAGGATTATTGTTAGCTAAACAATTTTAATTATCTTTAATATATTTTTTGCTTTATTTTAATTTTTTCTTAAAATTTTAATATTTAATAAAGGATATAATAATATGAGAAAAGTAATAATGCAAGGACCTAACGTATCTAACTATACTAATACCGAAGAATTAGCAATTCTTTCAGGAGATGATGTAATACATCACTATCTAAATACTCTCCATGCTCCTATTGAATTATTTATAAATGCTCATGGTCAAGAATATCTGCAGGAGAATCTACCTCCTCAATTAACTATAAGCTTGTTTTCAAAAGAGGATAAATCTAATTTACCTGAAAGACTCGCTCACAATGTACTTACAAAGATAGCAAAAAATACTGTTGGAGATATACCTAGTATCGTACATATACTTTCCTGTCATTCAGGTGCAGCTCAACATAATTTAAATCAGGTTGAAGGAGATATTGTACTATGTACTTATACTAAATCTAGTAATACGTTAAAGGAATGTATTAGTAAACTTTTATTTAATAGAGATACAAGTTTAATTAATTTTATAGTAAAAAACTTACCTTTACTAATAGCTACTGATTTTGCTATTAGCTATAAGTTAAATGATAATATATATACTATTGCATTTGATCATACACCTATAAAACAAATGAATTTAGATACTTTTTCAAAATTTTTACAAATACAATATGATAATGTAATGAAATTTTATAAAGAGCTTCACCAACAATACTCTGATAAATACGAAGAATTAATACCCAAATATGATTTTCCGGAAACAATATCCTATACTTCGGAAAAACTAAAAGAAGCTTTTAATTCCATATTAAATATAAACTATACTAACCTAACTGCTTTAGAAATAGAACATTTTTTAAAAATAGATAATTCATCTGCTTTTGGTATTTTAAGCGATGCTATTAAACAATACAGCATAACTGGCATTGAATTAGTACTCAATAATATTGAAGTTAATGATTCGTACTTGTGTGTAGCTATTATGGCGAGCTATACTTTACCTATAAATGATCGCATTCAAGTAATTAACATGATACTTGAGAGAATAAAAGAAGTTGGCATCATTAATCTTTATACAGCTGCTATGTTAAAAGATCCGGCTATATTTAAAATACTACTTAACAAAGTAGGAAGAGCTGATGCTATACATTTTGATATAGCTGTTAAAACAGGTAACACTGACACAGTACAAGCGACACTCGAGAAAATGGTAAAAACTAACAATTTACATTGGGCTATGAAGACTATAGCTAAAGTATTAACCGGAGAAGAAAAAGCAACAGATGCACATGCAGCTATAGCTATTGAAACAGGAAATCCTACTATAGTTGAGGCGGTAATAGAAAAAACCGGCGTTACTTACGACTTGCTTAAAATTGCTAGTACTACCGAAAATCAAGAAATTATTGATTTAGTATTTAATAAATTTGGTACTATCCCAGAATGGCTTTTATTCGACTCTATTAGTAGCATGAACGACCAATCTTTTACAGAGCTGTTACTAAATAAAATGCCTCAAGTGTCAATTACTGCTGCTTATTATGCATTAAAAGTAGGTAATTTAGAAGTAATACCAGAAATACTTAAGAAAGTTGACATCAATTATGATAGAAACGGTGATAAAGAATTTTGTCGTGAGATAGCAAATGAATTTAGTACTGAACAAAATCAAGAAGTCACTCAGCAATTAGAGCAATACCTAGTTACTCTACCTGAATTTAATATAACAAATCAGTTAGAAAGTAAGGTTATAAGCATAATAGGAGATTATTTATTCTAGGCTCTGTGAACGTTTCTAAAAAGGTTTAATTTTGGTTATTTTTTGCTACAAATTATAGGATTTTTTTGAAATATGAATAACTATTCCGGCAAAAATCTTATTAATTTTCGCTAAAAAATACCTCAAAATAGCAAATCAATTAGAAGTGTTCACAGAGCCTAGGCTACGCGTACGGAAAATTAAATTAGGGATAAGGTTTTTTAAAATCTTATCTCTCTAAACATTCTCCTTAAACCAATCAAAAGCTTTCTTAAAGAAGCCGCTATTTTCATCAAATCTAATATGAGCAAATTCTTTTTGCTGTTTTAGTGCATGAATCTTTAGCATCCCTATAGTTGCCGAGTACATCGCCGGATTATAATCCTCTGTAAAACCGGCAATAATCTCCGGTTTACCAATCCTGCTTTGTTTTTCAAAAATTTTATTTGAAAGCTCTTTAAGTCCTCTAAGCTGAGACCCACCGCCGGTAATTACAACTCTAAAAACTTCAACCTGCCCTTTTGTTGCTTTATCATATTCAGCTTTTACCATTGATAATATTTCTTCGGCTCTTGCTTTTATTACCTCAGCCAATTTATAAATCGTTATGGAAATATTTAAATTATGATGAGTATCAATTTGAAAATCATCCATATTTATAATACTATCTTTTTCAAATAAAGGTATAACTGCGTTGCCGTATAAAATCTTTAATTTCTCTGCCGTAACAAGATCAATACCGAAAACTTTAGCAATATCCGAGCTAATATGAAAACTACCTATATTTACATGCCCCGTATATATTAATTTACCTGCAAAAAAAATACCGAAAGAGGTAGTTTTGTCGCCCATATCGATGATAAGCGAACCAAGATTTTTTTCATCATTCGTAAGACAAGCTATGGCAGAAGCATAAATTGCTAGAGTAATATTTGTGACTTCAACATGACATTTAGCAAAACATTGTACAATATTTGATAGCATATTTGAACTAGCTGCCACAATATGCAATTCGCAACTAAGTTCTCTACCATACATACCTATAGGGTTTTCAACTGAATTATTATCAAGGGTAAACTCAAGAGGAAAATAATGAATAATTTCTTGGTTTTTAACTTTAAATTCAAGTAATGCTTTTTGTAGTAATTTTTTAATGTCTTGCTGCGTTACGGTTTGACCGTTAACTTTAATTGTATAATTTATATAATAAGATTTAGTATCCGCACCTGATAACGATAATATAACTTTTTTTATATTTTTACCGCAATCTTTTTCAAGTGCATAAATTGCGGAAACAATACTAGTTTCAGCATTTTTTAAATCTGATATAGCTCCTGATTTAATACCTTTAGAATGATGCAAATTTTGGCTTGCTACTTTAATTTCACCTTTTTTACTAATATAGGCAGCAATGACAGCAATCTTACTACTGCCGAAATCAAGTGTCACAAAATTTGATATTTTCTCTTTCATTTTTTTATGTAAATTATTGTCATGCCATAGAGGGAGCAACTTTGTTAAAAGAGTTCTATGTCATTCCTGCAAAAGCAGGAATCCAGCATAAAGCGAGATAACCTCCGCTTTTAATTTTAAAAATTTGCTATATTTATACTTTTTTTGGATTCCTGCTTTCGCAGGAATGACATAAAAGCCGCGGTATGACACAGTTCGACTACACAGAAACTAATACTTCTCTATATAATACTTATTCCTATCTCTCAAATCCAAAACCTTATAATTTTGGTTAAATAGCTTGTTAGCTTTATTGAGTGCATCAACATATTTTAACGCTTCTTCAAAATCTTTTTCAGGTAACTTAATACTTATATTACCTTTAAGGTTTAAATCCCATCTTCTATCTCCGAGTCTTATAGCAGCTGAAGTTTTATTCATTAATGCTGGATATTTCTGTAGCTCGCTTACTAATTTACCTGCATATATATTTGCCCCTTCCCCTACAACATGTAATAAATGAGGAAAAGGCTGAATATTTTTACTAATTTCGTAACCTTCTTCATCAACCAAGAAAAGCTGATTATTGATTTGCCAAATAGCAATAGGTTCTCTTTCAAATAACTTTATATATATCGTATTTGGTAATCTTCGACCGACATATACTTCCTTAATCCATTTATTTTTCTTTAAATTATTTCTAATTTCGTCTAATTTAAGAGCAAAAATAGGGCTACCGTTGCTTGCATTTAAAACCTTTAATATTGTAGGCTCATCGACATTTTGCTGTCCTTCAATTATAACATTCTCAAGTTTAAAACCAAGTTTTGTCGTTGTTTGATATATATTTGTGGTTAAGTAGGTCTTGAGAGAAGCAAAATATTTTGTAAAAGCAAACAAACATATAAAAATAATTAAAGCAATTTTAACTACTAATATTGTTTTTTTATAAATTAACCCTAATTTTCGGCGTAATGAGATATTATTAGCTTTTTTTGTCTGTTTTTTTTTATTTGAGCTTGTTTTTTTTCTCATGATTCAAAGCTTGCCGTCTTTATAATTTCTTCAATTAAGTTAGTAAAATTTATCCCTGCATAAGCTGCAATTTCCGGCACTATTGATAAAGGCGTCATACCCGGGTGAGTATTTATCTCCAAAGCATATAATTTGTTTGTTTGGTCTTCTAAAATAAATTCTGCTCTAGCAGGACCTCGGCAGTTCATTGTTTTATAAATTTTTTCTGATTCTATAAGCACTTTCTCATATAAATCGGCAGGTAGTAGAGCAGGACATAAATGTTCGGCAAACCCTTCGGTATATTTAGTTTCATAATCATAAAAACGATTCTTTAGTAATTTAATCTCTAAAACTCCAAGAGCTTTGCCGTTTAATACTGCTACTTGCAATTCTCGCCCTTTTATATATTGCTCTATTATTACCTGATCACCGTAAGGAAAATCATAATCTGCAAAATTAAAATTATCTTCCTCAAATATTACTTCAACACCGATACTTGATCCTTGTGTAAGAGGTTTAATTACATATGGTCGTTTCATAGGATCAGTTTTAGCCATCTCTCGAAACTCTACTTCTAGAGGTAATTTGTGCGTCGTTCCGGTACTCGCATCCTCACGTACGTTATTGTACGCTGTGGTGCTGCGTTCCGTGTCTCCTGCAAATTCCTCTCTATAAGCGAGTTTGGAGAGATGGCTAATATTATCGTCTCTACTTACTACAATATTTTCTGCCATATTAATATCATTCATTAAAAACCAGCTCCTAGAATGTATTTTATCAAATGCTAAAGCTGAAGATAACACCCCGCTATGAGTATATGGAATACGAAGTATATTTAATAGCCCCGGTAAGTTACCGTCTTCACCGTATGTACCGTGCAGACAATTAAAAACTATATCGGGTTTTATTTCCTGTAATTTTGTAGCAATATCCGCTCCCATATCAATAAAGGTAACTTTATATCCTAATTCAATTAAAGCTTTACTAACTCCCTCAGCTGATACTAAAGATACTTCACGCTCAGCAGACATACCGCCCGCAACTAATGCTATATGCTTTTTACCGCTATTACTTAATATTTTAACTTCAGAGTGTTCCACCCAATGTGTTTGATATTTATGCATGTTGTTTTATTTTTATTACTGAATTAAGAGGTGACTATGTCATTCCTAGCTAAAAGTGGGAATCCAGTCACTAAAAAGTATAACTACAGTAAGTTTTTAAAATTAAAAGCTCGATTTATCTCGCTTTTTTCTGGATTCCTGCTTTCGCAGGAATGACATAGAAGCCACGCAACAAGGTTGATCAAGCCACGGGATGACGTCCGACTCGTTTTATTTCCCACTCTAACTTAACACCGCTATCTTCAAATACTTTTTGCCGGACGAAATCACCTAAATCTTCTAAATCCTTAGCAGTAGCATCACCGTTATTAATCATAAAATTACAATGAAGCTCCGACATCGAAGCACCGCCTATTCTATAGCCTCTAAGTCCTGCTTTGTCAATAAGTTCCCAAGATTTAAGCCCCTCAGGATTTGCAAAAGTACTACCGCCTGTACGCTCTTTAATAGGCTGCGTCGATGATCTTGCATTATTTATTTCATTCATCCGTAATAATATATTTTCACTATCGCCTTTATTTACTTTAAAAACGGCTTTGAGAATAATTAAATCCTTTGGTAAATTGTTACCGCGATATTTAAAACCTATTGCTTCGTTGGTAAATGTTAAAAAATTTCCTGCCAAGTCAATCGCTTCAATTCTAACTATAATATCTTTAAACTCAGAACCATAAGCTCCTGCATTCATAGCAATACCGCCGCCGATAGTACCTGGAATACCTACTAAAAACTCAAAACCGGAAATAGAATTTGCTTGACAGAATTTTGCTAAATTATAATTAAGGCAGCTACTACCTACTACTAAATGATTATCATCTATAAAATCAATATTACTAAAATTCTGACCAAGTTTTATAACAACCCCTTCTATGCCGCCATCTCTTATAATAATGTTTGAGCCTGCTCCAAAAGTAGTTATAGGTAATTTTTGCTTATTTTGTATTAAGAAACTTGCTAAATCTTCGCTATCTAAAGGTTTAAAGAAAATTTCGGCATTCCCGCCTACTTTAAACCATGTTAAGTGTTTTAAATTATAGTCCTTTTTATACTCACCTTTTACTATCGGTAAAATTAACATATCTTTACTGTTATCTTTTTTCTTGTGTGACGTTGTTGCACGGATCGTTTTATGTCATTCCCGCGTAGGCGGGAATCCAGTACTTTAAAGCTTTATTTGAAAAGCTCGATTTATCTTGCTTTACCCTAGATTCCCGCCTACGCGGGAATGACATCAAGCCACGGTATGACAGCTTAAGTCGCGAGAGGACAACTTCCTATCTAATTCATTTGCAAAACTTGAAATATTACCTGCTCCCATCATAATTATCATATCACCTGCATCTGCGTTACTTATAATAATTTCCACCGCATCATCTAGTTCTGCTAGAAAATTTGCCTTATCGTGATGCTTATTCTTAGTAATCTTATCAACTAAACTTTGTCCTGTAACTCCTTCTATAGGCTCTTCTCCTGCGGCATATATATCGGTAATATAAATCATATCCGCATCATTAAAGCAAACCATAAAATCATCAAATAAATGCTGCATCCTTGAATATCTATGAGGCTGAAAAATAGCAATAACTTTACCGTTTTGTTTATTTGCTATATTTTTAGCCGTAGCAAGCGTTGCTTTGATTTCCTCAGGATGATGAGCATAATCATCAATAACCACCGCACTATTATATTCAGCTACTTTAGTAAATCTCCTCTTCACTCCTTTAAAATTATTAAAGCCGTTTTTAATAGCTTTAATACCGAAATCTAATTCTATCCCAACGGCGATTGCAGCAAGACTATTTAAAATATTATGTCTTCCTGGCGTTGGAATAGTAATTTTTTCAATAATCGTTGTACCTAGTACATTTGGTAGACTAATTTTTACGTCAAAAGTAGAAGATGCAATATCAGTGTTAATATTAAATGCTATAATATGAGCATCTTCCGAATCGATTCCGTAAGTAACAATCTTCCTTTCGGTAATATCATCTACTAACTTACGAACTATTTTATGATCGATACAGCAAACTGCAAAACCGTAAAACGGCAGATTGGTAATAAAACTTTTAAAAGCACTAATTAATGTTTCAAAATCTTTATAATAATCTAAATGCTCTGGATCAATGTTAGTTATTATCGCAATAGTTGATGGAATATGAATAAATGTCGCATCAGATTCATCGGCCTCCGCAATTAAATAATTACTTGAACCAAGATATGTATTAGTCGATCTATTATTGATAATCCCGCCGTTAATAACCGTAGGGCATAAACCGGCTGCCTCAAATAAACAAGCAACTAAAGAAGTAGTAGTGGTTTTACCGTGCGATCCCGAAACTGCTACGGAACATTTTAATCTCATAAGCTCAGCGAGCATCTCCGCACGTCTAATAATCGGGATTTTACGTTCTAACGCTTCTTTTATTTCAGGATTATCTGGGTTAATTGCCGATGAAATAACGACATACGAAACATTAGTAATATTTTGCTCAGCATGTCCTAAAAATATTTTAATACCATAGACTGCAAGCCTTTTAGTATTATAATTTTCTACTAAATCAGAACCTTGTACTTTATAGCCTAGATTATGTAATATCTCGGCTATACCGCTCATTCCAACACCACCGATGCCTATAAAATGTATAGTTTCTAAAGTTTGATTAGTTTTTTTTAATTCAAGTAACAGCATCTAAGTTTAATCATTTAAAGTTGAGTTCTGCATAAAGGTTTTTATGTAGGTTGTCAAGTGTTAACTGTGTCATACCGCGACTTGATCGCGGTATCCAGCTTAAACGTTGATATTAAAAGTTATTTTTATGGATACCGCGATCAAGTCGCGGTATGACATCGATCCTATCAAACTTTGCTTCGGAATAGAAATTCCCTTGTAGCCCACCGACTTTTAGATCAATTAAAAATTTAGCTATTTCTCCATTCTCTACAAACTCAGCTACCGTTTCAATATTTAAATCTTCCGAAATCTTAATTAATCTTTCTATGAAATACCTACTTTGTACATCACTTGTAATACTACGTACATATTTACCGTCAATTTTGATAATATCAATTGGTAAGCTTTGAAGCTGTTTAAAAGAAGTAAAACCAGAACCAAAATCATCTAACGCAAACTTACATCCGTATTTGCGAAGCTTATTAATAAACAAAGTTATTTTATCGTAATTCTCGTTAAAAGAAGTTTCTGTAATTTCAATAATTAAGCGATCTCGAACATTATGAGTTTTTAATAAGTTTTCCGCTATTTCCCATAAAGCTTCATCGCTCGTTCCTATATTTGAAATATTCACGGCTAACATTAAGTTTGGATTGCGGGCAAGTTCGTTAACAGTCATTTCCAAAACAATTTGATCAATTATAAAAATTAATCCTTTATTTTCAGCAATAGGGATTATCGGACCTACGGAAATATAAACACCGTTCTCATCAGGTATACGAAGCAGACATTCATAATAATGAATCTTCATAGTATTGCGATCTATTATAGGCTGATAAGCAAATCGCATAGTCTTTTTTGCTAAAGCATTCCTTAGCAAATTAAGCAAAATGTTAGATTTTCTTATATTTTCTAAATCATGTTCTGTGCTGCTATATTCACGGTAATAATAATTATTATTTTGTGAAAGTAACATATTCAAGGTTTTTTCAATTTCCCCGGCATTATTACTTACTTTTGGGAATTTAATACTAGCAATATAACAATTCATATAAACTGCCGGCTTCTGTTCATTAATATAAAGCTGCGAAAACAAATATAATTTCCTAGCAAAATTTTTAATTAAGTCAGAATCAGTAGTATCTAAAATAAATAATATCCTATCTTTTTGTATTTTTTTAAACTTTGGAAAAATATTAAGTTCTTTGCTTACATTTTCAATAATTTGATCTAAATCTTCAATTATAAAATGCTTATCTTGCTCTATAAATTCGATTTCGTCATAATTAACTAATCTACAAGCTAAACATACGCCTTTTCCCAACTTATCTATCTCATCTTGTAAATCTTTATAATCCGTTATTAATTCCGACATTGCCATTTTTATCATAAAATTATATACTTAAGAATATTAGGACATTTTTACTGTAAATGAAATAAAAATATGAGCCGCATAGACAGGATACAAGAAAAACTAAGTGTGTTAAAACCACATTTTCAAGAAATAATAGATGAAAGCTACAAACATGCGAGTCACTATGACGGTATTCACAGCCATCTAAAAATAAGAATTTCTGCAGAAACATTACAGGGAAAAAGCCTAATTGCTAATCATCGCACTATTAATAACTTACTTGCCGATGAATTTAATAGCGGTCTACATGCGTTATCTATAGAGGTATTATGAAAACAAATAGTATTTTAAAAGTAGCCGTTGGAGCTAGCAGCGTAGCACAAAAAGCTTTAAATAACATAGCGGATAAAAGCTGCGGCATAATTGAGGATAAAATACTTAAAGGTAACTACGTCACTCGTGAAGAATTTGAAAAATTACAAACTTTAGTAATAAAACTAAAAAAAGAACTAAAAGAGTTAAAGGGCAAATAATTAATCAACTAGTTTTAGAATTCTCGATTTCTGATTTTAATTTTTCTATTTCTTCTTTTGAAAGTTTAGTATATTTAACTATTTTTTCTATAGGTTCTTTATCAATTAGCATTTCTTTTGCTATTTCAATTTTTTCTTCAGCTTTAGCATCATCTCTAGCCTTTTTAAGAGTATTAGCTTCTATTCTAAGCCACTTTAAGCGGTCTTCATAGGCGTTTCTTTCTTCTTCGCTAAAATTCATAACCTCAAGTACTGTTAAGGCTTTCTTTAAATCTTTATTATCTAGCTCTTTCGGTAAATTATCTTTATTTAATAAATCATTACGGGTTAGAAAAGCAAGCCATATATCTAAAGCATTCTTAACTTTCTTGACGACGTCAGATAACTCCTCTTTAGGATTCTTAGCAAACTTATTAAGTTCTATCGTATGTAACTCTATATCTTTAAAATATACTAAACCGTTTTTTATCTCCTTTAACTGAAAAGCATTATGATATTCATTTGTATCTGTAATACTGGTAAAATTAAGTATATGTATTCCTATTGTTTTATTCAGCTCCGAATAATCCGATCCCTCTTTCAATTGCTCCGTATACATTTTTGCCCAATAATACAAAGCTCTTTTATCGTAATCAGCTTCATCGGTTACTTGAATTTCGATATTATATCTTTTACCGCTTTCACTTTTGGCTTTAATATCAAGTATAGAGAGTTTATCTGTTTTAAAATTCTTTGGATTATAAGGATTAAGTAGTGTCACATCTATAATTTGATCTGTTTCTGACACTATTGAATTTATAAGAGATATTAGTAAATCCTTATTCTCTTCTACTCCAAAGATTTTTTTAAAGGCTAAATCTACTCTTGGGTTAACTTTATACATGCTATTATTGATATATTATTATGAATAGACTTCCTGCATAAGTCACTTCTAAAGGTAATTTGTACGTCGATCCGGTACTCGAATCCTCACGTACGCTTGTGTACGCTGTGGTTCGAGGTGAAGTGTCTCCTTCAAATTCCTCTTTATAAGATGACTTATGCAGGAATTCTAATATATTATAGCATCTTTTAAGGTATATACTACTAAATCTTTTGATCAGTTCTAATGGATACAATTGCTGACATGCCGGGAACTAGATTGGCATTTGGGGATTCAAAATCTATTAAAACAGGTATACGTTGTACGATTTTAGTAAAATTACCGGTAGCATTATCGGGTGGGATTAAGCTAAATTTAGAACCGGTAGCAGGAGCAATATTACGAATCTTTCCATAAATTACTTTTTTAGGCAAAGCATCAAATTCAATTTTGACGTTCATACCGGGCTTAAATTTTTTAATTTGTGTTTCTTTAAAATTAGCTTGAATATACATAGTATTATCTTGAACTATAGAAAACAATGCTCTACCCGGTACTATATAATTTCCGACTTCTAAACTACTATTACTAAATATGCCCGATACCATAGCAGTAAGTTTAGTATTTTGTAAACTTCTTGAGATAATCTTTTTATTTTCTGTTAATTCTTTGAGTTTTTCTTTTTCCGCAGATTTCTCAAGATCTAAAAGAGTCAGACTTTGCTTAGATATATCGAGATCTAATTGTGATTGTTTATAATCTGTTTTAGCTTTTTGATATGCGTTTTCAGAATCATCTAATGTTTTAGAGCTAGCAAATTTAGCCTTATTTAATTCCTGCACCCTAGTAAAATCTGTTGAAGCAATATCAAAGCTTATTTTAGTAAGTTTTAATTTTTCAGCCGCTTGTTCTAGGCTAATCCACCCTATTGAGATTTTTTGCTCTATAATTTCTATGTTTTTTATGCAAGCTTCAATAGATGCTTCAAGTGCTGCAAGCTTTGCCTTATAATCTCTATCATCGATACAAGCTATTAAATCACCTTTACTAACTTTAGTATTATTGGTTACCGATAGATTAGTTAAAACACCGCTAACTTCAGCACTAACATTTGAAATATCCGCATCAATATAAGCATTATCCGTGGATTGTGTATTTGCCCAAATATAAATTCTATATCCAAAATAAATAAATATTACTAGAACTATAATAAGTATATATTTAGCGAATGGATGATGCTTATATTTTAGGATAATTTGTGAGATATTCAGCATAATTAATTTGCATTAAGTTTAAAGAGTGCTTACAAAATTATTTTAATTAGATTTAAAAATTAACTTTGTAGGTTCTGTGAAGGAAAATTAAATTATTTGTGTTTTTAGATATTTTTGAGTGAAAATTAATAAGATTTTTGCAGTAATAGTTGTTCCTATTTCAAAAAAATCTTATAATTTGTAGCAAAAAAGAGCAAAAATAGATTAATTTAATTTTCCTTCACAGAACCTAGGTATCCTCTATGTTTAAAAAAGTAACAAATTGGTATAGAAAGAATATATATAACTGCAATTAATGGCATTGAATACCATGGATATATGATAAGATTTATAATAACAATAGCAACTAAAATCATTGCAAGGGATAAATACTCAGGTTTAATACTTAAATTTTTTGTTGAGATTGTAGGGAGTCTACTAGCAAGTAGAAAAGCTATAATAGCTAAATATATATTAATTGTTATAGTGTGAGTACGGGTATTGATATTTAATAGCGTACCGATTTCAAAATCTATCATTACAGGCATTAAAGCGAGTAACGCACCGCATGGAGCAGGTACACCGGTAAAAAAATATTCAGCTTTTTTATCTTGTTTTGGTTGAGAAATACCAACGTTAAAGCGAGCTAAACGCAAAGCCATACACACTATAAATAACAGCATTACTGCTGATGAAAATACTTTATACTCATATTGTTGAAAAGACCATAAATATATTAGATAAGCAGGAGCTATACCAAAATTAGCAAAATCGCATAATGAATCAAGTTCTGCACCAAATGGGCTGGTTGCATTTAGCATCCTTGCTATTCTACCATCGATACCGTCAATAATTGCTGCTACTATAATGCAATATACCGCAAGCTCCCATCTGCTATCTAAAGCAAATTTTATAGAACTCATACCGGTTACAAGCCCAAGCAACGTAATAAAGTTGGGAATTAATTTTATTATAGGTACAGGCTTAGTTATTATAGGCTTACGAATTTTTAACAATTTTAATACTCAAAATGTATGGTATAAAAAACGTCATTGCGAGCGACTGCAAGGAGCGTGGCAATCTCATAAAACAAACTCCTGAGATTGCGGACGTACAAATTACCTTGTAATTCTCCTCGCAATGACGAGTAACTACTTTCTCTCAAACTTAAATTCTGCTGTTTTTTTACGTCCAAAATCAGCAATGATAGTTTCACCGCCTATAGCAGTCTGCCCTTTACTCACTAATAAAGCTGTTTTCAACGGTAGATAAACATCTACTCTACTACCAAAACGAATTATACCGTATCGCTCGCCCGTTTTAACTTCATTACCCTCTTCTAAATCACAAACTATACGCCTTGCTATAAGTCCGGCTATTTGAACAAAAACAATTTTTTGTCCTTGATCAGTTTCCATTAATACTGATTGACGCTCATTATAAACACTGGCTTTATCAAGCGAAGCATTAAAAAACTTTCCGGGATTATAATGAAGTGCTAAAATTTTTCCGTTTGCTGGAATTCTATTAACATGAACATTAAAAATATTTAGAAAAATACTAACTCTAATCATTTCCACATCACCAAGCCCTAATTCCGGCGGCGGCAATGCTTCTTTGATTTCTTGAATTACTCCATCTGCAGGGCTTATTACCAGATCATCGTTTATAGGAACATGTCGATCGGGATTACGAAAGAAGTAAATACACCATGCAGTGGCAATAAACCCAATACAACCAAGTTTTTCATTAAATGATGCCAATAAAAAGCTTACTAATGCAAAACTAGCAATGAATATATATCCCTCGCGGTGAATAATTTTAAATAAATCATTATATTGTTTCATTTTAATCTCTATGAATCTCCTTATTATTTTAACTATGCCTGCTCGGCTTTATCTTCTTGCTTCTCATTCTCGTCTTCATCTTCTTCTTGAGGGGTAGTTTGGGCTTCTTGAGCAGAACCAAGAGCATATACGCATAAATCCGGAAGCGGGACACCGTTTTTTTTGGCAAGATCATTTAGCTGTGATATTGCTTTCATAACCTCGTCAGGAATAGTACCGCCTCTTTCGTCAGATAACCATTTTGCTTGAAATTGCAGCGGATGATGCCCTTCTTGCGGCGTACCTATATAAAACTTAAACTTGGCTCTTTGTCCACCAAAATCGCAGTCAAATTCAAACTCTTTATAATGTGCCATAACTTTATGAATTAATAATTATATTAATATTATTATATTCTAACAATAAAAATGCAAATCTAAAATAATTTCTTGTCTAAGAGGCTACTGCATGAATTATTTTAAAGCTAATTAAATGCTTTTTTACTACAAATTATAAGATTTTCTTGAAATAGGAACTACTATTCCTTCCAAAATCTTATTAATTTTTGCTATAAAATCTTTTTAATTATCAATTAAAATTTATTTACTGATAGCCTCTTAGCAATATAGCGATTTGAATATATAAATTTATCGCTAGAATCTATAATTATCCCGCCTGCTTCCTTAATAAGAAGCTCAAACGCATAATATAACGTAAAATTTAATAATGATAAACATATTAAATCCGCTTTACCTGAAGCTACAAGCATAGCCCCGTAGCAAGGAGAGCCAAAAGATCTAATATTATCTATCTCCTCCAAATTATCATAATTTAAACCTTCAATAATTGCCAAACAATTCTTTAAATCGTCATTATCGGAGACTCTAAGTCTTAATCTTTGATCATTAGAGTTTAAATTATTTTTTTCTACCCAAGCTCCTTTACCTTTTTCAGCATAATAAATTTCATTAAGAACGGGGAAGTATATTACTGTAGAACTTGGAGATAAAGCTCCTTGAGTTTTTTTTAAATAAGTTATAGATACCGCAAAAAAAGGTATGCTTCTAGCGAAATTATTTGGACTATCTATAGGATTCACTAAAAAAACACTTTCATAATTATTATTTAAATCAAATTGATCTTCAGGAAAAAATAAATCTTGTGTATGTTTTTGTAATTCTTCACATAATAAAGTTTTTAATCTTAAATAAGATCGCCTACAAAATTCTTCATTTCTTACAGAATTTTTTTGTAGCATTTCGAGTTCTAAAAAATCTCTGTGCAAAAACTTAACAGCTTTACGCAGGGCATTAATTAATAAATTAGTTATAGGTTGCATTTGATTTTAATAGTTAATTTATTGTGTCATTTACGCTTTTAGAAGCGTTGTTGCATGGCTCATTTTATGTCATTCCCGCGCAGGCGGGAATCCAGAAAAAAGTATAAATACAGCAAATTTTTGAAATTAAAAGCTCGATTTATCTTGCTTTATGCTGGATTCCCGCCTACGCGGGAATGACATCGAGTGTGCTTTTCGATCCATGTAACAACGTCGTTTTTACCTAGGAACGACATCCATAGTTCAATAAAACAGCTTACTTCGCTCGCTCGACATATGTCATATCATCAGTTTTAACAACAATTCTTTCTCCTATTTCTAAATATTGCGGTACTTTAACTTTAATGCCGTTTGTTAAAATTGCCGGTTTATAAGAAGCAGTAGCGGTTGCTCCTTTTATTATCGGATCAGTTTCACTAATCTCAAGTATAACAGTTGGAGGAAGCTCAATATTTAAAGGCTTTTCATTATAAAATTCGACTTTAACAACCATATTTTCAGTTAAGAAAGGTAATTTTTCTTCTAAAATTTTCTTGGGAACATTTATTTGATCAAAATGTTTTGTATCCATCAATACTAAATCATCACCTTCAAAATATAAAAATTGATAATCTTTTTGCTCAAGTTCGGCTTTTTCTAAATAATCGGAAGAACTGAATCTATCGTTACGCTTTGTACCTGTTTTTAAATTTTTCATCTCAACTTGTACATAAGCTCCACCTTTCCCAGGTTGTGTATGTTCCGGCGTTTTACTTACAACCCATAAATCATTATTATAAACTAATATGTTACCTGTTCTAATTGAATTTGCTGAAATTTTCATATATTATACATTTAAGACTTAAAATTAAAGTATAAATATACAAATTATTTCCTTTAAAAACAAGAATTTAATCTTATGACCACAATATTAGTAGTAGACGATATAGAAACCAATATTAAATTACTAACAGCCAAACTTTTAAAAGAGTATTATACAGTTCTTACTGCAAATAGCGGCAAAGAAGCATTAGCAATTCTGAAAAAGGAAAAAATTGATATTATACTACTTGATGTTATGATGCCGGAAATGGATGGATTTGAGGTATGTAAGATTATAAAAACCAATTCGGAAACTACTCATATACCGGTTGTAATGGTAACTGCACTTTCCGATATTGATGATCGAGTTAAAGGTCTTGAAGCAGGAGCTGATGAGTTTTTAACAAAGCCTATTAACGATACTGCTTTATTTGTAAGACTTAAATCGCTATCTAGAATGAAAAGCTTAATTGATGAGTTAAAGCTTCGTAATAGCACTAATGCATTATTAGGCGTAACAAATATTGAAATGCATGACACTTTTGCAGATAAAAAAATATTACTAATTAATGATGATGTAGTACAAGCTAAAAATATAAAACAAATGTTACTTAAGATTACCCAAAACGTAAAGGTGATAAGTAATTCCGATGAATTAGATATTATAAATGAATATACACCCGATTTAGTAATTATCAGTAGTACGCTCGAAAATGAAGATCCTTTAAGAATCAGTGTTATTTTAAGAGGTAAAGCAGAAATAAGCGGCGTGGTAATAATTTTACAAATTGATGAAGACGGTATGCCTTTGGTTGTGAAAGGTATTGAACTCGGTATTAATGATTATTTCGTTTATCCTATAGAAGAAAGCGAATTGCTTGCTAGAATTAGAACACAATTAAGGCGTAAGCAATATCAAGATAATTTACGTAATGATCTTGAACAAAGTGTTAATTTAGCAGCTAAAGACGGCTTAACCGGCTTATTTAATCGCCGCTATTTCGATATACATCTCAAACAAATGATTGAGAAAGCTAATAAAGAAAGTATTAAATTATATTTACTTATGTGCGATATCGACAATTTTAAACATGTAAACGATACTTACGGTCATCAAGCAGGCGATAAGGTTTTAACAATTGTATCCCGTATTTTGAAGAATACTCTCAGAGTAACAGACTTAATAGCAAGATTCGGCGGTGAAGAATTTACTATACTCTTAACGGATATAGATATTTCTAAAGCGATTGAAACTGCGGAGAGAGTTAGAGTTAAAATAGAATATATGGATTTTCCCATTGAAGATCAAATTGAACCTTTAAAAAAAACTATTTCAATCGGAGTTACGGAATATAAAAAAGAAGAATCAATAGAATCTTTCATTGAACGTGCTGACAAAGCTATGTATGAGGCTAAAACAACAGGTAAAAATAAAGTAGTAAAATTATAATTGATTTTTTAAAGTAAAAAAAATAATGAGAAATTCTTCCAAAAAACATCTTGATTTACCATATAGACCAGGGGTCGGCATGATGATATTAAATGCCGATAACCACATATTTGTCGGTAAAAGAATAGATACAAAAATATCTGCATGGCAAATGCCGCAAGGTGGGATAGTTCCCGGCGAAACTCCAAGTATTGCAGCAATGCGTGAGATGTTAGAAGAAATAGGAAGCGATAAAGGATATATTATTGCTGAAAGCAAATGCTGGTATAGTTATGATGTACCAAGCTTTTTAATACCTAAATTGTGGAACGGTAATTTTCGTGGACAGAAACAACGCTGGTTTCTAATTAGATTTACCGGGAATAATGAAGACATTAATATAAATATGCCTAATCCCGAATTCGACCAATGGCGCTGGGCATCACTTGACGAGCTATTATCCATTATAATTCCTTTCAAACGGAAACTTTATCAAGCCGTCGTAAAAGAATTTGAATCATTAATTCAGTAGACCTTTTCGGAAACGAGGGTTTAGGGAGGCTTCCCTCCGGAGACACTTCACCTCGAACCGCAGCGTATATAGACATACGTGAGGAGTGACCGGCGTTGTTGAATGGTTCAAGAAAAAAGTACTCGGTGTCATTCCTGCGGAAGCAAGAATCCAGCATAAAGCGAGATAAATCGAGCTTTTAATTTCAAAAATTTGCTGTATTTATACTTTAAGCATAGATTAAATTTTAGGCATAAGTGTAAGATATTTTACATTTGCTGGATGAGGCGTATTGTTTTGCATTTGTTCTTTTAATTCTTCTAGAGTTTCAGCAAATTTTGGAATTTTAGTAAGATAATTTTCTATTATTTTTATTGCCTCCTGTTTTCTTCCTAAAATATAATTTATTATTGTTAAAAATTTTGTTGTTTGTCCTCCTGTACATGGTATATCCCAACGATGTTTTTTTGCCTTATCTTCGTATAATAAGGGGATAATATCATTTAAATCTTTAAGATTTGAAATAAACGGTAAATATTTTTTTCTAACATTTCTCCTATTTGTTCAATTATCTGACTATCTCTTATTGATTGCTCCTCTTCATTATCTTTAAGTTCAAACCACATATGTTTATTGCATATAATAGGTAAATTTACTCCTAATATAGGAGCTAGAAATGGAAACGGTAAATCTAAAACTATTTCTTTAGGCATCCATACATCAAATTCGACAGTAAAATCTAATCGATGCTGTAAAACTATTTTTTTATTTGTTTGGGTCACAATATATTACTTTTTTTTGGATTCCTGCTTTCGCAGGAATGACATAAGAGCCATGCAACAAGACGGGAGCAAATAGAGGAATAATAAACCATGCAAGACCCGTGAACGCTCACATTTTTGCTCTTTTTAGCTATAAATTATAAGATTTTTTTGAAATAGGAACAACTATTACTGCAAAAATCTTATTAATTTTCGCTCACAGAATCTAATAAAAGTTTTATATATACTTAACTATTTAGAGCCTCTTGATCCTCTATTTGACCTAGACATACATTATGCTGATCATTATTATCATAGTGATCTGGACTTATATGTACCTTAATTTTATTAGCTACATATCTTATGCCTAATATACTTAATGTTACTGCTATAATATAGATAACAAAATTACCTGTAGCAGCACTATTTACCTCTCTATCACCTTCAATTAATTCATTTATAGCACTAAATAATGAGATATCTGTATCATTGCCTAAAGTAAATACAGCACACTCATTTGTTCCTCTAGACAATAAACTAATATCTTTATCGCAACTAGATTCAACCATATAATATGTACTATCATTCTTTATTAG
Source organism: Rickettsia endosymbiont of Omalisus fontisbellaquei (assembly GCA_020404465.1). Lineage (GTDB taxonomy): Bacteria > Pseudomonadota > Alphaproteobacteria > Rickettsiales > Rickettsiaceae > Rickettsia. Next base: position 20,226 of record DYDV01000040.1, read on the forward strand.
GCTATAATTATTATCACCGATTATATGTGCAGTAAATACATTTGCTAAGTTAGATATAGTTATATTAGCAATAAAATCTTTTACCTCTCTTATATGAAATAAATTTATAATAAAATTACTTAGACAGTGATTTGTTGTTGTTTCAGTTTCCCAATTAACCTTATCAATTTGAGCTTCCGGCATTAAAAACCATGAATTTATATCTTCAAACGCAAATTTTAGCTCTCTAACCAATCCACATAAAATATATTTTTTATTAGCAATATGTACAAAGGTATGATCAGGATGCTCATCTAAAAAGTATGTAGAGGTATTAGAAAAAGGTTTTAAATGTGCAGAATATACCTTATTTTTGTCTAGGTTTTGTTCATAGGTATTTCCACTAGAATCAGCAAATATTAAATTTGGTAATAAAGTAAGTTTGCAAAAATAACTGATTAAATTGACTATATTTGGTAAAAACTTAATGTAATAATTTGCCATAATATTACCTTATATTTATGATAAATATATCCTTTATTATTAAATAATATTAAGATTATTGTTATAATTCAATAATTTAATTAAGTAACCATCGTTTAACTGTTCATCCTTGTGTGATTTTTGCTATTATTCTTTTCACTTAAGTAATTAATTATTACCATTTGAAAATAATTAGATTTTACTTTCTATTTTTGCAGCCAATATAAAGTCATTTTCGGTAAGACCATTAATCTTATGAGTCCATATTTCAACACTACATACTCCCCAAGATATAGTTAAATCGGGATGATGAGCTTCCTGCTCGGCAATTTCGGCTATTTTATTTGCAAATTCCATAGCTTTTATGAAGTTAGGAAATTTATATTTTCTATAAAGATGCCCTAATTCATTTACTTGCCATTCATTTTGTAACTCCGCTAGTAATTTATCAATTTCTTTTTTCTCAAGCGGTGGAACTCCACCATCACATGGGATACATTTTTTTTCACTTAATGAACATATTGTTGTCATACTAAACCTAATTTTTTAATTATGCTATTGTTACGCGGTTTGTTGCATGGATCGTTTTTTCCACTACCACCCTGTGACCTGTGTAACTAGGTCCAGTTAAAAATACTAAAATTATTAGTATTGCAAGTTGTATTTCTAGATACTATGATCAAACCCACATGTAATATTAATATATCAATCTTCTAATTAGCTCAGTAATTATTGAGAAAAAATATAGCTAGTTTATTTTTCATTAATTAATTTTAATAAATGCTTATTATTATTTTGTAAGACAGGATCATTTGGGTTTAATTTTAGAGCCTCGTTTGTTACTTTAAGAGCTAAGTCATATTTACCGTTATTAGCTAACAAAATACTCTTATTTTTATAAGCAAAATAATCTCTAGGCTTTAATTTAATTGCTTGATTGAAAGCATTCATTGCAAGGTCAAATTTTTTTAATTCAGCATAAACTATCCCTTGATAATTATATATTTTTGCATTATTAGGATTTAACTCAATAGCTTTATCATATGCTTTAAGTGCTTGTTCGTATTTACCTAATTTAGAAAATATATTTCCTTTGTTAACATATGCATCCAAATCATTTGGGTTTAATTCAATAGCTTTATTATATAATTCGAGAGCTAAATCATACTTACCTAAGTCTTTTAATATAACTCCTTTATTGTTATATGGACGTGGGTTCTTAGGATTTAATCTAATAGCTTTGTCAAATGATTCAATGGCCAAATCATATTTACCTAATTTTTTTAATACAATTCCCTTGTTATTATATGAGTCAGAATCACTGGGATCTAATTCAATAACTTTATTATATGTTTCAAGAGCTAATTCATTTCTATCTAAACTTTCTAATACCATACCTTTGTTGTTATAAGCGTCTGAATAACTAGGATTTAATTCAATAGCTTTGTTATATACTTCAAGAGCTAAATCATATTTACCTAATTTTTCTAATACAACTCCTTTATTATTATATATTTTTGAATCATTAGAGTTTATTTCAATAGCATTATTATATACCTTTAGCGCTTGTTCATATTTACCTAATTTAGAAAATATATTTCCTTTGTTGTTGTATGCCTTTAAATCATTATGGTTTATCTTAATAGCTTTATTATATGCTTCAAGAGCTAAATCATATTTACCTAGGTCTTCTAATATGATGCCTTTGTTATTATATGAGTCAGAATCACTGGGATCTAATTCAATAGCTTTATTATATGCTTCAAGAGCCAATTCGTTTTTACCTGAATTATATAAATGAACCCCTTCATTATAATAATCTATAGATGATTTAGCTTTATTCTCTAATGCCCAAGCTGTATTGATTTGACAAACAATTAGTAGAAAGCTAAAAAATAAATATTTCCAATATTTTTGCATCGTTGCCTCTAATACTTTTTGTAGAAATAATACATTGAAAATAAATTATTTAGAAGAATAAATTACGTAAAAAATGATTTAGGTAATAAATAATTTCAAACGTGGTTTCCCTATAAATCAATTAACTATAGTGAATTCAGTTGAGCTTGGTGACAGGCGTGAGGAGAGAAGTCTATATACTAATAGGCGAGTTGACGAGCAACGAAGTACCAAGTGCTAATCAATTTACTATGGGACTGTTAACAAAATAATTTTAATTGATAATTAAAAAGAATTTTTAGTGAAAATTAATAAGATTCTTGAAAGAATAGTTATTCATATTTCAAAAAAATCTTATAATTTGCAGCAAAAAGGAATTTAATTAGCTTTAAAATTTATTTTGTTAACAGTCCCATACATAAGTTCAAATATTAAATATTATCTTTCAACCAAATAAAAAATTTTTTGAGAAAATCAGTATTTTCGTTTAATTCAATATAAAAAGATTCTTGTTGCTGTTTTAAGCCAATGCCATTAGATTTTTATATAATAATGTTAGTACGATTAAAAGATAATGAATGGTAGCGAGGGAGGGATTTGAACCCCCGACACACGGATTATGATTCCGTCGCTCTAACCAGCTGAGCTACCCCGCCAGGGGAGAATGTTTGTATAACTTGTTAAGATCGTAGGCGTTGTCGTATAGGCTTGTTTATGTCATTCCCGCGTAGGCGGGAATCCAGAAAAAATAACTTCAATATTGATACAAAAGCTACATATTTGATAAAATAAACATATAGAAAACTTATTTTTAATGTTTTACTAGATTCCCGCCTACGCGGGAATGACATTGAATAGGTTTCTCGAGCCATGTAACAATGGCCAATATCCTAACGTTTAGAGAATTGTGTTTTCTTACGTGCTTTACGTTGTCCGTATTTCTTACGCTCTACTACCCTAGAATCACGTGTTAAAAAGCCGCCTTTACGTAAAATAACATGAAAGTCCGGAGTAGATATATCTAAAGCCTTAGAAATTCCATGTAAAATTGCTCCTTTTTGTCCTGAAATTCCTCCACCTTTAACAGTACAAATTACATCATACTGATCAATAGTTTTTGTTAAAACAAAAGGTTGTAAGATCGTTTTTACATAAGTTTCAGAAGGAAAATACTGGTCTATTGTTTTTTTATTAACAACTATTTTTCCTTTTCCTAATTTAAGCCATACTCGTGCTATAGCATTTTTTCTTTTACCTGTAGCATAAAACCTGCCTGAATTATCTATTTTTTCTTTAGGTGCTTTTACTGCTAGCTTCTCAGAAGTTAGAACTTCTTTAGTTAATGGCTTATCTGTTTTAATCTTTAACTTTGTCATAGGTAATTACTTTTTATTTTTTGGATTTTGGCTTGCAAAATCATAAATTGCAGGCTGCTGTCCTACATGAGGATGATCACTACTTGCATAAACATACAAATTACTCATCTGCTTAGCACCTAAAGCATTTCTTGTAATCATTCTTTTTACAGCCATTTTAATAACTCTCTCAGGGTATTTACCGCTTAAGATTTTACCTGCGGTAGTATCCTTAATGCCCCCTGGAAATCCTGTATGCCTGTAATATATTTTCCCGTCTTTGGGATTTGCTTTTTTACCAGTCAGTTTTATATGCTCTGCATTAATTATGATTATGTTATCACCACAATCTAAATGAGGCGTAAAGCTAGGCTTATGCTTACCACGTAGCATATTAGCAACCCTGCTAGCGAGTCGTCCTAGTACAATATTCTTTGCGTCTATGACCCACCATTTCTTTTCAATTTCCGATGGCTTTGCCGAGTAAGTTTTCACAATAGTATCTTTTTAATTTTAATTTTTTAAATAAAGACTTAAGAAACATATTTAATAGCATTAATCCCTGCCATTTGTCAAGTTAAATATACTCGTTTAATTTGCAAAATTGGCTACATCGTTCTACAAGCACTGCGGTGCTCACGTATTTAAGTATACGCTCCGCTCCTCGTCTTGTAAAACTCCTAGCTCTTTTCTAAATTAAACTTCGTCTACCTATTACTCAATTTATTTGGAGTATAATCTATTTACTTCCGAATATTATTTTTCTATCCGTAGAAAAATATAAATTATTATTTGCTCTTATTCCATAATAACGAATATTTTTTATAATTTTGTCGATATGAGGCATCATATTTAATCCATTATTATCAACATCAAAACTATATAAAACACCGTTAACGGAAATAACATTTAAACTTCGCTTATTGTTATTATCAACTCCAACAAAAGGGGTTAAAAAAGTAGCAGATTTTAGTTTCTTAGGGTCTTTTCCATCATTTAAATCAGCTACAAACTTTACTTTCCCTGTTTCAGGATTAAATGCTGCTATTTGTCTTGCATTATTTGTTACAAATAGACTATTACCAATTAAAGACATTGATTGAATATCCTCAGCATTTACCTGCCAAATAACGCTACCGGTTGCTATATTCAGCTTAATAAGCTTACCAAGACCGGTTGCTATATATAAATTCATATTATCATGAACAGGGGTACATAAAATACTTGATTCGTCAAAATTCGGTATAGCTGTACGATCGTTAAGATTTGTAAACTCAAAATTCCATCTTACTTCACCGGTTTTTATATTTAAGGCAAGTACTTGACCAGAATTATAAGTCACTATTACATTGTCATGTTGTACTATCGGCGTCATAAAATAACTAGCCGATAAAACTTCCGCAAGGCTTTCATGCTCCCATACGGTTTTTAAAGTTTCTGCATTTAAAGCAATTGTTTGATTACTGATAGTTTGCACTAAGACAGTATTATCATTTAACATAACAGGCTTAATTCTGATAATATCCGGAAGTTCTTTTCTAATTATTTCATAACCTGATTTTGCATCTAGTACTACGAGCAATCTTGAACCATATGTTACGTATAATTTTCCGTTATTATATAAAATTCCGCCGCCTATATAATTATCTTTCTTATTTCTACTTAAATTATAAGACCAAATAACTTTATTTTTCTCTATAGAAAATGCAGAAATATTTGATCTAATATCCAATGCATAAATCATATCGCCGATAAAAATCGGCTCAGTAATTGTTTTGCTTCTAGCGAAACTATACTGTTTATTCTTAAGCATATTTACATTAAATGAATATATATTTGCATTAGAATCTAAATATATAGACTCATTAGTTTGCAGTGATAATTTAGGAGTCAGTTCAACAATATTTTTTACCCTTTTAGGTCCAAGCCCGTTACATGAAATTAAAATAAACGGTAATAACAGAAGTGCTATTTTTTTTGTCATATTTTTCCTTAAGTATGAATTATTATTTATTTAAATTTACAAGCAATGCCTTAGCCTGATCTTTTAACAAATCAGATACATTATTTGAAATTAATAAATTTCTTAGATTTTTTTCTGCTTGCGGTTTCATATTATTCTTAATATCCCACATAGCTTTCATAATAGTTGCTGTAGCCCAAAAAGGTTTTTTCTCGTTATCAAAATAATTTAAATATTTTGTCAGTTTTTCTTTATCTTGAATATCTAGATTTTGATTATCAATAACAAGACCACACCATGAAATACGTGCATAAGAAGTAGAAATTTCAGAATATTCTTTATTTTCAATAATTTTATTAAGCAGGTCTTTCGCTTCTGAATATTTTTTTTCCGAAATCTTTATAGCTACTTGTTCTAATGCAGCTATTTCTTTTATTCTAGTATTACTAGTAGTAACTAAATTCTCTAAAGTATTAAAAGCTAATTCTTCATTATCTTTTGTTGTTTCCAAACTAACGGTTTTAACAAGAACATCTCCGTTTTTTTGGTTATTTTTAACTCTTTTATCTTTATTATTATTATTAACAACCATTATAGTAATAGCTATTATAGAAATAATTATTATTACAGGTAAAAGTTTTTTGAAAAAAATTAACCTTTTTTCTTCATTTTGATCACTCAATACTTCATCTAAAATATCAGTCATATTTTATTATTTTTATTTATTTTTACAGCCAAATTTGATCTTAGCATCTTCTGCCATTTTCTTGGATGCGACAGTTCTATTAGTTGGAAATTCCTTATCAAGCTTAGCAAGCATATTACAAGCTTCTGCTGTCTTTTTTAGTTCACCTAAAGAAAGTGCTAACTTCAATAACCCATCGGAAGATTTTGCCCCTTTCGGTGCTTCTTTATAGCCTTTTAAATAGTTAACAGCTGCTCCGTTATAATCTTTTTGTTTAAAAAAACATTCCCCGTACCAAAAATAAGCATTACTAATTAGCGAACTGTTAGGATATTTTTGGATAAAATTTTTAAATTTATCTTTTGCTTCAGTAAGCTTATTATCTTTATAATCAGCTAGAGCCAAATCATAAGCTTGCTTATCGGGAGCTATATCTTTATTAACCGCAACGGTTTTTTTGGGAGTAGCATCCGGCATATCTTTAAGCAAAGCTACATCAAAAATATCTTGTTTTTTTGAATTGCTAACTTCTAAAACTTCCATATTTTCTTCTTGATTCGGAATATTTGAGTTTTGCGTTAACATATCAACTTTATGCTGCAAAATCTCAACTTTACCGATTAACCTTCTAATTTCTTGCTCCTGCTCATCTAGCCTATTTTCAAAATCATTATTTGCTGCATATTTTAAAGGCTTTCCTTTAATAGTTTCGCTTTCTCCAAAAGAAAACATGGAAAATAAAAAAGTAAATAATAGGATAATCAGTTTCATATATTTTTTGAATTTGTAATGTTTCTTATAATACCGAAAATTTTTTAATATTCCACACAATTTTTTAAGTATTGGCTAGAAAGAGTTGATAATCTAAAAAGCTTACGTCATTGCGAGGAAATTATAAAATAATTGACGAAGCAATCTCAGGATGCTTGACAAGATTGCCACGTCGCTTCGCTCCTCGCAATGACAATATCTACCCTTTCTAGGCAATGCAATTTTTTATATTTCAATACTACCGTCATATTTAAAAGTTATTGTTATGGTGGTACCTTCATTTATCTTACTTTGCAAATCAAATTTACCATTCATAAGTTCAACCAGCTTTTTAGTAAGCGGCAACCCAAGACCGGTACCCTCATATTTTCGACTAAGCTCACTATCAATTTGACCGAACGCCGATAAAGTTTTTGGTATATCTTTTTCCTCAATACCGATGCCGGTATCTATAACTTTTATATATACTAATTTTGCTAACTCATCTTTTTCAAGTGCAATAGTAACACTTCCTCCGGAATTTGTAAATTTCACAGCATTTGATAAAAGATTTAAGAATACTTGTTTTAGCCTTTTTGGATCAGCCTTTATAACAACATGCTCTCTCGGTAATCTACTAATTAAAGCCACTTCGGCTTGATCGGCACGAGGCTTAACAAGTATCAGCGAAGAACTAATTAATTTATTTAAATCAAGATCTATACTATCTACTTTTAATTTATCGGCAGAAGCTTTAGAAAGATCTAAAATATCATTAATCATACTAAGCAAATGTTTACCGGCATCATTTATATCTTTAATATAATTTTTACTTTTTTCTGCATCCCTTTCCGACATAAGAATTTCCGAAAAACCTATTATAGCATTAAGTGGTGTACGCAACTCATGACTAATATTAGCAAAAAACTTTGTATTTGAAGAAGTGGTTTTTTCTACCTTTACTATTTGAGCTTTTAAATTTCTATTTGTTTCAAACTGCTCCTCAATAATTTGTCTAGCATAGTTAGTATTACTAATAATTATAGTACAGAATATTATAAAAATAATAATAAAAGTTATAAATACCTTTTGCTCAAGAGACGTTATATTGCTCCACTGACCTGTAATATTAGTATTAATCTCAAATACTGCATCTACAGGAAAATCTAAATTATTATCTATAACAGGTATATAGCTAGTAACAAAGGAAGCTTCTTCCACTGTTAAATCACTCTCATTTTCTATTACTACCTTTGGGAATAATATATGACTTGTAATACCTTCAAAAGCATCTCGAAGTGGGGCTTTGGAAGTAAAGGACTTTAAAAAATATTTATCGATTTTTGCGGTAATTATCTCAACCAAACTGTCATCTTTATAATTGTCTACACTATACATATGTAGCATATTACTAGTGATGAATTTATTACCTTTAAGATCGTAGAGAGAAATATTAATATTAAGATTAGTAAACCATTGAGCGGTAATCTTTGCAAAATCAATAAACTCTTGATCTTGTAATAATTTTAAATAACCAAATTTATGTAATTTACTGATTACGTTCTGATGAGTATTCCAAATGTTATTAGTATAAAGTTCAGCAATTTTAGTATGTTCCAAAGCTACTTGTTTTACTATCATTTCTTTTATCATAAAATAACGGTAAAACATCATATTTATGACAATATTAAGAAACAATATAATGAATGATAATCTTACTATATACTTATTATGGTTCATTATAACCTAATAGTTATTTCGTTTTTAATGACTCCTTTTATGTCATTTTTGTTTAGTCTGTGTGAAGGAAAATTAATTTAATTCTCTTTCACACAGCCTAGTGTTATTTAACGTCTGAGCTACGGAAAAACTGCAAGTTTTGACGAAGCAATCCAGTTAAAAATTCTGATTTACAGAGTTTTTTATTATTTTTCTGGATTGCCACGCGGTCTTTGACCGCTCGCAATGACGTTTTAGAATCTAATCACCTAGCTTTTTATTAATAATCAACCCTGTAATTACATCATAAGCACGAGCAAATTGATAATCTTTTTTGTATAATTCCGATAATTCATTCTCTTCTTGTTTATTATTTTTAGCTTTTGTTTCTTTTTTACTATCTTTGTTTTTAGATGAATTATCTTTTCCGTTATTGTCTTTATTTTTTGCATTATCATTCTTTAAATAATTTTTTAAAGAACTTTCAGAGAAACGCTTATCTATTTTTTTCACCTCAGGATACTCAACTTTTGCCGGCTCAATTAAAATATCAGGCTCTATTCCTTCTGCTTGAATAGAACGACCGCTTGGGGTGTAATATTTAGATATAGTGAGTTTTACGGCAGCCCTAGAATTGATTTGCGTTAAAGCCTGAACTGATCCTTTACCGAAAGACTTAGTGCCAAGTATTATTGCTCTTTTATGATCTTGCAAAGCTCCGGCAACTATTTCCGAGGCAGAGGCAGAATTACCGTTTATTAAAACTATCATAGGTATTTTGGGGGCCTTTAACGAAAACTCATTTGCTTTAGTTTCGCTATTACTTGATACAGTTCTACCTTTTGTTGTTACAATTACACCAGAATCAATAAAATAATCACTAACGGCAATAGCTTGATCGAGTATACCACCAGCATTATTACGTAAATCTAGAATTATACCTTTAAGATCATCTTTACTTTCAGTTTTTAACTTCTTTACTGCTGCCTTCAGCTCAGAAATTGTTGATTCATTAAAAGTAGTTATACGTATATATGCAATATTATTTTTTTCTAAATGTGCTTTTATCGGCTTGATTTTTACTATTTCGCGAGTAAGTTCTATTTCTTGCGGTTTTACCTCTTCTTCCTTAATTATCAACAATTTAACCTTAGTACCAGGGGTACCACGCATTTCTTTTATAGCTTTATTAGGACCAAGGGTAGAAACTAACTCGTCATTCACTCCTACTATGTAATCTCCGCCTTTAAGCCCTGCTTTGAAAGCCGGTAAATCGTCAATAGGAGATATTATCTTAATTGCTCCACTA